>JAVBOZ010000094.1:0-23532 GCA_031549985.1 Oscillospiraceae bacterium | reverse complement strand
ATCTTCAGCTGATGCTTGTCCGGCTGCCGGGCTCCGGGCGCAAAATAGCGCACGTTGACGCCGTCGCCAAAGATGAGCTTCTGTTCCCCTCCCAATTGGAGTTCCGCCAGGCCTCCGAAAGAATCGCCGCCTGTGACGGCCCTCCCCCGCAGGCGCGGGGCATATTCCGCCGCGTCGCCGCTGAACCAGGCCCACTTATGGGGTGAAGCGTTTGCAACCACATCCGCAACCGTCTTGCCCCGCAGTGTTTCGCGCATCTGTCTTGCCAGCGTATAGCTCTCGGGGAGTTCCAACATGCTGTGTTCCTCTCTTTCATAAACTATTGTTCTTCATTTGGGTGATCTGTTTCATCCGTGTGCAGAGCCGCGTAGACCGCCTTTGCCGCGGCGGCGTTCATTCCCTTGGCGCGGGCAAGCGTATCAATATCCGCCTCGCGAATGGCCTTCATGGACTTAAGCTCACGCAGTAGCGCGTTTGCGCGCGCCTCACCGATACCGGGAATATCCGTCAGCACCGAGCTCAGGCTGCGTTTCTCGTGTTTTTTATGGTGATAGGCGACGGCAAAACGGTGCACCTCGTCCTGAATGGTCGTCACTAGGGCGAACGCCTGCTTGGTTGCGTTGAAGGCGATCTCCCCTCCCCCGGCGTTGGAGGACGCAATTGCCCGTGTGCGGTGGCGTCCGTCTTTCACCATCCCGAACAGCGGGATCTCCAGCCCAAACGAGCGCAGCACCGGTTCAACGGCGTGCACCTGCCCGATGCCGCCGTCGAGCAGGATCAGGTCGGGCAGACGTCCGAAGCCCTCGCCCGTATTCGGCTCCTCCTGCCACCGACGCAGTCGCCGCGTCAGCGTCTCCGCCATGGAGGCATAGTCGTCCTGCCCGGAAAACCCCTTGATTGCGAATCGTTTATAGGCAGCCTTCAGTGGCGCTCCGTTGTGGAAAACCACCATGCCGGCGACGTTGTCGCTGCCGCCGGTGTGCGAAATATCGTAGGCTTCGATGTATTCCGGCGGAGCGGGCAGGCCGAGCAACTTGGCCAGTTCCTCCAGCGCGGCGATGCTCTTGCTCTGGCGGCCCGTGCGGTGCGCCAATTTCTCGAGAGCGTTTGTGCGGCAGAGCTCCGCCAGGCGCAGCGGTTCACCACGCTGCGCGATCTGCACGGGCACCCGGTGCCCCGCCCGCGCACTCAGCCACTGCTCCAGCAATTCCGCGCCGGTTACCTCGCCGTCCAGCAGTACGCGGCGCGGCAGGCCCTCCGGCCGCAGGGTGTAATACCTTTCCAGCAACTCCTGCCGGGCCTCCGAAAAAGCTTCGGGGCGCTCCAGAAAGAAATGCTCGCTTTCGGCCAATTTTCCATCCCGAAACCGAAGCACCATCCAACAGGCTTGGGTCTGCTCCGCCGCCAGTGCAAAGACATCCTGATCCTCGACCGCGATGCTGACGACGTGCTGCTTCTCACGGATGCTCTCGATCGCCTTAACGCGGTCGCGCAGCCGAGCCGCGCGTTCAAAATCCAGCGCCTCGGCCGCCTGTTCCATCTCCTCACGCAGGGCCGTAAGGCTCTTGCTGCTGCCCCTGCGAATGTATTCCACGGCGTCGGCCACGCTTTGGGCATAGGCCTCCCGGCTGATTTTGCGGGCACAGGGTGCGCTGCAAAGCTCAATAAAATGGCGCAGGCAGGGGCGGCCCTTGCCGACGTCCTGCGGAAAACGCCTGCTGCAATCCGGCAACCGGAAAATCTGGCGCACCTCTTCCATCGCTATGCCAACCGCATATCCGCTGGTGTAAGGCCCGATGTATTCCGCGCCATCGTCGTGCTTTTGCTTGGCGACGCTAAGCATCGGCCAATCCCCGCCCGCAAGGCGAATGTACCGGTAGCCCTTGTCGTCTTTAAGCTTGATATTATATTTAGGCTCATGCTGCTTGATCAGGGAGCATTCCAGCACCAGGGCCTCGTATTCGGTATTGACGACGATGTAATCAAAATCAGCCACACGCTCCACCATGGCGAGCACTTTTTCATCATGGTTCGTGGGCGAACCAAAATACTGGCTCACCCGGTTCTTCAGCACCTTGGCCTTGCCAACATAGATGACCCCGCCTTTGGCGTTCTTCATCAGGTAGACGCCGGGCAGCAGCGGCAGCGTCATCGCTTTTTCGCGCAGCTGTGGGAGATTTGTGTTCATAGCGCCCCTCTTCAAAGGAATAGTATTAACTGCAGCTTTGAAACAATTACGAGGCAATTATATCATTTCTATTTTGAAAACGCAACCTTCACAAAATAATTTGACAACCGCCCGTGCGCCGTTGTATACTGTTCATGAAAATACGCTGTGGTACGAGGAGGTATTCCATGCAGACCAGCGGCATCACCTTCCGCGATAAATTTGGCTACGCTCTGGGCGACGTTGCCAGCTGCCTCTTTCTCGGCATGATCGGCCCTTTTTTGCAGATGTTTTATACCGATGTTCTGCACCTTTCCTTGGGCAGCATCACGGTGCTGCTGCTCGTGCTGCGCATCTGGGACGGCATCAACGACCCGCTGCTGGGCGCGTTCATTGACCGGCGGCCCGCAGGTAAGCATGGAAAATTTCGACCGTATCTGCGCATCTTCGCCGTTCCCCTATCTATTAGCGCCGTGCTGCTGTTCACCCGCATCCCTGGCCTAAGTCAGGGCCAATACCTGATTTACGCCTACATCACCCACATCCTTTATGAGATGTGCTTCACCGGGGTCAACATCCCCTATGGCTCCATGACCTCGGTCATCACCGACGACGGGGCGGAGCGCTCGCAGCTCTCGGTCTATCGCTCCATCGGATCCGGTCTCGGCGGCCTGCCCGCGTCGCTGATTCTGCCGATGTTCGTCTATTCCACCGCAGAATCCGGCAAAGAATACCTGGACGACCGAAAGCTGTTCATCGCTATGCTGATTCTGGGCGTGATTGGCATCACAATCTTTATGCTCTGTTTCAAGATGACCAAGGAACGGGTACCGCCGCCGCCGATCGAAAAAGATCACCACGCCATGAAAACCATCGGCTCGCTGCTGCGCAACCGCCCCTATTTGGTCGTCTGCTTCGCTTCGATGCTGCTGGTCGGGCTTGCTTTCTATTCGCAGGCATTCAACAATTTCCTTTTCAAAGATTACTTTGAGCAGCCAAAGCTTTACATGTTCGTCACTGTCGCCACTTACCTGCCCACCGTCGCAATTCTGCCCTTCTTGGGCAAGCTGGTGGCCCGCTTCGGGAAGAAGCGTCTTTGCGCCTACGGGATCCTGCTGGCTTCGCTTGCCAATTTCGCGGCGCTCATCGTTCGGACTGAAAACCCCTATGTCTTCCTGTTGTTCTGCCTTTTGACGGGGGTGGGCAACATCTTTTTGACCCTGCAAATTTGGGCCATGGCGGCGGATGTGATCGACTACCAGGAGCTGCTTTCGCATGAGCGAAGCGAGGGCACCAGCTACGCCTTCTTTTCCTTCACCCGCAAGATCGGCCAGACCCTCGCGGGCAGCGGATCATCCTACCTGCTTGACCAAATCGGCTACGACGTCAAAAAAGCGGAGATGAAAATCCCGCAGACCCGCGCCGTCGCCAAACGCATGTATACCTCAGCCACACTTGTTCCGGCCATCGCGTTCTTCCTGATCTTCATCGCCCTGGCGTTCTTCTATTCTTTAGGCAAAAAAGAGGAGGAAGCCATGCGCGAGGAGCTGCGAGCTCGCCGGGAGGCGGAGCAGACCGCGATCCCGGAAGAAGGAGACGTACAAACTCTGTAAACAAAGCGGATCAATTGACGCTTTCCATTCCGGCGAATGTTCTTTACTGCAAATAAACCTGCGTAAAGCTATATAACTTGTCAAACGGCCCCGGTAGTGCGTTTTTCCGCGCTACCGGGGCCGTCTTTTTCGTTGCGAACCGTTGAAATGCGACAAGGCGTTGCTTTGCGTTTAATGCGCAAAACCGACCTTTCTATGCGTTCCGATGCGCCGTCATAAAGTCCATGTATCGGTTCCAGTCAGACCGGCTGAAATAATGGCCGCCCGAGCGCATGTGATAGCCAATGCCGCCCGTTTGTAGGCACTCGCCCACCAGGGGGAGCCGATCCGGCGTGACCAAACCTGCTACGCCCAGCCGCCCGTAAACCTTGCCTGCCGCCGCGCAGGCCAAAAACTCAGAGACCGGGTCGGCCCACAAATCCTCCTCGGCGCTGGCCACGTATACTTTGCGCGGCGCAGTCAAGGCCAGCAACCAGTGCTGGTCAAAGGGTTGCTCATCTTCCTTGTTCATGTATTTTTGGTAATTTCCACAGAACCAGTGACCGAATTTGTTGCAGATGGCGGCAATATCCTCACCCTGTTTGCCCCGGCTGAGCGCCGCGCCGGAACAGCCGGAATTGTTCGAGATCGCAAAGGCGAAGCGCTCATCGAGCGCACCGGTCAACAGCGCCGTCTTGCCCAGGCGCGAATGCCCGACCACGGCGACGTTACGCTGATCGACACAGGGCAGGCTCTGGATATAGTCCATCACGCGCATGGCCGCCCAGCTCCAAAGCGTGATCTTACCGGGGCCGGTATGCGCATCCCGCTCAATCGCGCCCGCCAGGCCGTCATCAAAGTCCCCATTGTCCGATGTCACGTCCGTGTAGCAAAAAGAAAACACCGCGAAACCCCGGTCGCAGATCTCCTCCGTCGGCATATAGCGATCCGGCACGGCGTCGCGGAAGTTGATGTGCACGAACGCGGGGCAGGGCTGCGCGGCCTTGGGCACGGCGCAATAGATCGGAAAGGCAAATTCGCCGTTTTCAAGCGCGGCGGCAAGCATAACCTTGGTCAGCGTCACCTTTCCGGCGCAGAACCGCGTGTCCTCCTCCACAATCTCAGCCCGCCATCGCCTGGGCGGAGGCGGCAAAAAGCCGTATACCTCCCGGCAAAGGGTCTGCGCTATCTCCTGCCTGCGCCGCCGCCACTGTTCTGCGTCCCGCACCTTTGTTCCGTCCGCAAAGGCAAGCGGATCGGGCAGGTTCCGCCGCGCGAGCAATTCTTCGAGCATAGTTCTGCCTCCCCTCGTCATTCGCGTTGCATCGACGCCAGCGCTGCATAAACGATGTTATGTGAAATTTTGGTCTGTTCGATGGTGGTCATGTTTTCCGGGTCAATCGGCCCGCCCGCCATCACCGCGTGAGCGGCGTCGCAGAACGCCGCGTCGGCCCCGCCATGGCCGCTGAAGAGGTTGCCGCGCCGCACCTTCACGATGCGCGGCAGCTTGCCGAAGACGTGCAGATGCAAGCGCATGGCGTGGTCGCGGCCAAAGAGCTCGCCCTTGGTTCCCTGCACGCGGATGCGGCGAGTGAAACCAAAGCTGAAGGCGCTGACGCTCATCGTCGCGGTCAAATCGCCCCCAAAGCGCATGGCGACGGAATGGTGGTCGCAGACATCGTTGTCGCTCTGGTATACGCAGCGCCCATATTGGCCCGTTTCGAGGATGCGGCGCAGTTCCGCCTTTGGCGGAGCTTTGGGCAAACCCGCCGCGACGCGCTTGCCCCAAAAGAGCGGCGTTAGTTTTTTCAGGTAGAGCTTTTCGGCGCTGTAAGCACAGCTCTTCACATGCGGGCACCCTTGCAGGCAATAGGCAGTCGCGCCCTCCGGCATATGTTCACGATTGAAGTAACGCAGGCCGCCGTAGGCCTGTACGCTTTCGCAGGGCTTTTGCGCCAGCCAGTACAGCAGATCGAAATCGTGGCAACATTTCGCCATCAGGAACGGCGCGGCCACCTCCGTATTGCGCCAGTTGCCCCGCACATAGGAGTGCGCGTAATGCCAGTAGCCCACGTTTTCCTCGTGTGCAATATTCACGATTTCCCCCAGCGCGCCGCTGTCGATGATCCCTTTGACCGCACGGAAAAACGGCGAATAGCGCAGCACGTGGCAGACCAGCACCTGCGCGCCCGTCGCCTTCGCTTTTGCGCAAAGGGCGTCCATCTCGGCCGGGTTGGCGGTCACGGGCTTTTCCAAAATCAAATGATAACCCAGCGCCAGCGCGGCCTCCGCGTGGCGATAATGGCAGGGGTCGGGCGTCGCGATGACGAGCCAGTCAGCCAGACGCCCCGCCGCGAAGAAGGCGGCGTCGCTTTCGAAGCGCCTCGCCTGCGGGAACCGCTCCGCCGCGCCCGCCAGCATAGCAGGGTTGGTGTCGCAGAGCGCCGCGACCGCGACGTCACCGTGGCGCGAAAGGCCGCCCAGATAGACGCTGCCCCGGCTGCCAAGGCCCAAAGAAGCGATGGTAATCATGTGATCTGCCCCTCTCGCGCCGCCCGGCGTGCCTTCAATTCCGCGACGATTTGCGCGTAGCGCTCTTCGTCAAGGCTGAACTTCTTGGTATAAATAGTATGTGCGCCGATGGCAAGCGCGATTGGGACCAGCGTCATAAAAGCCAGCAATATCATCACGTTTTTATGCGGAGCGCTCTGCAGCACGCCTTCGATGAGCGCTGCCTTTTTCTCTTCGCTCATCATCTCACGGACGGCGTTGTTTTCAATGACGGCAATCTGGTTGGTGTAATCCCGCACACCGGTGATCAGGAACACTGCCAAGACGATCAGTTGCACGACTGCCCAGCCCAGCTTCGTCAAAAACGGGCGCACCGAAAAGATGATGCCCTCGGAACGAACGCCGGTCTTCCATTCGTTGTATTCCACGGTATTGGCGATGCAGATCATCAGGATCAGGTAATAGATGCTCTGCCCGGTGAAAGAGAAAATGTTGGTCACCATCAGCAGCGCGAACTTCAGCATACCCGCGCTGGCCGGTACGAACAGCCCAAACAAAAGCATCAGTGCGTAGCCGCAGACGATGCCCGCCGCTGCGGCGTTCATCATCTGGCGGCGCGTAAAGCGCTTGGAGATCGGGGTGAAGAACAGCATCACTGCGCCGGAGGCAATCCCCCCAAGCGCGGAAAAAATCGTAAATAGCAGCCCATTATAGCCAAATTCAAAATAAATGTAACTTGTGCCAAGACCGCCCGCAAGAAGCGTGTTGCCGATGGTGTTCATCAGGAAAACCGCAATTGCCCACGAAAGCTGGTCATTGCCCCGGATGGTGCGGTATACGGTCTTGAGACTCACCCGGTTGACCGTCATCTCCCCCTTGGGGGGGAGCGGTTTTTCTTTGACGCCAACCAGGGTGATCATCTGCGCGCCGACGAAGCAAGCAGCGAACATGATGGCGATGTACCTATATGCCGTCAGCGCGTTGCCGCCGATGGCGTACTTTCCCGCTGTGAAAGTCGGCACTAACAGGGTTGCAAGCGCCGCGCCGATGCCGGCGAACATAACCGCTCTTGAGGTGAGCAGGTCGCGCTCCTCCTTCACGCTGGTCAGCGAGGGTAGCATGCCCCAATAGGCAATGTCATTCACCGTGAAGACGATGCTGAAGATGTAATACAGCACACCGAACAGCACGACATAGGACCAGCCGTCCAGGGTAGTGGAAAAAGAGACAATGAACACGACCGCGCTGGCGAGCATGCCGATGGCGATCCAGGGCTTGAACTTGCCCCATTTCGTTCTTGTGACCTCCAGAACATTCCCCATGACCGGGTCGTTCAGTCCGTCAAAGATCCGGGCGGTGACCATCAGGATGCTGATGACGGAGAACTGCCAGTCATCCAGGTTTTTCGTATACAGTACATAGGTGATCAGCGAACCGGACCACAGCGTGCCCGCCATGTCACGTCCAATACCGCCGAAAATGTAGGTCCAAAGATTCCGTTTTGATAACTCCAAAATTAACCATCCCCCTTATGTTTCGAATATTTCTTGCATCACCAAAAAACAGCGCTGTTCTATTCTACCATATTATTTGCCGTTTTACAACTGCTTTGGCGCGGGCTGGGTATATCTTTGGCTTGACAGCAATCCAACAGAAAGTTATAATATGTTAAAGTAGGGGTGGGGTGGACATGAACATTCAAAAAATCAACAAAAAGCTTCGCAAACGCTTCGGCGAGCGATATGCCGTCGCGCAGCGGCGTGGACATTTGGCCCTGGAGGGCGAAAGCGGCGACTGGCAGGAGATCGTGGCGGCGGGGCATATGGCCGCCAAACTCTATAAAAGCCCTGGCTGCCTCGTGAACGACGTGCGCTATACCGGCCCCGCGCCCACGCCCGCGCGCCTGCCGGCCCTCAAGGACGACGCGCTCGAAGGCGATTCGCCCGACGTTCTGGTCGTTGGCGGGGGCGTTGTGGGCTGCGCCATCGCCCGGGAGTTGCGGCGCTGGAAGCTTGACGTGCTCCTGGTCGACAAGGAATGTGACGTCGCGATGCACACCTCCTCGCGCAACGACGGCATGATCCACCCCGGCCTTGATTTGCATAAACACAGTGCGAAATACGAATACAACCGACGCGGCAACGCGATGTATGATCAGGTCTGTGCGGATTTACAGGTGCCCTTCACGCGCGAAGGGCAGTATCTGTGTTTCCCGAAGAAATTCCCGCAATTCCTGCTCTATCTCACAAAATTGTATTGGATGTACATGAAGGTGCCCAACCATGTGCTGCGTAAGAAGGCGCTGTTCCGCACGCTGCCGCACCTGCACCCCGATTTGCGCAGCGCGCTGTTTTTCCCCACTGCGGGCAGCGTCTGCCCTTATAGCCTTACCATCGCCTACGCGGAAAACGCCATTCAGAACGGCGCGCGGTTTAGCATGAACACCGCCGTGCTGGGCATGGAGCTTGAGACGGACGAACATGGGTTCCACAAAATCACGGCCGTGCGCACCAACCGGGGCACGGTTCGCCCGAAGCTAGTGATCAACGCGGCGGGCGTCTTCGCTGAGGATGTCGCCGCCATGGCGGGTGACCGCTTTTTTTCGATCCACCCCCGCCGGGGCACCAACTCCATTTTGGATAAAAAGATCAGCGACTCGATTTCCAGATTCCACGCCTCCACCCTCTTCACCGGCCATTCCAAAGGTGCGCACACAAAGGGAGGCGGCGTGATCCGCACAGTGCACGGCAACCTCCTGCTCGGGCCAAACGCCGTGGAAGCCCCGGAAAAGGAGGACTTCAGCACCGCGCCGGAGAGCATAAAGGTTGTCTTTGACAAGCAGCGCAAGACCAGCGAAAAGCTGAGCGAAGCGCAAATCATTACCTATTTCACGGGCGTACGAGCCGCGACCTTTGAAGAGGACTTCGTCATCGGCCCCGGGCAATATACCGCGAATATTTTGCATGCTGCGGGGATTCAATCCCCCGGCCTGACAGCCGCGCCCGCGCTGGGCGTCAAATTGGCCGAAATGGCCGTGGAATACCTGAGCGGCAAAATTGATATACCGGTCGAACGCAATGGCGCGTTTGACCCCATCCGGCCCGCGATTATTGACGCAGCCGCGCTGCCCGAGGCGGAGCGCGACGCGTTGATCCGGCAGAACCCCGATTATGGCGTCATTCTTTGCCGCTGCGAACAGGTCAGCCGGGGCGAGGTGCTCGCCGCACTGCGCCGTCCCCTGCCCTGCGATTCCGTCGACGGCGTCAAGCGGCGCGTGCGGGCGGGGATGGGGCGCTGCCAGGGCGGATTTTGCGGCCCGCTGGTCGCGCAGGTAATTGCCGCAGAGCTGGGCATCCCCTTGGCACAGGTCCACAAGAGCGGGGCGGGCAGTGAACTGCTCTATGGCTCCACCAAGCAAAAGGGAGGCGATGCCATATGAGCGAATCCGTGGATGTTGCCGTCATCGGCGGCGGGCCGGCCGGGCTGGCCGCCGCCATCGCCGCCGCAAACGAAGGCGCGCGGTGCTTACTCGTTGAGCGCGAGGCGCGCTTGGGCGGAATCTTGAAGCAGTGTGTACACGACGGTTTTGGCCTGGTGCGCTACGGCGAAAAACTGGCCGGGCCGGAATATGCCCAGCGTTTCATCAATGAGATACGCGAGACGAACGTGCAAGTATCTTTGCAGACTTTCGTGGATACCATCACGCCCGTGGCCAAGGGCGAGGGCTTTTCATTAAAGCTTGTCGGCGCGGGCGGCATGCGGCGGGTAAACAGCAAGGCTGTGATTCTTGCCACCGGCTGCCGCGAACGCACGGCAAGGCAGATCGCGATTCACGGCACACGGCCCGCAGGCGTGTTTACGGCGGGCAGCGCGCAGTATTATACGAATATTTTGGGCCAGATGCCCGCCAAACGCTGCGTGATCCTTGGTTCGGGCGATATTGGGCTGATTATGGCGCGGCGCCTCACCCTGGAGGGCGCAAAGGTTTTGGGCGTGTATGAGGCCAAGGCGATTCCCAGCGGGTTGCCGCGCAACATTGCGCAGTGCCTGAACGATTTTGACATACCGTTGCACCTGCAAAAGACGGTGACGCGCGTGTTTGGGCATCAGCGGCTGGAAGCTGTGGAAATCAGCGACGTTGATGACGCCATGCGACCCGTCGCGGGCACGGAGCGGCGGATTGAATGCGACGCGCTGATCCTTTCGGTGGGCTTGATCCCCGAAAACGAGCTGGCCGAGACCCTGGGCGTTGCACTGCATCCGGTCACGAAAGGCCCTGTCTGCGACCAATGCGGCATGACAAATGTGCCGGGCCTGTTCAGCTGCGGCAATGCGGCACACGTCAACGACCTTGTGGACTACGTCAGCGAGAGCGGCGCGGCGGCGGGCCGCGCAGCGGCGCAATATATGCCCTGCGCGCGGCGCTACGCGGAGGTGCGGGCGGACGCAAACTTCCTTTATGCCGTACCGCAGCGCGTTGAACTCAGTGAGGCGCCGCAGGAACTGACGCTGTTCTTCCGCTCCAAAGAGGAGCGCGGAAAGACGCGGCTGACCGTCCGCCTGGGCGACAAAATCCTGCTGCAAAAACGGTATAACCAGCTGCGCCCGCCGGAGATGGAACGCGTGACGGTTGATCTGCGTGAAGCAGGGCTGCAAGAGGGCGACGCGGTGACGCTGGAAATGGAGGCGTACTGATTGATCAAAGAATTTACAGCGGACGCGCTGCCACAGTGCGCCGCGCTGTTTATGCGAGTGTTTAACGAGGCCCCCTGGTATAATTGCTGGACCGCTGAGACGGCGCATGCCTGCCTGCGGGAACTGGCGGAGAGCAAAAGGTTCTTCGGTTTTACGCTTTGGGAAGACGACACGTTGCTGGGGGCCGCTTTTTGCCACGCCAAAACCTACTGCAAGGGCGACGATGCCTTTGTTGACGAACTGTTCGTTTCACCTGACAGCCAGCGCAGGGGCTGCGGCAAAGCGCTGATGGAAGCGGTTGAGGCATACGCGAAAGCGCATGCGCTGGTCAGTATTTCCCTGCTTACGGATAAGGAATACCCCTCGTTTGCGTTCTTCAAAGAGCGCGGTTTCCGGCATGCGGGGTACATGGTATTCATGCACAAGCGAATGGATTAGGAGAGACATATGCAACCACTCATCTGCATCACCTGCCCCACGGGCTGCCGCCTTGAAGCCGAACTGATTGACGGCGGCGTGCGCGTGACGGGCAACGCCTGCAAGCGGGGCGAGGCCTTCGCGCTGGCGGAGCTGACGCACCCCATGCGCAGTCTCTGCTCCACCGTGCGCGCGAACGTCGGCCCCGGCGCGATGCTGCCCGTGCGCACGGATATCGAAATCCCAAAGGGCAAAGTCAACGAGGTGATGGCGCTGATCGCGGGCATCGTGGTGGAGCGCCCCGTCGCCTGCGGCGATGTCATACGAAGCCTTGCGCCGGTCTGCGATGGCAATCTCATCGCGACCTGCGATTGGGGCGTATCGCCTAAATAACGAAGAAAGAGGGGAGCCTATGCCATCCACACCTCTTGTGCTGACCATCGACATGGGCACGCAAAGCGCCCGCGCTCTGCTCTGCGACAGCGCGGGGAACATCGTCGACAAGGCACAAAAAAGCTATGCCCAGCCCTATTTTTCCAAACATCCCGGTTGGGCTGAACAGAGCGCGGATTTCTATTGGGCCGCCATCTGCGAATGCTGCCGACAGCTCAAGACACGGCAGGAATCCCTTTGGGGCGATATCATTGCCGTAACCACGAGTACGATCCGCGACAGCTGCGTCTGCCTTGACGAGCATATGCGTCCCCTGCGGGATATCATCCTCTGGCTTGACAGCCGGGAATCCGGAAACACCGCCGTCGCGAAGCTGCCGGGTGCGCTGTTTCGCCTGCTGGGCATGTCGGATACCGTCACGCACCAGCGCCGGGTCAGCGCGTGTAACTGGATCGCCGAGCATGAGCCGGAGCTCTGGCAAAAGACCGCGAAGTTTGTCCTGCTCTCGGCCTGGCTGACCCACCGCCTTTGTGGCAACCTGGCCGACGCCGTGGCCAGCACCGTGGGGCACGTTCCGTTCTCGCAAAAGAACAGGGCCTGGATGAAGCCGGGCGACCTGACCCGCTCCATCTTTGACGTACGCGACGACCAATGCTGCGAACTGGTGGAGGCCGGCGCAATCTTCGGCAAGATTACGAAGGAGGCCGCCGAACAGACGGGGATCCCCGAGGGGCTTCCGCTGATCGCCACGGGCAGCGACAAGGCCTGCGAGACCCTTGGCCTTGGCTGCCTGACGCCGGATACGGCTGCGCTGAGCTTTGGCTCCACCGCCACCGTTGAGATCACCACCCGCGATTACGTCGAACCCTTCCCGTTCATTCCGCCCTATTCCTCCGTCCTGCCGGGGTATTATACGCCCGAGGTGGAAATTTACCGCGGCTATTGGCTGGTCAGCTGGTTCAAGAAGGAATTCGCCGCGCTGGAACGTGCGGAGGCGGAACGGCTGGGCGTCTCGGTTGAGAGCCTGCTAAACCGGCATCTTTGTGAAGTGCCGCCGGGCTGCGACGGCCTGATGCTGCACCCCTATTTCACGCCCGGTTTGGTGATGCCGCACGCGCGCGGCTCCATCATCGGCTTTTCGGATAACCACACCCGCATGCACATTTACCGCGCGCTGATCGAGGGCATTAACTTCGCGCTGATGGAAGGCCTTGAAGGAATCCAGAAGCGCGGCAAGTGCAAGGTATCGGGCTTGAGGGTAGCTGGAGGCGGCAGCCAGAGCACGGAAATCTGCCAGATCACGGCCAACATGTTTGGCCTGCCGCTGCGGCGCATCCACACCCACGAGGTCACGGGGCTTGGTTCTTCGCTGGTCGCGTTTGTTGCCATGGGTGTGCATCAGCGCTACGAAGATGCGGTTGCCGCCATGGTGCACCCGCAGGAGGCATTCCAGCCCGACGCCGAACAGGCTGCGCTTTACCGCAAGCTGTATGAAGAGATTTACGTAAAAGTTTTCGACCGGCTCAAGCCGTTTTACCGGGAGATGAAAGGGATCATTTCCTAATCCGCGCCGCGCAACCGCCTTAATATAGAAACGTCTCCATCTAAAATCTTTAGTCTAATATCTAATGTCTAGAAACGGAGTGATCTCATGTCCCATCCCTACAAAGGCTTTGAACCCAAGTGGTTTCAGGGCGAAATCCCGAAGAATTCTTACCGTTCTGTGTTCAAGTGGGGCGTACCGGAGCAGATCAAAGCCCCCCGTGAGGGCCTGTTCCGCGACGTGCTGCAGCGTTTTGGAATCAGTGAGGATACCTTTCGCGATTATCAGCAGGATCTCGGCCTGGACGAAGTGAAATTCGACATCCCCATCGCACTGGCCGAGGAGCACATCGCGGCGCTGAAGGCAATTGTTGGCGACGAATTCGTGCGCACGGACGACTACGCCCGCTTCAGCGTGGCTTACGGCAAGACAATGTACGACATCCTGCGCGCCCGCAACAAGACTGTCGAAAACGTGCCGGACGCCGTTGTCTACCCGGACACCCGGGAGCAAATCGAGGCCATCGTTGCCTATGTCACCAAACACAAGATTCCGCTTTATGTCTACGGCGGCGGCAGTTCGGTCACGCGCGGCGTCGAATGCGTCAAGGGCGGCATTTCGCTGGATATGCGCCTGCGGTTCAACAAGGTCGTCAAGTTCAACGAGGTGGACCAGCTGATCACCGTCGAATCGGGCATGAGCGGCCCGAAAATCGAGGATCTGCTCAACCGCGCCGTGGAGGTCTTCGGCGCAAAGCGGGCCTATACCCTGGGGCATTTTCCGCAGAGCTTCGAGCACAGCTCCGTCGGCGGCTGGGTCGTCACCCACGGCAGCGGCCAAAACTCCACCTATTACGGCTGTATCCAGGACATGGTGCTGGGGCAGAGCTATGCCACACCCAAGGGCGTGGTTAACACAGACAGCCACCCCCGCAAGGCCACCGGCCCCGATCTCGATGCCGTCATGATGGGTTCCGAAGGCACCTTCGGGGTGCTGACGCATGTGACGCTGAAAATCTGCCGCCATATGCCCGAAACGGTGCGACGCTTTTCTTACATGTTCAAGGACTGGGAGACCGGCATCGCCGCCGCGCGCGAAATCATGCAGAGCGAAGCGGGCAACCCCAGCGTCTTCCGCCTGAGCGACCCCGAAGAGACCAGCATCATGCTCAATATGTACGGCGTGATGGATAGCCCATTGAAGCACCTTTTCAGCGTCAAGGGCATGAAGATGAACGAGATGTGCCTCTTCCTCGGCTTCACCAACGGGGAAGCGGGCTATAGCAAGAATACGGCCAAAAATGTGCGCCGCGTGGCGCATCGTTACGGCGGGTTGAGCCTGACCGGCTACGTCTGTAAGGGCTGGGAGCACGGGCGCTTCTCCGACCCCTATCTGCGCGACACCTTGCAGGACTTCGGCATATTGATGGATACGATGGAATGCTCGGTCAACTGGAGCGAGATGGCAAAGGTGCACGCTGAGGTGCGCAAGGTGGTCAAGGCGCGGCCCAACACCATTTGCATGACCCATATGAGTCACGTCTACCCACAGGGTGGCAACCTCTATTGGATCTTCATCATCCTTGAGAATGACGCAGAGGAGTTCCGCAAATTCCACGCGAGCATTCTCGACGCAATCCAGAAGAGCGGGGCTTCCATGAGCCATCACCATGGGATCGGCAAGATGTTCGGCCCTTGGCTTGAAGGCCAGCTGGGCAGCGACTCATATGCGGTGATTCGCGCACTGAAGGAATATTTTGACCCTGATTACATCATGAACCCCGGCGGCACACTGGGGCTTGACCTCCCGGAATCCGAAAAGCGGAACTTGAAATGAGCGTAGAGCAGAACACGCGGCAGTCGACCAGCCGCTCAAAAGAGAGCTGGCTGAGCCGATATTCCCTGTTTCACCTGCTCCTCATCGCCATATTGGCGGCGCTGGGGGTCGGCGTTAAGCCGCTTGTATCCACGCTTGTGCACCTCGTCACCGGGCCGCTGTTCATCCCCGGGGGCGCGGTCGCCGGGGGGATTTATATGCTCTTTCTGGTGCTGGCCGCTTCGCTGACCGGCGCACGGGGTGCGGGTACGCTCTGCGGGTTGTGTCAGGCGTTGATCGTGCTGGCGGCGGGCCTCTCCGGCTCCCATGGTGCGCTGAGCCTGGTCACTTACACCCTGCCGGGGCTGGCGGTTGACCTGATGTTTCTGCTCCTTGCCCGCAAGGGAGCGAACCTGCCCGCCTGCTGCTTCGCCGGACTGCTGGCGAATCTGGCGGGCACGGTGTCGGTCAATTACGTCTTCTTTTCCCTGCCGCTGATCCCCCTGCTGCTCAGTTTGTTCGTGGCTGCGCTCAGCGGCGGCCTGGGCGGCGCTGCCGCCTGGGGTATCACCAAGCAGCTGAAGCGATGGCATATCATACGATAGGCGGGAGGCCGCTCGATGAAAAAATCTACCGGCATTGTGATCGCGGTGCTGGCGGTGCTGACCGCCGGTGCCGCAATTCTGGCTGCGCTGAACGGTGCGCAGGCTACCGCAAAAAAAAAGCTGCAAAACGACGCTGAATTTCTGATCGTCACCGGCGAAGGGAAGCAAAAAGTCACCCACAAGGTGACTATGGAAGAGCTGCAGGCGCTGGAGCCGCAGGCAATCGAAGCCGTTTATAAGAAAAGCGGCAAGGATCCGGAGACGCGCGCCTTTACCGGCGTGCCCTTCGCGGCTGTGCTTCGCGCGAAAAACATCGACCCTACCGGTTTCAAGACCGCTGCGTTCACCGCCTCGGACGGCTACGCCTCGGCCCTGCCCATCGCGGATGCTCTGAACGAGGAGAGCTGTTTTATCGTCATCGACAGCGGCGACGAAGGGCCTTTCCGCATGATTTTAGCGAAGGATCAGTTCAGCCAGCGCTGGTGCAAACTGCTGACGGACGTGACGCTCACATGACAGATTTCGCTTTGGAGGCCCGAGGCTTTACGCTGACGTATCCCGGCGGCGCGGCGCCCGTGTTTGCACCGATGGATTTTACCGTGGCGGCGGGCGAGACCGTGGCGCTGCGTGGCGATTCCGGCGCGGGCAAAAGCAGCCTGCTTTTATGCGCATGCGGGTTGATTCCTGGCAGCATCGACGCGGAGATCACGGGCGAACTGCTTCTGTTTGGCAGGCCCCCGCGGGCATACGAGACGGCGGAGCGAACCCGCATGGTCGGGATGGTTTTCCAGAACCCCGACACGCAGCTGTTCTGCGGCACGGCGGAGCTGGAAGTCGCCTTCGGGCTGGAAAATCTGCGCGTCCCGCCGGAGGAAATGCGCGTGCGCGTACGCGAGGCGTTGGAGACCGTTGGCTTGTGGGAGCGACGTGGTGACTCCCCTGCCCTGTTCAGCGGCGGGCAAAAGCAATTGCTGGCGCTGGCGGCAGTGCTGGCGCTGCGCCCCCGGCTGCTCCTGCTCGACGAAGCGCTGAGCCAGTTGGATAGCGACGCCGCCACGCATATGCTGTCGGTACTGCAACAGTTGCGCAGCGCAGGGCAGACGATGCTCTTTGTGGATCACGACGAGACGCGCTGCGCTTTTGCGCACCGAACGATTGGGCTGTAACATGAGAATTGACGTTCAAGACCTGTGTTTCGCATACCCCGGAACCGGATTCCGCCTGCGCGGGGTCGGTTTTTCTGTTGCCTCCGGGGAGGCCGTGGCCGTCACCGGGCGCAACGGCAGTGGGAAAACAACCCTTGGCAAGCTGCTTTGCGGTCTGCTGAAGCCCCAGAGCGGCGCAGTGCTGTTCGACGGGGAGAATACGGCGCGTTGGAGCCTAGGGCAGCGGGGCCGCCGGATCGGCTATCTCTTTCAGGAACCTTCGCGGCAATTGTTCGCGCCCACGGCGCTGGAGGAATTGACCTTTACGCAGGAATTGAAGGGCACTCCGCCGGAAGAAGCGAACCGCCGGGCGGAGGAGTTGCTTTTGCGCTTCGAATTGGCACATTTGGCTGCGCGGGGTACGCACACCCTCAGTCGGGGCGAACAGCAACGCCTTGCCATCTGCACACTGCTGCTCGGCCAACCGGGCGCGTTGGTGCTGGACGAGCCAACCACCGGCCTGGACGCGCGGCGCAGGACGCTGCTGGCCGAAGCGATGCGTGAATGCCTGCGCGGCGGTGTTTCCCTGCTGCTCATCAGCCACGAGGAAGCCTTTGTTAGCGCCCACTCCACGCGCGAACTGCGGATGGAGAACGGATAAATGAGAGAGGCTCATTGATAATATACGAACTGATCCCCGCGTCGTGTTCCTGTTTATGTTTTTGATCTCGACGGCCTGCGTTCTGCTGCGGCAGGCGCTGCCAATGACGCCGGTACTGCTTTCGGCTATTGTGGCGGCCATTTGTGCCAGAGCGCCGTTTGGACGGGTGCTGCGGCGATTGGGCGGACTTTGGGCGACGCTGATCGGCGTAACTCTGTTGCAGGCGCTGTTCAGCGGCGACCTGCGGCAGGGCGCGCTTGCGGGCGCAGCGGTGCTGGAGCGGCTGGCCATCCTGATGCTTGGCGGCGCTCTGCTGGCGGCCTACCCCGGATATATGCTTGTGCAGGCAATGCTCCAACTGCGCCTGCCCTATCGGCTGGCCTATATGGTGAGTGTCGGCCTGCGGTTTTTGCCGCAGTTCCGCGAAAGTTTTCGGGATTCCCTGACGGCCATGCAGCTGCGCGGCGTCGATTTTCGCCATATGAAATGGCGCACACGCTTCAAAATTTATACCTACCTGCTCATGCCCACCATCGCCACAGGTCTTTTCAGCGCGCGCGCGCTGGCCATGGCGATGGAACTGCGTGGCTTTGGGGCTTCCGAGAAACGAAGCGCCTATGCGCCACTGCGCATGCGTGGGCGGGATTGGTTGGCCTTTTCGGCCGTGCTCGTCTGGGCAACGGCGCTTGTGACGGGCGAAATGCTTTGGACTCTGAAAGGAAACTACATATTATGAAGGTCTTTACGGTCGTTGGCACCAGCGGCAGCGGCAAAACCACCACCGTTGAGGCGGTCGTTGCGGAATTTTGCCGCCGCGGGTACCGCGTTGGCAGCGTGAAGGAAATCCATTACGAGGCCTTCGCGATCGACCCTTCGCCCACCAGCAACACCCATCGGCACCGCGCCGCCGGAGCCGAACTCGTAACGGCGCGCGGCTATCACGAGACCGATCTGCTCTACCCCGAAAAGCTGCGCATGCAGTCAATTTTGCGGCATTATAGGGAGTACGACTGGGTTGCGCTGGAGGGCGTTGACGACCTCTGCGTACCGGCTATCCTCTGCGCGCACAACGTGGCAGGGCTTGAACTGAAGTGGCGCGAAGACGCGATTTGCCTGGCCGGGCGAATCGGCGCGGAACTACAGAAATATCGGTCGCTGCCCGCCTTTAACGCTCTGGAAGACGCTTCGGCCCTATGCGATTTTTTGCAAGCGCAGGTGCCGGACTACCTGGAATGCTACGACCCGAACGACCCCGACGCGGGCGTTGACATCACCCTCACAGTGGACGGAACTCCGCTGCGCATGGTACCTTTTGTTCAGAAAATCCTGCGCAACGCGGCAATTGGCGTGGTACGCGAGCTTGAGGGATACCGTGAGGGCGCGGAGGTGGTCATACGGCTGAAGTAACGCAATTTCGCTCGAAGCGCAACGAGGTCACGCTGCGGGACGGCACAGTGCATAAACGCGTTCAAAACCCCGGGGCCGCCGCGCTGGAGGCCGCGATTCTGCGCGAGTTGCATAAAAAAGGCGTCGCTGTGCCGGAGGTGTTGGATTGCCAGGGCTACGTTTTGACGATGGCGTATCTGCCGGGCGAACCGCTGCCCGACTTGATTGAACGCGGGAACTACGACCAGGAAGCGCTGGCGACTGCGCTCTGCGATTGGTTTGCCTCGTTTTACGCCGCCCTACCGCCGGGTGAATCGCGCGGAGATGTGAACGGGCGCAACTTCCTGTTTGACGGCGCTAAAATACATGGCGTAGACTTTGAGGAACGCTGCTTCGGCTCCCCGGCGCGGGATGCCGGACGGCTGGCGGCGTTTCTGTCAACCTATGATACGCGCGACCCGCAGCGGCAGGCAGCGCTTGCGGAGGCATTCATCCTGGGGTTCGCCGCCCGGTTCGGGTACGCGCCGGAGGATATTCGGCGGGAACAGGCGTTGGAATTTTCCGCCATGCGGCAGCGGCGGGCTTGACAAGCGCGTTCAAGAAGTATACAATGATAAAATCAAATAAAACTTGAGGAAACCGTTATGGCCTATTCTATCACGGAAAAATGCAACGGCTGCACAGCCTGCGCGCGGCTCTGCCCCGTTTTCGCCATCGCGGGCGAACGTGGCCAGCTGCATACCATCAACGCGAAGCGCTGTGTGGAATGCGCCGTATGCGCCCATGCCTGCGTCCAGCAGGCCGTCGCCGACGCAGATGGCGATTTCCCGCCCAAGCTGCCCCGCAAAGCGTGGCACGTGCCCAGCATCAAGACGGAAGAATGCAGCGCCTGCCAGATGTGTGTGCACATCTGCACTGCGGGCGCACTTTCCATATCACTGCCCGCGTTTCGGGGGGATTTGAACGTCTTCGCGCAATTGAGCGCCCCTAAAAAATGCGTGGGCTGCGGGCTATGCGCGAGCATTTGCCCGCTCGGTATCATCACGATGCAGGCCCCCGACGCCAGCGAAGGAGGCAATGTATGACCCTGCCGCTTTACGCAAAAATCGACCTCACTACGGGTAAATGCGCGGATTACCCGATCCCCGAAGCGTATTACCGCCGCTACATCGGCGGCAAAGCCCTGGCTGCGCGTCTGCTGCTTGACCTCACGCCGGCCAGGTTAGATCCCTTCGCGCCGGAGTCGGTCGTGATCATCAACACCGGGCCGCTCAACGGCACGGGCGCACCCTCTACCAGCCGCTTCAACATCTCCTCAAAAAATGTGCTCACCGGCGGCATTGCCTCTTCCAACTGTGGCGGCACGTTTGGCGTGATGCTGCGCCGCGCGGGCTACGAGGGTCTAATCCTGACCGGGCGGGCCGAAAAGCCCTGCCGCATTGATGTTGCCGACGGCGAAATCAAGCTGCTCGACGCTGCGGAGCTCTGGGGTCTGGATGCGGAAAAGACGCAGGAAGAACTGCCGCACCACGTCGGCAAGCTGGTGATCGGCCCCGGCGGCGAGAACCGGGTATCCTACGCGGGCCTCGCCAGCGGCGAGCGCATGGCAGGCCGCTGCGGCCTGGGCGCAATCTTCGGCAGCAAGAATGTCAAGGCGGTCACTGCCTATGGCACGCGCAAAATCCCGGTTGAAAACCCCGAAGCGTTCCGCCGTTTCGTGAAGAAATGGGTGCGTTTCCTGAAGGGCCACGCTATGACCGGCGACGCGCTTCCACATTTCGGCAGCGCAGGCCTGGTCAATAAGGCCAATGCCTCGCATGCCCTGCCGACCCGAAATTTTCAGCAGGGCTCCTATGCCCAGGCTGACAGTGTCAGCGGAGAGACCCTGGCCGAGACCCGCCTTACGCGCAACAGCGGCTGCGTCAGCTGCCCCATCCGTTGCGAACGCCGCGTGATGCTGGACGGCAAGGAAGTCAAGGGGCCCGAATACGAGACGCTGGGCTTTTTCGGCCCGAATATGGGCGCGCACGACCTGGACGCCGTGATCCGGCTCAACTATGTCTGCGATATCCTGGGGCTGGATACGATCTCCGCCGCCGCGACCATCGCCTTTGCTATGGAACTGGCGGAACGAGGCGTAAAGAACTTCGGCGTCAAGTTCGGCGACGTTTCGAACTTAGAGGACGTGCTGCGCAAGATCGCGC
Source organism: Oscillospiraceae bacterium (assembly GCA_031549985.1). GTDB lineage: Bacteria > Bacillota > Clostridia > Oscillospirales > Acutalibacteraceae > WRMQ01. Next base: position 2,398 of record JAVBOZ010000094.1, on the reverse strand, counting down.
GGCGCGAGGGCGATTATTCCGAACTGGCCAATGGGAGCAAGTGGCTCAGCGAAAAATACGGCAATGAGGACTGCGCCATGCATTCCAAGGGCCTTGAGATGGCCTCTTATGAGCCCCGGCGCAGCGTCGGCATGGGCCTGGGCTACGCGACCTCAAACCGGGGCGGCTGCCACCTTGGCGGCGGCTATATGGCCTTGTTGGAATCCGTCGGCGTGCTCTCCATTCGCCCGCAGGATAGCCGCGCGAAGGCCGAATGGACCGTCTTCATGCAAAATGCTCTGGAGGCGATGTCGACCGCAGGCTGCTGCCTCTTCTCCGGGCAGACCTTCGTCCCGCAAATTCTGTTTAACCTGGGGCCGAACCACTGGATCACGCGCGGCCTGGGCAAGGCGGCCGTATTCACCGGCCCCGTGGTGCGCCTCTTGCTGGCGGCGCGCCCACTGCTGCACTTCAACACGCTGTTACTCATGCCGCACGCCGAAGCGCTGCGTCTGGTCACGGGTCTGCCGATGTACACCGGTTCGTTCCTTGATCTGGGTGACCGCACGTATAACGTTGAGCGCCTCTTTAACCAGCGGGAGGGCCTGACCGGCAAAGACGACAGCCTGCCCCGCCGCCTGACGCACGTTCCGCAGGATCCAAATCATAAGAACACCGTGGTGCCGATGGCCAAGCTCCTGCCGCGCTATTACAAAACCCGCGGCTGGGATGCCGCGGGCAAGCCGAAGGCGCGCACATTGAAACGATTGGGGATGGCAGAGCTATGGCAACCGTAACTGTACGCTATCGCGGACAATTGGCGGAACTCACCGGCGTTGAGACCGAAAATCTCAGCGTCGGCACCCCGCGCGACGTGCTACGGCATATCAAAAGCAATCATGGCGCACAGGCTGAAAAGCTCGCCAAAGCGATGCTGATTGCCGTTGACAACGAGAGCATCCTGCTGCGCAAGGGATACGCAACGCGCCTGCGCGACGGCGAAACACTGCAATTTCTGCCCATCTGCGGCGGCGGATGATGAAATTTTGCACGTTTTACGCGCTATTTTTTATTGCGAACACCAGCGCCATCAAGCCCATCAGCACCGGCTGATGCAGCAAATAAATTAACAGCGAATGCCTGCCGAGCCATTGCAGCGGCGGGATTCTGGATTTTGCGAACCAGGCTGGGAATCTACCTGCCCGGCCATAAATTCCAAGCGCAGTCCCGGCGAAAAACAGGAATAGCCACGGGATCAACGGAAAATAGTCAGCGGAATACAGCGACCCGCTGGGAAAGCCCAGGACGTACAGCGGAAACAACGCCGTTTCTGGAAAATGAAGCGCACGATCACCCGCCCCGAAGCCGGGCCTTTGGGCATAATATGGGCCGACGCTGGCAACAAACAACGCGGTGAAAACGATGATTTGCAGCAGCGGCAGCCGTTCCAGCGGCCGATCCAGCAAGGTAAACAGGAGCACCGCAACCGCCAAGAAATGCAGTACGCCGAACGTGATAACCATGTCGAGCCCAAACAGGGTCGTCGCCCAGGTCGCCAGCGTCACCAGCAGCGCCGCGCCCAGCAAACGCAGTCCCCGCTTCCCGTTGGAACGGGAAAATCGGCAACAGATGCCGCAAATCAGGATGAACGTGCCCGCGATGAAGGGCTGCACGGGGCGCATACCGAAATACAAGGCCCGCCCCGTTTCGGTATAAAACACATCAGCCAGCAAAACAAACGCGTGAAAAATCACCATCAAAATGATAGCGATGCCACGCAATTCATCGAGCAGATAATAGCGTGGGCGGCTCGTTTGCTCAGACATATTTGTTTCCCCTTCTCGTGTTTTTTTCATGATATTCCCCAAAAAGCAAAAAAGCAAGCGCTCCTCTTGACAAGCCCGCCGGTAATAAAGTATAATTTTCATGGGTGGAACGCACTGGTTTCCGCCGTGAATTTTGAGATGGAGGACAAAATTTTGAAGATGATCTATGTGGGCAAGACGAAAAATGTGTTATTGGACGAGTCAAGCGGACAGTACTATCTGTTTTTCAAAGACGACGCCACAGGTGAAAACGGCGTTTTTGATCCCGGCTCCAACACGGTGGGGGGCAGCGTCGCCGGCAAAGGCAAGGTGGGGCTGACCATTACGAAGTATTTCTTCGAATTGATGGAGGCCAATGGCATCCCGACGCACTACCTCGGCGCAGATCTTGAGCAGGGGCTGATGCAGGTTCGCCAGGTCACGGTGCCGAAGCTTGAATTTGTGCTGCGTTATTTCACGGCGGGCAGCATGTGCCGCCGTTTCACCCTTGAGGCCGGCATCCCCTTCGACCCACCCTATCTTGAGGTCACGCTGAAGGACGACGAACAGGGTGACCCGCTGGTCACCGAGCGGCTGTGCCTGATGAAAGGCAT
>JAVBOZ010000015.1:0-11188 GCA_031549985.1 Oscillospiraceae bacterium | reverse complement strand
GGTGAGCCTGAGCGCCCTGCCGATGCCGACCAGCGGCACCACCCTTGAGGTGAAAGTGAAGGCGAAGCTGATCTCCTATACGGTCAACTTCACTGCCGCGATTCCGGCGCAGATCACCGGTATGACGCAGCCCTCGCCCGCCACTTACACCGTGACCGCCAATACAGTTGGCGCTCCGACAGGCCTGACCTTCGGGAACGGCTATCAGCTGGCCGCAACGAATCCTTATAAGCTGGCGGATGGCACGGTTGTGAACCTGGGCGCGCTTCCCCTGCCGACCAGCGGCACGACCCTCGAAATTAAGGTCCACGCTGAAGCGATCATCTATACGGTCAACTTTGTGGCGGACAACGCCGCGCAGATCACTGCGGTGACGCAGCCTGTGCCCGCGACTTACACCGTGGCTGCGGCTACCGTTGCCGCTCCGGGCCTGAGCTTCACAAGCGGCTACGAACTGGCCAGCACGAATCCTTATAGGCTGGCAGCGGACGGCACTACACCCGTGAATTTGGGTAGTCTGCCCCTGCCCGCCAGCGGCACGACGTTGAACGTCAAGGTCTACGCGCAGCCGAAGACCTATTCAATCACGTTCATTGACGCCAAGGGCGTTCAGATCAGCACCAACAGCCCCTTCCCGGTCGATGGTAAGCCCTTCCAGGGCGCCGGAGCACCGACAATTCCGAACACTGCGACAACCAGCTACTTCCCGCAGTATAAGGAATTTGATGGATGGTCCATTACAGTGGACGGCGTTACTTCGAACTTCGGCGGTGACTTCACGAACTACACGATGCCCGATAACTCCGTCGTGTTCACGATGAAGTCCAAGTTCATCGAGTACACCGCGAATTTCACTGCGTTCGTCCCGGCCCAGATCAGCACGGTTACCAACCCCGGCACGGTCACTTACACCATGGATACGGGTGCGAACACGGTGAACGCGCCGACCCTGGTCTTCGCGCCTGGTTATGAACTGGCAACCACCAATCCTTACAGGCTGAGCGATGGTACGACGGCGGTGACGCTGACCAGCCTGCCCGCCCCGGCCAGCGGTAAGACCCTGCAGATCAAGGTCTTTGCCAAGACGATCACCTACACCGCCAACTTTACGGCGCAAAACCCGGCGCAGGCAACCAGCGTTACGAACCCCACACCTAACACGTATAACGTGACAGCCGCGTCCGTCGCCGCCCCCGCTGTGACCTTTGCGCCGGGCTACGAGTTCGACAGCTATGTTCTGGCATCCGATGGCACAACGCCTGTGCTTCTGAACGCGCTGCCGATACCGGCCGTTGGCCAAACCAGCATTGGTGTGCAGGTGAAGGCGAAGCCCATCAATTACACCGTCACCTTCCTTGACACCGCAAGCACCGTCATCGCTCCCCTGACCCAGACAAACAAGCACATCGGCGATACCATCAATGAGTCGCCTGCCCCGGCTGGTTATGTGGCAACCGGCATTTACAGTGCGATGGATGTGTACCTCATCGCGACCGGCAAGATGAGCCCTGGCTACAAGGCCAGCTGGGTGGAAGCTGCGGCTCCCGCCGCGAAGGCTGCCCCGCAGGCCATTGGCGACACGGTCACTTTCCCGGTCACCATGCCAGCCGCGAACCTCTACTTTAAGCTGGTTCCCGTACCGCAGGATTTCACAGTCTACTTCATTGATGAAGCGGACGCAGCGATCAGCGACGCTGATGTCACGGTTGGCACCCAAATCCCCTCGACGATTGAACCCGCGCCGCCTGTCGGCTTTGACCCGCAAACGCAGGTAATTGCCTGGACGGTGACCGCAGGCCCGGCCGAGATGATTGGCGACAAGTTTACTGCTGCCAGCTTCCCGACCATGCCCGCCGAAGACATCACACTCAAGAGGAGCGTCGAAACCAAGATTATCATCAACCTGCCTCCGGAGTATAGTACGCCGGCCATCGAAACCACTCCGGGTGCCGTGATCACCCTGCCGAAGCCGATTCCGGTCCCCGGCATGAACGGCTTCTGGTCTGAGGATCCCGATGATGATACCGCGCCTAGCTCCGCGACGATTCCGGGCGACCCCGACGGCAAACATTCTTATACGGTGCCCACGCCCGATACCGGCAATGTGATTGATCTTGTGGTCGGCCAGACCCCGCTGGATGAGGACATCCCGGTGGATACCGACGGCGACGGCACACCGAACAGCAACGTTGGACCGATCAAGGTTGGCGATCCTATTCCGACCCCGACCGTAACCCCAGCCACGCCTCCCGGAGCGACCTTCGAAGGCTGGGAAGCCGAAATTCCGAACCCCGACTTCGATAGCGAGGCCCCGGTCAGCCCCACCAACCAGCCCACCATCAAGGTGCCGCTGTTTGTTGAAGATGAGGATGACATTCCTGAAGGCCTTGAGGACTACTACGTGCCGAACCCGACCGGCGGCTTTGATCTGGCTCTCGTGAACCAGATGCCGGGCAGCACGCCTGAAGAGCCGATCTACGGCGGCATGTATGTCCAGGATCCCGAGACGGGCGGCTGGGAACTGGCTGTGATGATCCTTCCGAAGTTTACGGCCCAGGGCGGAACGATCATATTTGATCCGCTGGACGGCTACCTGGTTGAAGGCACCAGCCCGATCACCATTGCGGGCGGCCTGATCCCGACCGGCGGCAGCAGATCCCTCAACGATCTTGAGATTCCGTTCACGCAGAAGGCCGTTAAGGAAGGTTACACCTTCGAAGGCTGGAAGATCAAGGGCACGAACACGATGTTCGACGCCAATACGCAGATCACCTCCGAAATGATTGCCAACGGTCTGATTCTTGAGGCAGTCTATAAAGAGGTCAAGGGCGGAGACGGCAAGTGCATCTTCATCCCGATCCCGATCATCGTTCCGATCTTCATTCCGATCATCATCCCGATCATCCTGCCCATCGACTTGGATGGTATCTTCGACTGGTGGAAGAAGGATGGCTGCTGCTGCAGCAAGTGCGGCAATGACGCCTGCGACGGCAGCTGCAAGGACGATCCGACCAAACCTTCGGATGTGGACGATGGTTCTGACGACGGCGACGACATTGATGATGTTGACGATGGCGACGATGTTGATGACGGCAGTGACTTCATCCCCGTCGACACAGGCGATTACAAGGGCTTTGCCCTGCTGGCCGCCATGGGCTTAGGGCTCGCCGGCGCTGGCGCAGTGATCTTCCGCCGCAAAAAGGAAGAGGATGAGGAATAAGCCTCAACCCGTAAACTGAATCCATAGCACAACCCCGGTGACCGGAAACGGTTACCGGGGTTTTTGGCGCCTTGCCTACGCCAGATGCATCCAATTAAAGGGAATAGCATTGTACTCGCAAAAAAGGGTTGACATTTTCGCTTGAACAGCATATAATGAACATATGAACAGACAATCATATGAAAGGGAGCAAGTATATGGAACACGAAATTGAAGTTCTCTATGATGTATCGGAGCTTTTCAAGGTCTTCGGCGACAGCACACGCATCCGCATCTTGAGCGCGTTGCGCGGCGGGCCGCTGTGCGTCTTCCATTTGGCCGAACGGCTTGCCATGGGGCAGAGCGCAATCTCGCACCAGCTTCGGCTTTTACGCGGCGCGGGGCTGGTGAAGGCAAAACGCAATGGAAAGACAGTCAGCTATTCATTGGACGATGATCATGTGGCGCAGATACTGGACTTGGGTCTCGCGCATGTCTGTCACCGAAACACGCATGGAAGCGGAGGGAGCGACGATGAAGCATAAAGAGAAACAGCACGACGCCTGCGCGGTGGGGGAGCCTTGCGCCTGTCGCCAAGGCTGCGAAGCAGAGGCTGAGCCCGGCTGCTGCGGCTGCGAAAACCACGCGACCTCCGAGCGCGCATGGCTGCCCTGGCTATTGCTGGCATTGGCGGCGCTGTGCCTTGCTGCAATGTTTTTGCCCGCGCTGGCTGCGCTTCCCTGGCAGATAGCTCTGGGTCTTGCTGCCGCGCTGCTGGCCGGTTGGCGCGGGTTTTGGAACGCGCTGCGAGCCCTTGCGCAGGGGAAATTCAACGAAGGCGTACTGATGCTGATCGCGGTCGCGGCCTGCTTTGCCCTGCGGGATTTCCATGAGGCAGCAGCCATCGCGCTCTTTTTTGCTCTGGGTGAACAGCTGGAGGCCGTAGCCGCAGGACGGAGCCGCCGTTCCATCGCGGCGTTGGCCGAAATTCGGCCGGATAGCGCGACGGTGCGCGGCGGGAAGGGCGAGGTTTTGCGTGTGCCTGCGGACTCGGTACCGGTGGGAAGCGAGGTGCTGCTGTTGCCCCACGAACGGGCGGCCTTGGATGCCATCGTTCTGGCGGGGGAGTCCACATTGGATACTTCCGCGCTGACCGGCGAAAGCCTGCCGCGCGAGGTCGGGGCAGGGGATACGGTGCTCAGCGGATTTGTTAACGGCGGCGGCACACTGACCTTGCGCACGACGGCGCGCAGCGGAGCCTCAGCGGCGGCAAGGGTTCTGGAAATGGTGGAAGAAGCCACCCGACGCAAGGGCAGCAGTGAACGTTTTTTGGCGCGTTTCGCGAAGTATTACACGCCCATAGTCGTATGCATGGGCCTGGCGGTTGCGCTGATTCCCGGAATGATTACAGGGGACTGGGACAGTTGGATCAAGCGTGGTCTCGCCGTACTGATCTCCGCCTGCCCCTGCGCAATCGTCCTTTCGGTTCCGCTCAGCTTTTTTTCGGCCATCGGTGGCGCCGCGCGGCAGGGCGTACTGGTCAAGGGAGGCCGCTACGTGGAGGAGTTGAGCCGCGTCACTGTCGCTGCTTTTGATAAGACGGGTACCCTGACAACCGATCGCTTTCGGCTTGCGGAGGCGCTGCCGACTGCCGGTTGGAGTCACGAAGGCCTATTGGAGCACGCGGCGGCAGCGGAGCGTTATTCCGCTCACCCATTGGCCAAGGCTATACGGGAAGCGGGCGGCGTCGTGGAAGAATCCGAACTGTCAGATGTACGCGAAATACCGGGCGGCGGCGTCAGCGCGGTCTATCGGGGCAGGCAAGTGCTCTGTGGCGGCAGGCGGCTGATGGAAGAGCACGGCATAACCACGGAAACCTTACCCGGTGCGCAGGTTTTTATCGCGGTTGACGGTGTATATGCGGGCGCTTTGCGGCTGGAGAGCGAGCTGCATCCCGATGCGCCGCGCGCACTGGCGGAGTTGAAGGCGTTGGGTATCCGCAGATTGGCGTTGCTGACGGGCGATGAATCAGCGGCGGCACGGCAGGCGGCGGAACTCTGCGGTATTGATGAGGTGCACGCAGGCCTACTCCCCGAGGGAAAACTGGCTGCATTGGAGCGGCTCAAGAAGGAAGGGCGTGTGCTCTATGTGGGCGACGGTATCAACGACGCGCCGGTGTTGGCGCTGGCGGATGTCGGCATCGCTATGGGTTCTGGTGCGCAGGCGGCAGGCGAGGCGGCCGATATGCTACTGATGGGCAATTCCCTCTTGCCGTTGGTAGGCGCGCGCAAACGCTTTACAGCGACGCAACGGGTGATCCGCGCCAATGTGGGCTTCGCGCTGATCGTGAAGGGCGCGGTAATTGCGCTGAACATGGTTGTGCCGGGCGGGTTGATCTGGCTGGCAGTGTTTGCCGACGTAGGTGTTCTGATTCTGACCGTTCTAAACGCAATGCGCTTGCGCTGCCTGCGGCCGCCTGCGGCGGGGCTAAATCGCCGCCTGCGGCGGGGCTAAATCGCCTGTGGCGCAGCCGCCGTGAAGCTGAGTAATAAAGAAGCGCACCCCAACCATCACTGGAAGGGGTGCGCTTCATTGTGAGCCATGGGAGTTATTCAGGGTCTGTAAAATAGTCGTAATACACACCTGAGACGACATCGTTATCCAGCTCATAGGTCAACCTGTCATAGGTCTTCCACTCTTCGGGGTCATCGAACTGACTGTAGACGAACACGATTCTATCCGCGTCGGGGAAGATTTGCCCGCCGATCTTAAAATCGCCTATGTCGCCCCAGCTGGGGTCAACATTCGATCGAAGATAGGTGATGTCATAGAGGAAATTCGGGTCGCCGTTGATAGCGGCATTCGGGTAGGATGCTAAAACATCTTGCTTGCTGGCACCGGCACCCAGCCCGCGCGGCGCGGGAATCGCCGATTCGCCAAAGTAAATCGAGTCTGCCTGCGCCTCCAGCGGCAGCAGCTCCGCCGGGAAGGAGGAGGCATCGTAGACCTTGGCTGTTTCACCGCTATAGGCTTCCCAGTTTTCACACTCCATGACGCGAAGCTCCAAAAGGGCGGGGGCGTCAGCGTCAGTCTCCGCCTTTACGAACGCAATGTGCACACTGGCATCAGCGGCCCAGCTTTCGACACGGTAACGCTCCGCCTTTTTTACCAGGTCAACATAGTCCTGCACGGTATGCAGAGCCTTCGTTAGCGCTGTAATGTCATCGGGCGTAAAGGGCTTCGCGTCGGGGTTGGGCGCGGGGGTTGTCGCTGGGTCAGTGCTGCTTTGGCTCACGCTAGTGTCTTCGCTGCTCTGCCTTGCATCGGTCGTGCTGCTGCCTTGGCCGCCCGTGCCACAGGCCGCGAAACAAAGGCACAGCAACAGCGCGCAGGCCATCAAGACCGAGATATGCTTTTTCATAACATGCCTCCTTCTGATTAGCGACGTTTCTTCTTTAACACCGTGACCACAGCCACGGCAACGCCCAACGCGGCGGCGATGCCCAGCGCGATCAGCAGTGTGCGGGAGTTCCCCTTGCCGCCCGCATCCAGTTTGACTTCCGATGTCCAGAGTTCATTCATCAAATCGAGCGTCGACTGCGGCAGGTTTTCAAAATACTGTAAATTGGCGGGCAATGTCTTTGGGTAAAGGTATTCGTTGTCCTTCCAGTCGTAACCGGGGTCGATTAGCACGGCGGAATGAGGCACCGCATAGCAAACGAAGTTCGCGTTGGCCAGCGCTACCTCCGGCTCCAGCATGAAGTTGATGAAAAGTTCCGCCGCCGCTACGTTCGCCGCGCCCTTGGGGATGCACATGGAGTCGTGAAAATAGTTGGTGCCCTCCTTGGGGTAAACGAAGGCGAGGTCGGGGTTGCTCTCGTGCATCACGTTAAAGTCGCCCGCGTAATAGGGGGTCAGCGCGGCTTCGCCGCTCTCCATGAGATCGAAGACCTGATCCATCATGTATTGCTGCAGAAGCGGGCGCTGTTCCTTGAGCTTTTCCGCTGCGGCTTCCCAGTCCGCCGGGTCGTTGGTATTGACATTTTGGCCGAGCAAAAACTGCGCGGTGCCGAAAGCGTCCCGGACATTGTCAAATTGCAGGATGCTGCCGCTATAGTTCTCATCCCAAAGAGCGGCCCAGCTGTCAATCGGTCCATCGACCATGGTGGTGTTGTAAATCAGCCCCACCATCCCGTAGGTATAGGGCACGCTGTATTCATCCGCAGGGTCGAAATACTTCTTCTTGTTTGCTTCCGGAATATATTTATAGTTGGGGATATTGCCGTAATTCAGTTTTTGCAGCAGGCCTTCCTTGACCAGCCGCTGGATCATATAATCCGATGGAATGATGACGTCATAATTCCCGCCGCCTGCGGCCATGAGAGAATAGAGCGTCTCGTTGGTGTCAAACGTTGTGTAACTGATGTCGATGCCCGTAAGGCGCCTGAATTCTTCAACAACATCCATGGTGCCTTCCCTGCCGTCGGAGATGTATTCGCCCCAGTTGATGACGTTTAGTTTCGTGCCTTTCAGATCGGGTCGGTTGTAAGTGCCCTCCAGACGTTGAAAGCCCCATGCGGCACCGCTCGGCACAACGGTGGCGGGCAGCAGGAGTAGAACGGCCAGCAGAGTCGCTAAGACCAGCGCGGGGATGCGGGTGTTGCGGCGTTTTTCCATCAAATGGCCCTCCAGTTTTATTGATTGATCGTCGGTGGTTCGGCAAGGGTCGGGTCAACATAATTGCTAATATCCGGCAGGGTGCCCGTGTAATCGCTGGCCAGCGCGCCCAGATCGCCCGATTGCGGCGGCGCTTTCGTTTCGGTCGGGGGTGCATTATTGCCGTTGCAGGCGGTCAGCAGGGCGGCCGCGAGCAACGCCAGCAGGGCGGGGAGGATGCGTTTGATGTTCTTTTTCATGGTGTTCTTCCTTTCTGATGGGGGTCTTTATTTTATGCGATTTCAGGCGCGTCCAGCAGTTCGCTCCAGCGGCTGATTTCGAGGTATCTATAATCAGCGGCGTCTTCCGGCGGCGCGTGGTTGGCGTTGTTATACCAGACGGGGTACCAGCCCGCCCCGGCAGCGCCCCGGATATCCGCACCAAAGGTATCGCCGCAGTACCAGCATTGCGCGGGCGTTAGCCCGGATATTTTCTCGGCCACGCGGAAGAGCGCTCCATGCGGTTTTCGATACAGGTAATCGCAGGAGGTCAGCACAAACTCAAACCCATTGTCGGGCAGAGCTTCATTCAGCCATCGCCCCATGACATTCCCGCTCAGGGCGGTGTTGCTGATCACACCCAGGCGGATGCCGCGCGCCCGCAGCGTCCGTAGGGTATCCGCGATACCCTCCTTGCATGCGTGCGGGTCCATTGCCATCCAAAAATCATAAATGAGGTTGTCTAAGTCAGTCTCCGGCGGCAGTTGAATGCCTTCGCCCGCAAGCAACAGGCGCAGAAGCTGTGCCTCCGGGATTTCCAGTTCCGTCGCATTCCGCAATTCTTTGAGAAGGGCGGATGCCCGCTCCGTCAGGCCCTTTAGTCGTTCAGCCGGGAAGTCATCCAAATATGGCCGCAGCACGGCGTAGGCCGCCGAGGGATGATAGCCTTCGGAACCGGCCAGTGTGCCGCCAAAATCAAAGACGATCATTTTGGGTTGCATAGGTGATCTCCTCTCAAACGGAAGCCCTGTCGCTGTGGGGCCGCTTCTTTTCGGACTTTGCCTGCAAGAGGTTGCTCAAAATCAGCAGAAGGAAGATCACCGCGAATATCAGCGTCGAAAGGGCATACATATCCGGCCGGACGCGCTTCCTGACCTGCGAATAGATGTACAATGGCAGGGTTTTGTAGTCTTGGCTTACGAAGTTGCTGACGACGAAATCATCCAGCGAGATTGTCAGCGCCAGCAGGAAGGCGGCAAAGATGCCGGTGGCGATGTTGGGCAGAATGACCTGAAAGAACGCCCGCAGAGATGAACAGCCAAGATCCTGCGCCGCTTCGGCCAAATGCGGGTCCATTTGCCGCAGCTTGGGTGATACCGAAAGGATCACATAGGGCAGACAGAAGGTGGTGTGCGCCAGGAACATGGAGTGAAACCCCAACGCATCGATCTTGATTCCGGTAGCGCTGAACAGCCGTGCGCCGGAGACAAACAGCAGCATCATTGAGATGCCGGTGACGATTTCCGGATTCATCATGGGCATATTGGTGACGGTGTGCACCGCAGAGCGCAGCCACTTGCGGCGCATACGGTCCATGCCCACGGCGGCGGTGGTGCCGAGAATGACCGAAGACGCGGCGGAAGAGAGCGCCAGTACGATTGTGTGCGACAGCGCCTCGCGCACCGCGCGGTTGTGCAGCAGTTCCTCATACCAGTGAACGCCAAAGCCATCCATCTGATATAGGCTGTTGCTCGCGTTGAATGAAAACAACAGCATGACCGCCATGGGGAGATAAAGAAACGCTAAAATCAACGCCGCGTAAAGGGATGAGAAAACGCCGTGTTTCTTCTTCATAGCCTCCCCCTTCACGTGGCCGCCAGTGCGCCGTCGCCGTCTGAATACCGTTTCAAAGCCATCATTGAGATTGCGACCAAAATCATCAGGATCAACGAAAGCGCCGCTCCCTGCTGAAAATCATTGGCCGAAAGAAACGACATTTCGATCAGGTCGCCGATCAGCAGCGTCTTGTTGCCGCCCATCTTCTTGCTGATATAAAAGGTGCTGACGGAGGGGACGAACACCATCGCCACGCCGGAGGCGACGCCGGGCAGGCTCAGCGGCACAGTGACCTTGCGCAACACCTCGGAGCTCTTCGCGCCCAAATCCTGCGCGGCCTCAACCAGCGAAGGCTCCAGCTTTGCCATGACGGTATAAATAGGCAGAATCATAAAGGGCAGGTAATTATAAACCATCCCCAGGATTACAGCACCGGGGGTATAGAGAATCTCAACCTTCGGCAGCCCCAGGCCGGTCAGCAGCTCATTCAGCAACCCGTGTTTGTTGCCGAGGATCGAGGCCCAGCAATAGGTACAGATCAGGAAGTTCATCCACATCGGCACCGTGATGAGCATCATCAGGTTGCGTTGGGTGTTCTTCTTGGTGTGCGCCATGAAATACGCAAGGGGATAGGCCAGCGCCAGACAGATCAGCGTTGCCGCGCCGGCGTAAAGGAGGGAGACGCCAAACACCCGCACCAGCTTATCCAGCGCTGCCGGCGTATTGACCATATCGACAAAGTTTTGTAGCGTCCAGTGCCCGGCGCGGTCGCGGAAGGCGTAATAGCCGACCATGACCAGGGGGATGGCGATGAAGATCACGCACCAGAGGATATAGGGCGCGTCGAGCAGGAGCGAGACACGTCTGCGTTTCATTTCAACCCTCCTCCTCCTCTTCTTCTTCGTCCTGCAATGGGTTCGAAAGCTCTTCAAATTCGTCTGAGAAGCAGGAATAATCTCCCACGAGATCCGAATAGCGGCTTTTTTTCATGATGTGGATTTCCTCGGGCTTGATGGAAATGCCGATCACATCCCCGGCGGAATGCACGTCCGTCGATTGGATCATCCATTTGAAACCCTGCACGTCCACGATGAATTCATAATGTACGCCTTTGAAGGTGACACCGGTGATGGTGCCCTGCAACACACCTTCGGTGGGCGGGACGATGTCGACATCCTCCGGGCGGATCACCACATCCACCCGCTCGCTTCTTGCAAACCCGCGGTCCACGCAGGCAAAGCTGACGCCCGCGAAGCGGACCAGAAAGTCCTTCAACATCACGCCGTCCAGAATATTGCTTTCGCCGATGAAATCCGCCACGAAAGCGTTCTTCGGCTCGTCATAGACGTCCTTGGGCGTACCGATCTGCTGAATCTCGCCCGCGTCCATCACCACGATGGTGTCGCTCATGGAAAGCGCCTCTTCCTGGTCGTGGGTGACATAGATGAAGGTGATGCCGGATTGCTGCTGAATGTTTTTCAATTCGACCTGCATGTCC
>JAVBOZ010000106.1:0-59623 GCA_031549985.1 Oscillospiraceae bacterium | reverse complement strand
CAGCACCATCGGCGCGGCCACGGTGCTCATGCCCTTCGGCGGGCGGTATCAACAGACCCCCGCGCAGGTGATGGCCGCGAAGTTCCCGGTATCGGAAGGCCAGACCGATCAATGCTCCGTCATGAGCTACGGCTTTGACCCCTGCCTGAGCGAGCGCGACCCCTATAAAGGCGCATATTGCGCGGTGGTTGAGAGTGTCGCCAAGCTGGCGGCGGCGGGCTGTGCGCTGGATCAATGCTACCTTTCCTTCCAGGAATATTTTGAACGCATGAAATCCCCGGCGACCTGGGGCAAGCCTTTGGCGGCCCTGTTGGGTGCGATGCAGGCGCAGCTGGACCTGGGCCTTGCCTCCATCGGCGGCAAGGACAGCATGAGCGGTTCCTTCGAAGACCTGCACGTGCCGCCGACGCTGGTCAGCTTTGCCGTGGCGCTCTGCGGGGCAGGGGACGTCATCTCCAACGAATTCAAGCGCGCGGGCAGTGCGGTTGCGCTGCTTCAGCCGCAGGCAGACGAAAACGGGCTGCCAAACGCCGCAAGCCTTATGGCGAACTTCTTGTCGCTGCGCGCCGCCATTCAAAAAGGAGAGGTGCTTGCCGCCCACGCGCTCACGGCGGGCGGGGTGGACGAAGCCATTTTCAAGATGGCGCTGGGCAACAAGATCGGCGTCGAACGCAGCGTGAAAGGAAACTTCAGCAAAGACTATACGCCTATGGCGGGCGATATTTTGATCGAGCTTATGCCCGGGGCAGCGCCGTTGGGCGTTGCAATCGGTAAGACCGTTGCCGAATACACTTGCGACGGCCTTGATCTGCGCGAGCTGGAAACCCTCTATGAAAACAAGCTTGAAGGCGTATTTCCCCTGCGCACACCGGAAGAAACAACGCCGGTTCCCGCGCTCAGTCATACCATGCGCTCTGAAGCCGCGCCCGCCGTCCGAACCGCACCCCCCCGCGTCCTTATCCCCGTGTTCCCGGGTACCAACTGCGAATATGACACCGCGCGCGCATTTACGCGGGCAGGGGCGCAGGCCGAGATATTCGTCGTCAACAACAAGACCGCCCAGGGCCTGGCCGATTCGGTGGAGCGGGCGGCAAAGGCACTGGCGGGGGCGCAGATTCTCTTTTTGCCGGGCGGCTTTTCCGGCGGCGATGAGCCGGACGGTTCCGGCAAGTTCATCACCGCGTTTCTGCGCAACCCGCGCCTCAGCGAAGCCGTCGCCGATTTGCTTGACCGGCGCGGCGGTCTGGCGGGCGGCATCTGCAACGGGTTCCAGGCGCTGATCAAGCTGGGGCTGCTGCCCTATGGCGAGATCCGCGACATGACCCCGGAGGACGCGACGCTGACCTTTAACACCATCGGCCGGCATCAATCCAAGCTTGTGCGCACCCGCGTTGCCAGCGTGCTTTCGCCCTGGTTGGCGCTCTGCGAGCCGGGCGAGACGCATCTTGTGCCCATCAGCCACGGCGAAGGCCGCTTTGTCTGTCCCGCGCCGCTGCTGGAACGCTTGGCGGCGAACGGCCAAATTGCCACGCAGTATGTTGATCTGGAAGGCAATCCTACGATGCAAGTGCAATATAACCCCAACGGTTCCGTGCTGGCGGTGGAGGGCATCACCTCACCTGACGGCCGCGTCTTTGGCAAGATGGGCCACAGCGAACGCGTGGGCGAATGGCTGTATAAAAATGTGCCGGGCGAAACGGACAACAAGATGTTCCGCGCGGCGGTGCGCTACTTTGGCTAGGGCTTGCAAGTTCGCGGTAAAGATGGTATAATTCAGAGAAACAAAGTGAGAAAGGCGGCAGGCCATGGTAAGTGTTGTCGTTCCCATCTATAACACAAAGCGCAGTTACCTCAGAGCCTGCATTCGTTCCGTGCAAAAGCAGAGCCTTGCGCAATGGCGCCTTGTGCTTGTGGACGACGGCTCCACCAACGGCGCGGGGAAGCTTTGCGACCGTTTTGCCGCCAGAGACAGCCGCGTCACGGTGGTGCACCAGGAAAACGCCGGTAACTTTGCCGCCCGCAACCGGGGCATCGCCGAGTGCGTTGCCCGCGGCGGCAGCGCTGATACGGACTGGGTCATGTTCCTCGATTCCGACGATTTGCTGCATCCGGACGCCCTGCGCATCACAACGCAGGCGGCGGAGCGGGCGCAGGCTGACATGGTAGTGTTCCAGAACACGCGCCGGATTTTGGGCAAGACCATCGATACCTATACGGGTATCACGCAGGCGCGTGTCTATGAACGTGACGAGATTCTGCGGGAACTGTATCCCGCCTATTTTGGAATCCAGGGTTTTTCAGGCTCCATGTGTATCAAGCTTTATCCCCTGTGGCTGGTTCGTCAGGTGCCCGAAATCCCCAAGAAGATCGTTTTTTTTGAGGAAGACCATTATGTCAACCTTCAGTTGCTGCCGCAGGTGAACCGCCTCGTGTACCTGCCGGATAAGCTCTATTCCTATCGGTTCGGGGGCGGCTCTTCCCGCTTTATCTCCAGCTTTCTGGCTGACTGCCTGGCCATTCACGAGACTCAGGCGACGATGGCCGCCAAGGTGCAGATGCCCATCGACGCCGAATATTATACCGCCGTGGAGCTTAAGAACTGCCTTTACAGCTGGCTTTGCAGCTGCCGCGAAAAAGGCGGCTATTCGGATGATGCGTTGCGGGCGGAGATGCTGCGCTGCTGCGCGATTCCGCAGATTCATCGTGCGCTTCGCCACCCGAAGCCCGATCATTCCGGCAGGCCCGGTTTTCGCGAGGCGCTGGTTGAAGAGCGCTGGGAGGACGCCCTGGCGCTTGTCTGCGATCAGCCCAAGAAGCCCTGGAAGCGACGGGTGCTTGACTGGCTTTTGAAAGTTATTTCCTGATTTTTTAAGTGCGAGAGCAACGCGCAGAAAGGACTTGCCTGTGAAAACATATTCTTTGGCCGTCATCAAAGGCGATGGCATCGGCCCCGAAATTGTGGATGAATGCCTGAAGGTGCTTGAGGCCGCCGGCAGGCGCTTCGGCTTTGGCTTCGCGTATAGCCCCTGCCTGATGGGCGGTTGTGCCATCGACGCCACGGGCCTTCCGCTGCCGGAGGAGACTGCAAGCGTCTGCAAGCAGAGCGACGCCGTTTTGCTGGGCGCTGTCGGCGGCGGGAAGTGGGATACGCTGCCCGGCCACTTGCGCCCCGAAGCGGGGCTGCTGGGCATCCGCGCCGCGTTGGGGTTGTTCGCCAACCTTCGCCCGGCCAAGATATTTGCCCCGCTGCGCGGCGCTTCGCCGATCCGCGAGGATATCATCGGCCCGGGCCTTGACATTCTCGTCGTGCGCGAATTGACGGGCGGCATTTACTTCGGTGAGCGCGGTCGCCGTACGCAGGAAGGTGTTCCGGCGGCCTATGATACCGAGAGCTATACTGAGCCGGAAATTGAGCGCATCGCCCGCGTCGGTTTTTCGATGGCGCGGCAACGGGCGGGCAAGCTTTGCAGTGTTGATAAGGCCAATGTGCTTGAAAGCTCGCGGCTCTGGCGCGAAACGGTGGCGCGCCTTGCGGCGGAATATCCCGAAGTTGCGCTGAGCCACATGTATGTGGATAACTGCGCCATGCAATTGGTGCGCAACCCCGGTCAGTTTGACGTGATTGTTACCTCCAACCTGTTTGGCGATATTCTTTCGGACGAGGCGTCGATGCTCAGTGGTTCCATCGGAATGCTGGCCTCGGCCAGCCTGGGCGAAGCGAAATCCGGCCAGGCAAGGTTTGGCCTTTATGAACCCATCCACGGCTCCGCGCCCGATATTGCCGGTCAGGGCATCGCCAATCCGCTGGCGACAATCCTTTCGGGGGCGATGCTCCTGCGCCATACGCTCGGCGAGGCCGAGGCCGCCGACGCGATTGAGGACGCCGTCAACGAAGTGCTGAAAATAAAACGCACCCCGGATATATGGCAACCCGACTGCGAAAAGTGCGGCACGGCGGCCATAGGCGACGCTGTGGCGGAGGCGATATGGAGCTGACGCGGCGCGAAAGCCAGATGCTCAAGGGTCTGGCGATTCTTGCGATGGTCGTGCTGCATCTTTTTCAGGTGCGCGATTACCAAGGGATATTCACCCCGTTGGCAACCGTTGGAGGGGAATCGCTGGTCTTTTGGTTTGCCCTGCTGGCGGATTTCTGCGTACCGATCTACTGCTTCTGCGCAGGGTACGCCCACGCGCTGCTGCTGGAGAAAGACGGTAAGCGCTATATCCCCAACAGCGCGATGCGTGTACTGAAGTTTTTGCTCAACTATTGGATTGTACTTTGCCTGATTTCCCTGGCGGTGCTGCTTCTGGGCCGGGCAAAGGCATTTGGGCTGCGTCCCTCCAGTTTTTTGAAAGACTTTTTTCTGTTATCTTGCAATTTTAACGGCGCTTGGTGGTTTGTGGCGACCTATGTGTTGCTGGTGGCGCTTTCACCCATCGTGCTGCGCCTGCTGCGGCGGATGCCTTGGTGGTTAAGCGTCGCGCTGTTCGGCGCAATCTATGTGGCTGCCTATTTGATCCGCTTTCAAAAGATCCCTTTGTTTGAGCTGCAAACATGGCGCTGGGACGGTTTTTGGCTGAGCAGGCAGGCTGTGCTTCTTGGAACCTCGCTGTTCCCCTATGTTACCGGCGTGGCGTTCTTCCAACAGAAGTGGTTTAGCCGCTGGCGCGGCTATTTGGATGAGTTTGACAGGCCTCGGCTTGTGCGCGCGCTGAGCGTTGTCGTGTTTGCTTTACTGCTTATTGGGCATGGCCTTGTGCCTTCTCTAATCATCGCGCCAATCACCGGCATCGTGGCCATATGCGCATTTGTGCTGCCGCGCAGGGGCAAGGTTGTGGAGGCCATATTCGTATTTTTAGGCGAGCATTCAACCAATATTTGGCTGACCCACATGTTTTTCTACATTGCTCCCTTTGCGGGGCTGGTCTATCTTGCAAAATACCCGCCGCTGGTCTTGCTGTTCATGCTGGCGCTGACGATCGGGTCGTCCTACGTCATCGGCGTGGCGCATAAGGCATCCGTAAAGCTGATTGATAAAGCTGCGGGAGCAAAGAAGGAATAATCGTTCGCGTTTGATGAAAGTGTTTTACGCAAAGTGAACAAAGGAGCGCAATATGCCCAACACCCCATCTGTTTCGGCAAAACGTTTTTTTTCAAAGCTGCTTGAAGGCGCGACGCGATATATCTGCCTGTTCGCCGCGCTGACGCTCATCTTCTTGGCCTTGATTCTTGCAGCCTACGCGGTGCCGGAAAGCAAGATCGAAAAAAATGCCCGCGCTGGCATGGCCCTGTTGGAGCATGACTCGGGCGGCTATTGGCCAACCATCCCTTTTAAAAGGGGCGTGGTGATGGATTACCGCACCGATGCGCGCATGCTGGAATACGCGCTGCGCGAAGAAGGGGCCGGCCTGCTCCGTGCTTCGCAGGTGCCGGACTATGCCCGTTATTGGCACGGCTATCAGGTCTACCTGCGGCCCGGGCTGGCGCTGGGTACGCTGCAGGATCTCCGCTGGGTCAATACGCTGGTGCAGTACGCCGCCATCTGCCTCTTTGCCGCGCTGGCGGCAAAACGGCTGCATGCCGTGTTCGCGCTCTGTTTTGGCGCGGCGCTGGCGATGGTGGACTATCTGGTTGTGCCCTATTCGTTTCAATTTTCAGGGGTATTTTTGGTGATGCTGGGCGCGAGTATAACCTTGCTGGCGTTTTGGGAAAAACCGTGGTTCAAAAAACGAATACCGCAGTTTTTCTTCACCGTTGGCGCTGCCACGGTCTTCATGGACCTGCTGACCGCGCCCGTCATTACGCTGGGCGTGCCCCTTGTGTTGCTGGTGCTGCTGCGCGCCAGAGAGAAACGCGAGCGCCCTCTGCGAAACCTCTGGGAGTATTTTTGCGGCTGCGTCGCCTGGGCGGGGGGCTATGTCGCCCTTTGGTTCAGCAAATGGATGATCAGCGGCGTTGTGTTGCGCCGCAACGAGATTTGGATATCCATTCAGCAGATCCTCTTCCGCACCGGCGCCAGCGCCGATGGGTATATCAGCATCGACGCCGGCGAGACGGCAGAGGTGCAGACCTGGGACGATTTTCACAACCTAAATCGATTCTACGGACTTGGCAGCGCGATAAAGAAATGGGTTGATCCAGAGCTGTTGCCAGCCTTGTTTGCAGTTGGGCTGACGCTTTGCCTGCTTGCGTGTCTGCTGAGCAAGCGCACCCGCAACGCGATCCCCGAGGTCGCGCCGCTGCTGGCGGTTGCGTTCCTCGCGCCGCTGTGGTTGTTGGCACTGGGTCAGCATTCGGCGATTCACGCCTTCTTTGCCTACCGCAACCTGTTACCCACAGGCCTGGCTCTGCTTTGCCTGCCCTGCGCGCTGTTCCTCGAAAGCCAGGGCGACGCAAAGGATACGTTAAAGGCAGCGATGGCGAAGCTCAAAAAGCGGCCTTAGCCCTTCGAGTTCCCAGCTATCTCATGAAAGAGGACTTGCCGTGCGCCAATTATTGACCCGCCTTCCGCGCCTCGCTCTTCGCTGGGCGGCGCTTTTCATTGGCCTGACAGCGCTGTTCACTGCCTTGATGATCGCCGCTTACGCCATACCCGAGCGATGGGTAGAGGGCCGCGCGGCCGAAGCGATCGTGCAGCTGAAGAAGGAGAACACCGGCGCGGGCAAAATCCACATCGGCAGCCGCCCCATCTTCATGGATTACGGCACCGAAAAGCGGATGTATGGCTACGTCAAGCGCGAAGCGGGCGACAGCCTGTTTCGCTCGGCGCAGGTGCCACATTATGCCCGCTACTGGCATGGCTATCAGGCCTATCTGCGTCCGGCGCTGGCGCTTGGCTCGCTGGCGCAGGTGCGTTGGTGGAACGCGCTTTGTCAGGCCGCGATGCTGGGGCTTTTGCTTGGTCTGCTGGCCCAAAGGCTGGGCCTGCGGTATTCTGTCTTTTTTGGGGTTTCCCTGATGATGACAGGCTATATTGCTGTGCCGCTGCTGATGCAGTATTCCGGCGTGTATTTGGTGATGCTGCCCGCCGCGAACCTTTTGCTGTTGCTTTACGGCAAGCCGTGGTTTCGGCGGCACCTACCGGAATATTTCTTCACCGTCGGCGCTTGCACGGTGTTCGTGGATTTACTCACCGCGCCCATCGTGACGCTGGGTGTGCCGCTGGTGATCCTGCTTCTGCTGCGCGCCAAAGAGGGGGAACCCCGGGGGTTGCGCATTGTGATCGGGCAAAGCGCCGCCTGGGGAGCGGGTTATGTGTCGCTCTGGTTCGCAAAGTGGTGCGTCGCTTCGGCGGTGCTGGGCCGCAATGAAATCCTCATTTCCATTTGGCAGATATTTTTCCGCACCGGCGCCAGGGCCAAGGGCTTTGTCAGCATCACCGCGGGCGAGACGGTCGAAATGCAGGAAGCGTCCCCGCTGAGCGCGTTTCAAAGGATTCTTGCCCCGTTCAAGACGATCTATGCCTTTGGCATTGCGGAGTTTTTGCTGCTTTGCCTTGCGCTGATTGGGCTTGCTATTTATATGAGAAAACGCCATGGCAAGGCGCAAAAGCCGACCGGGAAGGGTGCTTATTGGCTGATCGCCGCCGCACCCATGCTCTGGATGTTTGCGTTGGCGCAACATACGTATATTCACTATTGGTTTACATACCGCAATCTGTTGGTGACGGTGTTTGCGCTGCTTGCAGTGCTCGGGCAGTTGTATTCCACGAAAAAACCGCCGGAGGCCCCGGCAGAAGGAGGTTAGCGTGAAAGATACAGTTTCAAGCCCTGTTTGTGCCTGATTCCGCTTCACGCATGGAATTTCTCCGAAATTCAGAAAGGAATGAACTTTCACATGGATAAAATCGCTGTTTTGATCCCCTGCTATAACGAGGCAATTACCGTTGAAAAAGTAGTGCGCGATTATAAGGCCGCGCTGCCGGAGGCCGTCATCTATGTCTACGACAACAATTCCTCCGACAACACGGCCGAATTGGCCGAAGCCGCGGGCGCAGTTGTGCGCCGCGAGTTCAACCAGGGCAAGGGCAACGTCATCCGCCGGATGTTCCGTGAGATCGAGGCCGAGGTCTACGTCATGGCCGACGGCGACGACACCTACCCCGCCGAAGCCGCACCGGAAATGGTCCGCCTTGTGCGGGAACGCCAGGCTGACATGGTGGTCGGCGACCGGCTTTCCTCCACCTATTTCACCGAGAATAAGCGCCGGTTCCATAACTTCGGCAACGTGCTGGTTCGCAAAGGGATCAACGTATTCTTTCATTCCGACGTAAAGGACATTATGACCGGGCTGCGGGCGTTTAGCCGCCCCTTTGTCAAGACCTTCCCGGTGCTTTCTAAGGGCTTCGAAATCGAGACGGAGATGACCATTCATGCCGTTGACAAGAACATGCGCATCGAGAACGTGGTGATTGATTACCGCGACCGCCCGGCGGGCAGCGAGTCAAAGCTCAACACCGTCTCCGACGGCCTGCGTGTGCTGCGCACAATCTTCGTTATGGTCAAGAATTACAGGCCCTTTGCCTTTTTCGGCGTATTGGCCGCAGTGCTGCTGCTGGCGGCCATCGGGCTGTTCATTCCTGTGCTGGTCGATTATTTCCGCACAGGGCTGGTGCCGCGCTACCCCACGCTGATTGTCAGCGGCTTCTTTGGCATCGCGGCGCTACAGAGCTTTTTCGGTGGTCTCATCCTGGATAACATCTGCCGCAAAAACCGGCAGGATTTCGAAATGCGGCTGATGGATGCCAGACATTAGATTTTAGACATTAGATATTAGACGTTAGATGCGCGTGATTTGGGGTCGGATTGGGGGGCTGCCATCCGGCGGCGTCCCCTACAAAAGGATAGCTATAGAACTTGTTTTTTAGAGGTGCTCTAAGCAGCGTGTCCATCCCTTCGGAAATTCCCTTTCAGCATAACATGAGAATTTCAGCTTGTAAAGTTTTTCAACATAAAACTTTGGCGAACCTAATGGAGAATCGTCTATGCCCTCCGAATCCCGCGCGCCGCTGCTCGCCGCCCTGCGTACTCTGGCGGAGTCGGATACCGCGCCCTTTCACATGCCCGGTCACCATCGGGCTTCCGCAGTCCTGCCGCCCGATCTGCCCTTTTCGCTTGATATCACCGAACTGCCTGGCTTTGACGACCTGCATCATCCGCGCGGACTTCTGCGGGATTCCATGGCCCGCGCGGCGGCGCTCTGGGGCAGCGATGCCGCCTATTACTGCGTCAACGGCAGCACCGGAGCGCTGCTGGCGAGTATACGTGCGTTGACAAAGCGGGGCGATGCCGTGCTCGTGGCACGCAACTGCCACGCTTCGGTGTTCCATGCAATTGAACTCTGCGGCCTGTTGCCCCACTGGCTGGAACCCGCCTGGCTCCCGGAGGCCGGGCTATACGGCAGCCTGCCGCCGAGCGTCCTGCAAACCGCTTTGGAGGCATGCCCCGGCGCGGTGCTTTGCGTCGTCACATCGCCGACCTATGAGGGTGTGCTGAGTGATATCGCCGCGTTGGCCGAAATTGCCCATGGGCAGGGCATCCCCTTGCTGGTTGATGAGGCTCACGGGGCCCATTTGGGACTGGCGCAGTGGGGCGGATTTCCCGAAAGTGCGGTGCGCCTGGGCGCTGATATCGTCGTACAAAGCCTGCATAAGACGCTGCCTGCGCTGACGCAGGCGGCGATTTTGCATTGCTGTGGCAATCGGGTGGATCCCTTCCGGCTGGAACACCAGTTGGCGGTATTTCAGACCAGCAGCCCTTCGTACCCCTTGTTGGCCTCAATGGACTGGCTTGTCAGTCAACCGGAGCGCTGGCGGCGGGAGGTGTTTGCGGCTTGGCAAGCGCAGTTGGAAATGCTGCACATGCGCTGCGATCACCTCACCGCGTTTCGCGCAACGAAGACCGGCGACGCGGCCTGTTACGCCCTTGACCCAAGCAAGCTGGTGCTGGATGCCCGCCGCTTCGCAATGACGGGCGAGGCGCTGGCGCAGGCACTGCGGGCGCGGGGGATTGAGCCGGAATATGCTCTGGGCCACATCGTGCTGCTGATGACCTCCTGTCTGGATGCGCCCGCCCACACCGAGCGCCTGATGAATGCCTTGCAAGCGCTCGCGCCGAAGGCAGGCACATCCGCCGCACGGACGCCCTTGTATCGCCTGCCGCCGTTAGGGGAACAGGCGCTCCCGCTGAGCGAGGCGATGGAGCGTCCACAGATTTCCGTTGTGTGCAGCGATGCGCTGGGCTCTGTCTGCGCCGAATATGTTTGGGCATACCCACCGGGGATACCGCTGCTTGTGCCGGGCCAGCGCGTGACGCGGGTCTTTTTGGAGGCCGCCGACGCGCTGGAGGCAGCCGGAGGCGAACTGCGCAGGACATATGAAGGCGTGGCGGGGGAACTGGTCATTATAATAGAAGGCTCTTTTAGACAAACGTATTGATACAGGAGGCAACGGGAGCACACTGTGCTCCCCTACAAAGCACACAACGGCCAAACCGTAGGGGCGAACAGTGTTCGCCCGCAGTTACGCATCAATACCAACGTCTAAAACAGCCTAATAGAAAAATAATCATAGATTTTTTTGAGAAAACATGGTAAAATAAAGGAAACGCACATCAATGCTTGAGGGGGGCGACGCCATGCAGAGCGAGACATCCAAACGGCTTCAGGCGCAATACCTGGCGCTGATTCAACAGCCAAACCAACCGGCGGGGGAATATAACGGCATCCTGCGCCGCTGGGCCAATCCGGTGCTGACGCGCGCGCACATTCCGCCCGCGTGGCGTTTTGATTTTGACGCCGACGCCAACCCCCTATGCCTGGAACGCCTGGGGGTCAACGCCACTTTTAACAGCGGTGCGATTCTGCTGGACGGCGTCTATTACCTGGCCGTGCGCGTGGAGGGCTGCGACCGAAAATCGTTCTTTGCGCTGGCAAAGAGCGACCGGCCAGCCGAGGGCTTCGTCTTCGAATGCCCCATCGTCCTGCCCGACACCTGCCCTGAGGAGACCAACGTCTATGACATGCGCCTGACCAAACATGAAGACGGATGGATCTACGGCCTCTTTTGTTCTGAAAGCAAAGATAGAGAAACCCCCGACCTTTCTGCCGCCGTCGCGTCTGTCGGCATCGTGCGGACGAAGGATTTACGCACATGGGAGCGTCTGCCAAACCTGAAATCGCGGTCGCCTCAGCAGCGCAACGTCGTGCTGTTTCCCGAAAAGGTGCAGGGCAAATATGCCGTGCTCACCCGCCCGCAGGACGGATTCATCGAGGCAGGCAAGGGCGGCGGCATTTGTTTCGCCCTCTGCGAGAGCATGGAGGCTGCCGAGATCGACGAAGAGCGCCTGGTCAGCCCCCGGGTCTACCACACCATCACCGAGAGCAAGAACGGCGCGGGCGCGGTGCCCATCAAGACCGAAAAAGGCTGGCTGCACATCGCCCACGGGGTGCGCAACACCGCCGCCGGGCTGCGCTATGTGCTTTACCTCTTCGTCACTGACCTGCAAAGGCCTTGGGAGATCGTCGCCGCGCCTTCGGGCTACCTGATGGCGCCTGTGGGCGGCGAGCGCGTGGGCGACGTCTCGAACGTGCTGTTTTCCAACGGCGCGGCGGTGGATGAGGCCACGGGCGAGGTGACAATCTATTACGCATCCAGCGATACGCGGCTCCACGCGGCGAGCACAACGGTTGAGCGGTTGTTGGACTACGCCTTCAACACCCCCGCCGACGCCCTGCGCAGCGCCGACTGTGTGCGTCAGCGCATGACGCTGATTCAGAAGAATGAGGCGCTGCTGGAATGGCAGCGCTGGATGGAAAACGTTCCGGCGGATGACCCCTGGCGCGGCCAGCTGGAGCTTATGGAGCACGACGCGGCCCTGCGGGGCGACGCCTTTCGGCAGGACCTAAAATTCGGCACCGGCGGGCTGCGGGCTGAAATGGGCGCGGGGCGCAACCGCATGAATTTGCAGGTCGTGGCCCGGGCAACGCTTGGCCTTGCGAACCACCTCAAAACCAAATACAGCGGCGAAGCCGTTAAGGTCTGCGTCGCTTATGATACGCGCAACAACTCCCGGCGCTTTGCCGAATGCGCGGCGCGCGTGCTCTGCGCCTGCGGCATTGCGGTCGAAATGTACGCCGAAGCGCGCCCGACGCCGATGCTCTCCTTCGCCGTGCGGCAGGCCGGGGCGCAGGCCGGGCTGGTGCTGACGGCTTCGCATAACCCAAAGGAATACAACGGATATAAGGCTTACGGCCCCACCGGCGGCCAGCTGACCGATCAGGATTCGCGCCT
This sequence comes from Oscillospiraceae bacterium, assembly GCA_031549985.1. GTDB lineage: Bacteria > Bacillota > Clostridia > Oscillospirales > Acutalibacteraceae > WRMQ01. Next base: position 47,333 of record JAVBOZ010000106.1, on the reverse strand, counting down.
GGTGGAGCTGGAAATCGGCAAGGTTGATGTCTTCGAAGCGCAGGCGGTTTTTCTCAATATGCCACTGGCTGAGGCGCAGGCGAAGGGGCTACTCAGCTGGCTGGGCGAAGAGGCGGACGAACGGTATTACGCCGCGATTGAGCAACATCTGCCGCGCCGGGCGTTTTCCCGCGCGAAGGGCAGTGCGCTGCGCATGATCTATACGCCCCTGCACGGCTGCGGCCTGACGCCGGTGACGCAAATGCTGGCGCGGCTGGGCTACCCCAACTGCTTTGTCGTGCCGGAGCAGGCGGACGGCGACGGCGGCTTCCCAACCGTACCGAAGCCCAACCCGGAAGAAAAGGCCGCATTTACGCTGGCGATGCGGTGGGCGAAAGAAAAAGCCCCGGACGTCGTTTTCGCCACCGACCCCGACGCAGACCGCATCGGCGTGATGGTCAACACCGGCGGTGAGTTTGAGGTGCTCAGCGGCACCCAGACCGGGGCGCTGCTCTGCGATTACCTCATCCGCACGCATATAGAACTGGGTACACTGCCGGAAAATGCGGGTGCGGTCACCACAATTGTCACCGGCACGCTTGCCGAGCGGATCTGTAAGGCCAACGGCGTTTATGTTGAAAAGGTGCTGACGGGCTTCAAATACATTGGCGAGACCATGGACGCCTGGCAGGCTGAGCGCAGCCATAGCTTCCTCTTCGGCTTTGAGGAAAGCTACGGCTATCTCACCGGCGACGCCTGCCGCGATAAGGATGCGGTGATCGCCTCCGCCCTGGTGGCGGAAATGGCGCTTTATTATAAGTTGGAACAGGGCATCAACCTCTATCAGGCGCTGCAAAACCTTTACGCGGCCTATGGCGCGGTCAGCGAAGCGCTGTATAACCACGAGGCCAAGGGTGCCGCCGGGCAGGCGGAGATTCAGGGGATCATGCGCCGCCTGCGGGCGAACTGGGCGGAGTGCATCCCCGGCGAGACCGTCACGCGCATGGAGGACTACGCCGAACCGGCGCGGCTCGATGACCCGCTCTGCGGCGTTAGCAAGTATTGCCTGCCCCTTTCAGATGTCATAAAGCTTTATTTCAAGGGCGGCGAATGGCTGGTGCTGCGCCCCTCCGGGACAGAGCCAAAAATTAAGCTCTACGTCTGCACGGATGAGGCCTTCGCGCCGGGCGCGGCGGTTGACGCGGCGCAGGCGCGCTGCGCGGAGCTGACGGCCAAGGCGGCCAAAGCGCTGCTGGGGTAACCGTGGGCGGGCGGGGAATTGCGAGCGAACGATAAAAATTGCGGGCGGACTATAAAAATTGCGGGCGACCGGGGACGGTCGCCCCTACGCATGGCCGAGATGTAGGGGCGGGGTTTCATCCCCGCCCGCAGTCAATACAAAAACATCATGCAAAAGGATTCGCCTTACCGCAACAGCAGCTGAAACGCGAACAGAATCCCCGCGCCCAGCACGGCGGCGCAGAGAAGCGCCCCCGCCGTCAGCAGGCGTGATTGCATAATCTTGCTGGGCGGCGGCGCGCTGGCGGCTCTTGCCACCGCTTTTGCCCGGTCCCGCAATGTGCCTTCGCTCAGCGCGGAATACTCCGGCTTGACAAAAAATAACACCCGCTCGAAAAACTCGCAGTCGCACGCCATAACCTCAATCACCCTGTGGTTTACGCCCTTGATCATGCGCAGTCCCGCCTTTCCGCTTGCTATAATAATGATCGCCCCCTTATTTTGGGCAAAGTCCGGGAATTTACACGCCCATTTCTTGCTTTTCCCGGAAAAAAGATTGACAAGCGCGGCGGAAAGTATTATGCTGTATATGCGCTATGCTCCGATATTTTCGAAAAAATGGGAGGATTATTCGTCATGAAGCACACAGCCAAAGTCGTCGTTTCGTTCTTTCTTGCCGCGCTGCTGGTTTCGCTCTGCGCGATGCCGGCCCTGGCGGCGGATACCCCGCCGGATTACACCATCACCAGCCCCTATGACGGCGTGAACTGGGATACCTGGAAGATTTACAAGACGAACCTGCATACCCACTCCACTTTCTCGGACGGCAATATGAGCCTCAGGGATGTGGTGGAAGAATATTACAGGCAGGGCTATGAAGTCCTGGCGATCAGCGACCACGGCGTGGTCGGCGCGCCCTGGGATGAAAAGCCGCTGCTTGCCTTCCCCCTTGATATCCAGAATTGGTTTAAGGACCGCCCCGTTCTGACATCAGAGCGTCTGGCCGTAATCAACGCCGGCAGCGACCGCACGGGCGAGCTGGCGGGCCGCGGGATGATCAGTGTCCCCAAGGCGATTGAAATGAACGCTGCCGTACTTTACAAGAACCACGTCAACGGCTTCTTCGGGGGTTGGGGCTGGGAATGGTGGGGGATTGAGAACGACTACCGTACCGCCATCGCGATGACCGAAAAGACGAACGGGCTCAGCTTCATCAACCACCCGGGCGATTGGCTTGGCAATACGGAAGCAGCAGCCCGCAACCCGGCCAACATCAATTTTTACGCTGATATGCTGCGCGACTACTCCACCTGCCTGGGCATTGAGATTTATAACCGCATTGACACCGTCACGCGGTGGGATCGTGTGCTTTGGGATGAGCTTTTGCGCCGTTTGATTCCCGAGGGGCGGCAGGTCTTCGGTTTTTCGAACGATGATGCCCACACGCTCAACGACATCGGCGGCACCGCCGAGTATCTGGTCATGCCCTCCAACACCGTCGAAAATATCCGCACCGCGATGGAGACCGGCACCTTCTTCGCCTGCTCCCGTCGTGACCGCAACACGCTGGGCGACGATTTCGCGGCCAGCAAAGAGCTTCCATTCCCGCTCGTGCGCAAAATCGTCGTCAACGAGAGTACCGACACCATCACCCTGACGGTCAGCGACACCGATAAGGTGGAGTGGATTGCCGACGGCAAGGTGATCGCGACAGGCCCGAGCATCGCGCTGCGCGACTACGCGGCGAAAATCGGCAGTTACGTCCGCGCCCAACTGGTTGGCCCCGGTGGCATCAGCACTACCCAGGCCTTCGTTGTGGACGACGGGGAGGATCACAGCGTCAACGACGCCCCCACCGGCTGGGCGAAGTTCAGCTATGACCTCACCCGCTGGGTGACGGCTTCCAAGTTCGCGTTTCTGGTGCAGCTGCTGATTGATGAGATCGGCGACCTGCTGGCCTAAAAGGAATCGTATACCTGCGTTCAAGGGGCGAACTGGTTATGTTCGCCCCTGCTATTTGTGAGACCTGAAATTCATATATCGAAAGGGGAAATTCAACCATGGACAAGTATCTCATCATCAACGCGGACGACTACGGTTCCTTCCTCGGCGCGAACCTGGCAACCCAGGAACTTCTTGAAAAGGGCTGCATCACCTCGGCCACCGTCATGACGCCCTGCCCCTGGGCAAAACACGCCTGCAAATGGGCCTCCGAGCATCCGGAATACGCCATCGGTGTTCACCTGACCACCACCAGCGAATGGAGCGCCTACCGCTGGGGTCCGGTCTCTGCGCAGTGCACCGATTCACTCCGGGACGCCGAGGGTTACTTCTGGCACGAGAGCGACGAGTTTGAGGAACGCGCCGATATGGACGAGGCGGAGCGGGAAATTCGCGCCCAGTTGGCGCGGGCAAAGCTCTTCGGTCTTGTCCCCTCCCATTGGGATAACCACATGGGCAGCCTTTATGGCATCTATACAGGCCGTTTTGAGCTGTTGCAGATGATCTTTGATCTTTCGTCGGAATACGGCCTCCCCTTCCGTTTCCCAATGAAGGGCATCGAGCAGTTGGGAAGCCAAAAAAGTCTTGACATTCCGATTCCGGAGGAATTGGTTCGCAAGCTCTTCGCGCAACTGCAATCTTATTGCAGAGACAGGGGCGTCATTACGCCGGATTACCTGATCGTCCCCGATTATGACGGCCCGCAGAAGCAGAGCTACGAGGCTTTCCGTGACTATATGTTTACCTTTGCCGAAAACTACCCCGAGGGCGTGACGGAGACCTTCCTGCACCCGTCCATCGACACCGGAGAGGTGACCACCGCCTCCAGCGCCGGTAAGCACCGCATCTGGGAATACGAGCTTTACCGCGACCCGGCGTTCCAAAAGCACATGGCAGACTGCGGGATCAAGAAGATCAGCTACCGCGATTTGGCGGCGATGGGCCAGCGGTAAGGGCGGGCAAGGCTTGAAATAAGCAAGGCGGCGGATGATTTCCGCCGCCTTTGGTATTTTCTGTTGCGCCTGCCTATTGCCACTTCGCCCAAAACGGATCAAAAAACCCGCGCGGGCCGACGGTGCAATAAAGCAAATCGCTGAGGAGAGCGAAGAGCGGGTCGAGCACCATGGCGGCGTAATCGGGCTTTTCGGCTTCGCGCAGGCCCAGCTTGACCAGGATGGCCACGACGCGGTCATACGCGTGGCTGTATTCACCGGGCACGTCGACGGTCTTGGCCAGCACGGCTCTGGCTTCGGCGATGGCGGCGGCCAGTTCCTTGGCGTCTGCGGCGGCAAGGGTGGCGGGGTCGACTGCCTCGGCCTGCGGCAGGATTTCAACGCGGAACGCACGGCTTTCACGTGCGTTGTTGAACTGCGGCCATGCGTCCATCGAATAGACGGTTTCGTATTCGCCCGAGGTGACCAGCCGAATGATCAGGCGCATGGCAAGGTCATTGTCGCTGGTCAGGTTATGCAACCCGCCCTTGAAATACCAGGTCTGTTCGGGAAGCGTGCCGGTGGAGGCATCGACGACGCCGTTGGGGGACCTGTGGTTGTGCGCGGGGTCGGTGCAGCGCGGGTTGACGGGCCGATAGCCTTTCGGGAGCGGGGTATTGACATAGCCGGCCGTCGCGCCCAGCGAAGCGGAATCCAGGTGGATCACGCTGTCGGAATTGACTTTCGTGTAAGAGCTGGCGATCGCGATCAGTGGCGTGTCATATTCGCAGATGTCGTAGACCCTTACGCCGTCCGCGCGCATGCGCAGAATGTTGGCGCGGCTGTTCTTTTGCGCCTGGTAGTAGTGGTCGGTCTGCGCCCGGATGGCGGCATAGCTGTCGCCCTTGAGCCAGATTTCGCGCGCGGTCTCGTATGATCCGGAAGGCACCAGCGACCACAGCGTCGTGTTGCGGGAAAGGTATTCGCCCACAAGGCCGTCCACCACGGCGTCGAGCATTCCGTGCAGCACCCGCTTGGGCAAGACGCGGATGACCGCGTTGATCAGGTATTGCATCCAGCCCGGCAGCGCGCCGGGGAACGCCCCCAGCAGCGCCGGGAACATGTCGTGATAGAGGTTTTTGTTATCCACGCTGAGTTTGCGCATGTAAACGTCGCCCACCAGATTGGTTCCGTCCGCTGCGGGCACGACGAAGACGACGTTTTGCAACAGGGGAACCACCTCGTCGTAATAGTCCTCCATCAGGCTGTTCATCAGCGTGCCGCCCAGCGAAATGGGCACAACGCTGACCTTTGAGCCACCGTGCTTTTTGCTGACGCTTTTGATATATTCCGCCAGAGCCTTTGTGTTGACCGCATTGTTGCCGAAGGAATCGTAAGCGAAGAAATAGACCCTGTCGTCGCCGAGGCGCTGGTCGCGCTCGTCCATATGCAGACGCTCGTTGGCGATGTCGCGCATCTCCTTTGAGCATTCGGCAAGGCTCAGCGGGTTGCCCTTGGCGTCCGCATAGCTTTGCACGCGCATGTTATTTGCGGGCATGCCGTTTGCGTCCATTTTCAGCAGCGGCATCGCGCCGCTGACCACATTCCTGACCGCCCCGGTCAGGCCGAAATCGCACTGGAACACGACGCTCAAAAGCAGCGGGCCGATGAGCTGCAGCAGCATAGCCGGGACATCCACTTTTGGCATCCAGTTTTTAACGGGGTTGCCGTCGGCGTCGAGCACTCGGGTTACGTTGTCCGCCTGGTAAAGATAGACGTCCGACTGGGTATTGCCGTGAATGAGGACAACGGGAGCGGTGCTGCCCCCGAACGCGCTGTCGCTCCCCTTCGCCGCCGCCGATGCCGCCAGCGACCCCACGCATAACGCAACCGCCAGCACCAGAGAAAGAATGCGCTTGAACCGTCTCACAATCAGAACCCCTCCGTATGCATAATTTTTTGCCTCATGTATCATATCATGTTTGCGCGGAAAAATCCACGTTTATTTTCAGGGCGGGCAAAGCAAAGACTTGACCCGAAAGAAGCAATATGCTAATATAACGTCAAACGGGTCGTTGTTGCATTGGGAAAAACTTGTCAGTTTCTCTTGATTTTGCACTTGATCTTTGCTATAATAACCATGGCGTTTGGTTGCTTGCCGGGCGGTGGTTTTCCTCCGAAAGGAGGTGAGGCTATGCTGGAAATCTTGCTTGCTATGGCATTCGTGTACTTAGCGATGGCAATTCTTTTCTACGAGTCCAATAAAAAGAACTAACCGCTCCACTGCTAGCAACTCGTGAGCGGTTAGTTCTTAACAACGTAATGAGAACTGCCGTCTCGGCAACGCCACAGCGCCCCCTTGACACCCTTATCTTAGCACACGCTGAGGTATTTGTCAAGGGGGCAGCGCGTTGATATTTTTTGCAAAGCGATAATAGCGTCAAACGGGTCGTTTGCCGCATTGGGAAAAACCGTGCCGGTTTTTCAGAATCGCGCCTTGATCTATGACGCAATAGCGTCAAACGGGTCGTTTGCCGCATTGGGAAAAACCGTGCCGGTTTTTCAGAATCGCGCCTTGATCTATGTTACAATAGCGTCAAACGGGTCGTTTGCCGCATTATCCAGCCTTGATCTATGCTAATATAGCGCAAATATAAGAGGGGAGGTGCCTACGTGCCACATCAACCGCACCTGCGCAGGCCGGCGCTTTGCGTCGCTGCCTTGATCATAGCCTTCTTTGTGCTTTGCGCGGGCCGAACACCTCTCAAGGCCGCTTTGGGCAACGCGATGTTCGGCGCGCAGTACCCCGTGCCTGAGATGGGCGTCGATGAACCCGCCCAGGTTCAACTGCGGCGGGGCGATTACCTCTTCTTTGGCCAATACGCGGGGGAACCCATTCTCTGGCGCGTGCTGGCGATGGAAGACGGACGCCCCCTGCTGCTTGCCGAGCATATTCTCTGCTTCAAAGCCTTCGCGGCCTGCGATGACCCGGCGGCGGGCTCTTCGGCTTGGGAAGACAGCGCCTTGCGGCAGTGGCTCAACAGCACCAGGGCGGCGGTGCCCTGGCGCGGTTCAGCGCCCGAAAAATCAAGAGTCTGGGAAGGCCGCAACCCCTATGCGCACGAGCCGGGCTTTCTGCATTCGGAAAACTTTCCGCCGAAGCTCAGGGCGCTGCTGGATACTTCGCAAGGCGACGCGGTCTTTTTGCCCACGCGCACGCAGCTCAAGGTGCTTTCAGCGCCTGAGCGCAGACGCGCCCCCACCGCCGCCGCCGTTTCCCGGGAAAACTCGCCCTATCTTTTTTTGCGCGGCAGCGGCTGGTATTGGACGCGTGACGCCATCGCGACGAACGCATGCAGCGTCGCCTCCGTCACCGGAAAGGGAACGTTCTATAAATCCATCGCCACAGATGGGATGAACGGGGTTTGCCCCGCGTTGCGCCTGCGCAAGGCTGCGATTTTGTGCTTTGGCGGCGACGGCAGCGCCGTCAGGCCATACGTGATAATGGAGGAGGCTTAAATGCATCAGGCCGATGAAATAACATCAACGCAGGAGCGCATGCATACGCTTTTGGCAAAGATGGCGCGGCGCGTTCAAAAATCGCCCTGGAGGCCCTTCGGCCTGAGTTGCGCGGGGGCATTGCTTTTTTATCTGGTCTTCACCCGCCTGTTGGTCAAGACCGACGATGGCCATTTCCTCGGGATCCGCAATACTCCGGGGTTTGAACTGCGCACCTGGCTGGCCGAGCGTTACGCCACGGTCTCGGGCCGCACCGTCGGTGAGGCGCTGATGATGACCTTTTTGGGGATTCCCCCGGTCTTCTGGAAGCTGGCTTCCGCCGCACTGTTTTGCTTTATCATCTGGTTTCTTTGCCGCCTTGCGCTGGCGCTGCCCGGCTCTTGCGCGAAGGCGGACCGCATCCGTTTTGCGAGCGCCTGCGTGTGGCTGATTCTGCCCACCTGCCTGAGTGCGGGCGCATTCTGGTTCGCCGGTTCGTTCACCTATCTTTGGCCCGCCGCCGGTATGCTGTTGGCCGCCCTGCCCGCCGCGTTGACCCTGGCGCAAAACGAACAGCAGGCCCCGTCGCCGTGGGCGCACGCGCTGGCCTGCTTTGCCGCGCCGCTTGCCGCCGCCGAAGAGCAGACGGCCGCCGCGACGTTGGCGCTGCTGGTTTGCCTGAACGCGCTGTTGGCCCTGAGAAGGCGGTGGAAGGTACGCTTCCTCATGCCGCTGCTTCCGGCGGCGGTGACGGCCTGGTTTCTCTTCACCTCACCCGGCGCGCGCATGCGGAGCGCGGGCGAAGCCTCCGGCGGCTTTAAAGCCTTTCTGAATATGTCTCTGTCGCAAAGGCTGCTTTGCGGGGCATCCAACTATTTCGCCTACGCCTTCTTCCTTTCGCTGCCCGCAATGACCCTGCTTCTGCTGACGCTGTATCAGGCGCTGCGGCAGGCCTGGCCGGGCCGCAAGTGCAGGGCGCTGACCGCCGCCCACGGCGTTGCCTGGGCCTGCCTGAGCGTCGGCGGCAATCTGCTGTATTTTCTTGCTCGGCGTCAAATTCCCGACCAGGGCTTTCAGCGCATGTTTGAGAGCGGTCAAGCCGGTCTGCCTGAAATTCTGCTGCTCGCGGTTTGCTTCGCGTTTTTTCTTTCAACCGCCGCAATGTTGGCGATGTTGCTGCGCCGGAACCCGATGGCGGGCTGGGGTGCGGGACTTTGCTGCGCGGCGGCGGCGGCCTGCGGGATCGTTCCGGGCTTTTCGGGGTCGGTCTATGCCTCTGGCCAGCGCATCTTCTTTTTTTCGGATCTGTTCCTGTTGCTGGCGGCGACGCTCTGCTATGGCTGTCTGGAAGACGCCCCGCTGACCCGCCTGTTGCGCAGAGCTGCGCCCATTGTTGCGGCGCTGTGTTTTGCGTTCCATTGCGTCGGCTTTGCCATCCTCGAAATCCCTCCCATGGGTTAATACTACCCCTCTATCAAACGATAGACAAAATACAGCGACATACCTCATCGCATCGTTGCATGCGGGCGGCCTGACGCCGCCCCTACGCAGGGCGCTTTGAGGGGGAGCGAACGACCCCGGGCGCAAAAACTCCCGGCGGACGCACCACGCACGCCCCTGCGGCGAGGTAGATAGGCATTGTAGGGGCGGCGTCAGTCAGGCCGCCCGCAGATAAGCTGGTACGCGCCTGCGGCGGGCTGGTCGGCTGTGCCGCAATGGCAGAAAATGTGATCAAAAATAACGCGGCGTCATGCAAGGTCACTGTCTTTATGACGCACCGCGCAAAATTCCTATGCAGATGGGCAAAATACAAAAAACCATGGCATTTTCGCACAAGATGTGGTAGAATAAGATACGTCGAAATTTATCCCTCTATGGCAAGGGAGGTGCTTCCGGTGGAAGCCTATATGGACAACGCGGCCACCACACGCTTGAGTGATGCCGCAAAGCGGGCGATGGAGCCTTATTACGATGAGATTTACGGCAACCCCTCCAGCTTGCACCGCTGGGGGCAGGCTGCTTCTGCGGCGCTTCAGGGCGCGCGCGAGCGGATCGCCGCCTGCCTGCACGCCGATCCGAAGGAGATTTACTTCACCTCCGGCGGCAGCGAGGCCGATAACCAGGCGATCCAAAGCGCGGCCTGGCTGGGTGCGGCCAAGGGGAAGAAGCACATCGTCTCCACCGCCATTGAACACCACGCGGTGCTGCATACGCTGGAGGCGCTGGGAAAAGAGGGCTTTGAGGTGACGCTCCTGCCGGTGGCGCCGGAGACGGGCCTTGTCTCTGTAAATGACGTTGAGGCTGCGCTGCGGGAGGATACGGCGCTGGTGACGGTCATGACCGCCAACAACGAGATCGGCACGATATTGCCCGTCGAAGAAATCGGCGCGGCCTGCCGTGCGCGTAAAATTCCGTTTCACAGTGACGCCGTGCAGGCGGTGGGGCATATCCCGGTCGATGTGCGCGCAATGAATGTGGACATGCTCAGCCTTTCGGGGCATAAATTTCATGGGCCAAAAGGCGTGGGCGCGCTCTATTGCCGCCAGGGTACGCCGTTGCGGGCCCTGCTGCTGGGCGGGGCGCAGGAGCGCAACCGCCGCGCGGGGACGGAGAACATCCCCGGCGTGGTGGGCATGGCCGCCGCGTTGGAAGAGGCCGTGGCCGAGATGCCCGAAACTGCCGCGCGTATCGCGGGCTACCGGGATCAGCTGATCGACGGCCTTTGCCAAATCGAATACGCCTACCTGAACGGCGATCGCGACCGGCGACTGCCGGGCAACGTCAACATTTGCTTCGCGGGGGCGGAAAGTGAAGCGCTCCTGCTGTGGCTCGACCAAAAGGGGATCGCCGCCTCTTCAGGGTCCGCCTGCACCTCCGGCTCGCTCGACCCCAGCCACGTGCTGCTGGCGATCGGCCGCTCGCACGCGGTGTCCAATGGCTCGCTGCGTCTGACGCTTTCGCGTTACAATACGCAGGAGGAAGTCACGCACACCGTACGGGCGACACGGGAGACCGTACAATATTTACGCGCCATGTCCCCCTATTGGGAGGACATCCAAAAGACCGGCCGGTTGGATTGATGCTTTGTGTAAGAAAGCGCCAAGAAAGGAATGACCATTATGGCAATGACATACAGTGAAAAGGTGATGGACCACTTCATCAACCCCCGGAACGTTGGGGAAATCGAAGACGCGGACGGAGTGGGGGAGGTCGGCAACGCCAAGTGTGGCGACATCATGAAGGTCTACCTGAAGGTGGACGCGGGCATCCTCACAGATGTCAAGTTCAAGACCTTCGGCTGCGCTTCGGCCATTGCAACCAGCTCCATCGCAACGGAGATGATCAAGGGCAAGCCCATCGGCCAGGTGCTGGAACTGACCAACAAGGCTGTGGTGGAGGCACTCGACGGCCTGCCGCCGGTCAAGCTGCACTGCTCCGTGTTGGCTGAGGAGGCCGTCAAGGCGGCTGTGAAGGATTACTATGACCGCCACGGCGTGGCCTACGATCCGGCCCTTTTTGCCGGGCTGGACGACGACGCGCACGGGCACGGCGACCTGATTGAAGAGTGAGAGGCGGACAATCCATGCCCGCGATGAAAGAAAAGACGATCCTTGGTTTTGGCCTTGGCAGGTTTATATTCATCCTTGCCGCCGCACCGGTGTTGATCGCCTGCGGCATATTGACCGAACAGGTCTGGTACGAAATCCTGCTGGCGGTGTATTCCGTCGTGACGCTGATGTATCTGGCCGAGGGCAAGCGGGCGGGCTGCGCCTGCGGCATGGCGTATTGCCTGGCGTATGGTGCGCTCTTTTTTTCGCGCGAGACTTATGGGCTGGCTTTTTTCAATACGCTGTTCGGCTTCCCGGTCTATCTTTTCAGCCTGATCAGCTGGGGCAAACATAAGAGCGGGGCCACCGTGGCGATGAAGAAGCTCAACGGCAAAGGCTGGGCGATTTCACTGGGCGCGGGCGTTGTCGCCTTTGTTGGCATCTATCTGCTTTTGCGCGCGGTGCATTCGGAGAACGCGATTTATGACAGCCTTTCGCTCGCGTTCGTTGCGCCGGGGCTGGTGCTGCTGCTGCTGCGCTATGTGGAGAACTGGTGCTTCAACCTTGCGGGCAATTTCGTGGTGATGATCCTCTGGATCGTGAACACGAAGCAGGACATCGCGAACCTGAGCTTTGTGCTGATCGCCGCACTGGCGGTGGCGGTCAACGCCATCGGTTTTGTGACCTGGATCAAACTGGAAAAGAAGGCGTCGGCACGGGAATAAAGTTATCTTGGCGGCATTTTAACCCGGTGTGGCAATGATCACGCCGGGCTTTTTCTCAATTTCGGGGCACAGATTATTCTCCTCAAAACATCGGTCGCAAAGCCCGTTGAAATTTGTGCAGCAGATCAGGTAGTCACATTCGTCGCAGCAGCCCTCATTTTCATGGCAGTGCCGACGGCGGTTGTCTTCTGGCATCTTATGCATAAGCGCACCTCATAGAACAAAATCATACAATCATCTGTAACATTATAGCATGATATTCCACAAATGTAAAGAATAATTCCACCAAAAGAAGTCGCACGCCTTGTATAATACAATAAAGGAGGCGGTTGCGTGGAATTTGGTGACAAGGTCAAAAAACTGCGTGTTGATCGGGGGTTAACGCAAACGGCGTTCGCGCAACGCTTGGGAATGCGCAAATCCATCATTTCAGCCTATGAATCACAAATGCGCATGCCTTCGCTGGAGATGCTTATAAAGATTGCCCTGGAGTTTTCCGTATCGGTGGATTGGCTCCTTGGCGTGGAGCGCGCAAAGAGCATGGACGTCACTGAGCTGACGGATGAACAGGTCATTTTGCTGGCGGGGTTGGTGGAAGAATTCAGGGGATTGAACAAAACAAGACGGAACTAGAAGCGTGCGATGTACCGCCCTTCTTGCCCATAGCAACGCAGCAAAGGCGACCCGTTTTCGCGGGCCGCCTTTGAATGCTATTAAAGTTCTTTTTGGTTCTTTTTCTTTCAAGAAAAAGAACTAATTCGCGCCCTTCTGGTCAAAAATGCGCGCGGCCTCTTTGCAGATGTTCAGGCTCAGGGCGATGCAGTCCATGTCGATGTTGTCCGCCGTATCGTGCCGGGTGTGGTAATAGCGCTTGGCCTCGTGGCTGACGGCGGTGAAGCCGGTGGCGCGCAGGCCAAACATCGAAAACGCCTCGGAGTCCACCGCGCCGGGGTATACCTCGCCGTCAGGAATCTCGACCCCGCAGGCGCGCCCGGCTTCGTGGAGCAGCACGCCCACAGCCTTATCATTGCGCACGGTGCCTGTGCAGCCGATGTTGCAGACGCGCATCTCCTCAATTTCCCGCATGGTGTCCATTGCGATGAAGACGGTGTCGACCTCCGAAAGCTCCTTCAGGTGCTTCTTGGCAAAGGCCTTCGCGCCGCGCAGGCCCGCCTCCTCGGCGCCGGTGAGCAGGCAGCAGACCTCGGTGTGCTCAAAGCGGAAGCCGCTGTCGTTCATTTCCTTTAGCAAAGCCATGCTGACATAGTTGGCGCTGAGGTTGTCGTTTGCGCCGTCGACCGCGATCTTGTAGTTGATGAATTTCATAAGAACAAGGGCGAGCGGAACCATGCAGAGCAGCGCAACGCCCCAGGCCAGCCAGCCGCCCTTGATGGCGTAGGCGTCGTTCATCAGCACATTGCCCGCCGTCAGCTCCGCCGCCTCGCGCAGGCGCATTTGCAGCACAAACGCAAGCCGCGTGACGCTGGCCGCCAGACAGACGGCCAGGCCGACCCCCGCGCCGATCAACGCGAAAGCCATGCCCTTGCGTTCGGCCATATAGGTAAACGTCCATTCGTTGGCGACGTCGGTGTGACCGCCGAAGATGATGCGCCGCCGCGTTTCGCCGGTCGGCTTGCGCACCGCGTAGACGTTGCGCGAAACGCGCTTGGGGAAGAGGAAATCGACAAATTCGCGATACATCAAAAACTCAAACAAGACGACCAGCAGGGCGAAGACGGCCAGTACCGCGCCAACGGCTGCCGCGACGATACTGCTCTTGCCAAGCCAAAAGCAGGCAACGGTACCAAGCAGGCAGGAGCAGGCGAGGATGATAAACCCCATGAAAGCGTGTGGATGAAGCGTAAAATCTTCCATCAAGACGGCATCGCCCCGGGAGGGGTCAGAAATTTTTTCAAGCTCTTCCTTAAAGAAGGCCTGGGCGTCGCGCTCCGACTGGGTGCCGGGCAGGCGCTTCTTGAAGTTCTCGCAGACATGGCGGATCCCTTCGGCCATATAGCGTTTTGTCGATTCGGCCACCCCGAGCCGCGGGTTGTTCAGCGTCACTGGTTTGGGCATGATTATGATCCATCCTTTTCAAGTTTTTGCGCAGCACAAAACATATGGTTTGAAAAATAGCGGGCATGCAACCCTAATACTATATCATGATTCGCCAGACTTTGCAAGCGCTTTTGTATGCGCTTTACACCGTTCATTTTGCGTGCGCCGGCAGGGGCGAACGGGTTAAACCGCGTTGCCGTATTCTGTAAGAAAAACGCGCTTTAGCTTCCTAAATTTGAAAAAACTTATTCACAGCTTTTTCACCGAACAATTGCGCGTACGCCACCGAAAAGTGCGGTATAAAGCGATTCCTTACCGGAGCGAGACCCTCTTGGTGAATAACATGGGGTTTTCCACAAGGTTATCCACATTTCAAGCGAAAAATCGCCGTTTTTTGGGCTTGACAGGGGCGGGCGAATGCTGTATAATGCATAAGCGCGCCGAGGTGTAAAGATAAACGCCTTTACAGGCTGCGGAGGAGGGGGATCTGCGGTGGCGAAGGACTTATCCATGGCCCTGCTGCTGGGGTTTTACGGCGAACTGCTGACGCAAAAGCAGAGGGAATTCCTTGAATATTACTACTACGAAGACCTTTCCCTTTCAGAAATCGCGCAAAACGAGGGGATTTCGCGCCAGGGTGTGCGCGACGCCATCAAGCGGGCTGAACACCAGCTGCTTGAGATGGAGGAACGCCTTGCGCTGGCCCGGCGTTTTGAAGACATGAAGCGTGGGCTGGAAGAGATCATCCAATGTGCCCAGCAGGTGCACGAGCAAAACCTGCGTTGTGGGCTCTCACGCGAGATCAACGAGGCGGCGGCCCAAATTTCCGCCACGGCGGAAAAACTGATGGTCAGTTAAAGGGCAGGCGCGGGGGTACGGTCGCTTTTGAAAAAGCTCCGCAAAACTTTTCAATGGGCTATAATTTTGTGTTATTGCAGACGTAACGGCGGAAACGTCTAATGTCTAAAATCTAAAGGCTAAAATCTGGAACGGGGTGAATCTGTGGCGTTCGAAGGCCTTTCTGACCGTCTTGAGGCGGCGTTCAAGCGCTTGCGCAGCAAGGGCAGCCTGACGGAAAAAGATGTGCGCGACGCGATGCGCGAGGTGCGCATGGCCTTGCTGGAGGCTGACGTCAACTATAAAGTTGCCAGGGATTTTACAGCGCAGGTTACTGAACGCGCCATCGGCGCGCAGGTGATGGAAAGCCTCACCCCCGCGCAGATGGTCGTTAAAATCGTCAACGAAGAGCTGATCGCCCTGATGGGTGGTACGCAGTCGCGCCTGACCCAGGCTTCCAAAGGGCCGACGGTGGTGATGATGTGCGGCCTGCAGGGTTCCGGTAAGACCACGCACAGCGCAAAGATCGCCCTTTGGCTTAAGAACCAGGGGCACCGCCCGCTGCTGGCGGCCTGCGATATCTACCGTCCGGCAGCCATTCAGCAGTTGGAGGTATTGGGCGCAAAGATCGGCGTGCCGGTCTTCACGCTGGGGCAGATCGACCCGGTGGAGATTGCCAAACAGGCGCTGAACCACGCGCGTGATCAGGGCTTCGACTATCTTTTTCTCGACACCGCCGGGCGCTTGCACATCGACGAGGCGTTGATGACGGAGCTGAAGAATATCAAGGTGGCGGTGCGCCCGCAGGAAATCCTGCTGGTCGTGGACGCCATGACGGGGCAGGACGCCGTAAACGTGGCCACGAGCTTCAACGAGGCGCTGGGCATCGACGGCCTGGTGCTGACCAAGACCGACAGCGACACACGCGGCGGCGCGGCGCTTTCGGCGCGGGCGGTGACGGGCAAGCCGATCAAGTTCGTCGGCACGGGCGAAAAGCTGGGGGACCTGGATATCTTTCACCCCGAGCGCATGGCAAGCCGGATTCTTGGCATGGGCGACGTGCTTTCGCTGATTGAGAAAGCCGAGGCCGTTTTGGATGAAAAAAAGGCCGCCGAGATGGAGGAAAAGCTCCTCAAAAACAAGTTTGACCTCAACGACCTGTTGGATCAGTTTCGGCAGATCCGCCGCCTTGGGAACATGAAGGATATTTTGGGTATGCTGCCCGGGCTGGGCAAACAGCTGCGCGATGTCGACATTGACGAAAAGCAGTTTGACCGGGTGCAGGCGCTGATTCTTTCGATGACCCCCGGCGAACGGCGGAGCCCCGATATCATCAACCCCTCGCGTAAAAAGCGCATCGCCGCCGGCGCGGGGCAGCAGGTGGAGGACGTCAACCGGCTGCTGAACCAATATAAGCAGATGCAGAAGATGTTTAAGCAGATGAACGGCAAGGGCGGCAAGCGCAGCGCGATGGCGCAGATGATGGGGCAAAACGGGCTTCGGTGATTTCTCCTTCTTCGCATGGAGTTTATCATATAAAAAATAACATTGAAAATCTAGGAGGCAACCGCATGGCAGTCAAGATTCGTCTGCGCCGCATGGGCGCGAAGAAAGCACCTTTTTATCGCATCGTGGTGGCGGATTCCCGCTATCCCCGCGACGGCCGCTTCATTGAGGAGCTGGGCTATTACAACCCTCTGATTTCCCCCGCCGAGGTCAAGCTGGACGGCGAAAAGGCGAAGCAGTGGATTAAGAACGGCGCACAGCCCACCGACACGGTGCGCGATATTCTAAAGAAGCAGGGCGTGCTGAACTAGAAGTAAGAGGCAAGATTCTCACCCCTGTGAGGGCAGAAGGAGCTGAATAAATGGAAGAACTGCTCATGGTGCTGGCAAAGGGATTGGTGGAAAAACCAGACGAGGTCAGCGTGACCGTTGACGAGCCGGATGAGAACGGCGTCGTGTATTATCACCTGCGCGTGGCGGAAGACGACATGGGCCGCGTGATCGGAAAGCAGGGCAAGATCGCCAAGGCGATCCGTATCATTATGCGTTCCGCCGCTGTGCGCAACCACGTGAAAATTTCCGTCGAGATTGACGAATAAACTGTCTTTGAGTGGCATATGAAATACGATTATCTTGAGATCGGTACCATCGTTGGCACCCACGGAATCCGGGGTGAACTGCGCGTCCTTCCGGCGTGCGATTCCCCCGCGTTTTTCCGTGGGTTTTCTTTGCTTTATTGGGATGACAAAGGCGCGCGGCCCGTGCGGGTACTGGGCGCGCGGGAACATAAAAACGTCGCGCTGCTGCGACTTGAAGGCGTTGAAAATATCGAGGCCGCCGAAGCGCTGCGTGGGCGTAAACTTTGGTTTCGCAGGGCGGACGCGCGGCTGGCCGAAGGCCAGTATTTCATCGCCGAGCTGTTGGGCAGCCGGGTGCTGAACGCGAACGACCGCAGCGTCTGTTACGGCACACTGAGCGACGCCAGCCGGGCCGGGGGCGCGAACGACGTCTGGCACATCCGCCGCGCGGACGGCAGTGAGGCGCTGATCCCTGTCATTGACGAGGTCGTGCGCGCTGTAGATATCGACGCGGGCGAAATACTGATCACGCCGTTGGAGGGGTTGTTTTGAGGCAATTGAACCTAAATGGTTTTCGGTTGCCTGGACACGGCACGCCGTGTCCCTACGCGCCAAGATATAAATTGTAGGGTGCGACCATTGGGCGCACCGCAGGCATTATTGAGGAGCCATTCTGACGATGAAAATCGAAATTTTAACCCTTTTCCCCGAGATGTGCGAGGCCGTGCTGGGTGAGAGTATCTTGGGACGGGCGCGTAAACAGGGGTTGGTGCGGTGCAACGCCCGCGACATCCGGGCGTACACCCTGGATAAGCACCGCCGGGTGGACGACGCGCCTTACGGCGGCGGCTACGGGATGATCATGCAGGCGCAGCCCATCGCCGCTTGCTATGAGGCCCTTTGCGCCGAATGGGGGAGCCGCCCGCACTTTGTCTATCTTTCGCCCCAGGGCAAGACGCTCACCCAGCAACGCTGCCGCGAGTTGGCCGCCCTGCCGGAGCTTGCGCTGCTCTGTGGGCACTATGAAGGCGTGGATGAGCGGGTGATCGAGGCGCTGGTAGATGAAGAAATCTCCATCGGCGATTACGTCCTGACCGGCGGTGAATTGCCCGCGTTGGTGCTCTGCGATGCCATCGCCCGCCTGCTGCCGGGGGTATTGCCTGCGGCGGAGGTTTTCCATGACGAGAGCCACTTCGCGGGGCTGCTGGAATACCCGCAATACACGCGCCCCCCGGTCTGGGAGGGCCGCGCAGTGCCGGAGGTGTTGACCGGCGGCCACCATGCGAAGCAGCAGCAGTGGAAGCGGGAACAGGCGCTGGAACGCACGCGCCGCAAACGCCCGGAGATGCTTACTGGGGCGGGGGAGGAAGAGGCGGAATAAAATTATGGGCCCCACATGGGCCGTCTACGGCTGCGGCGCGGGTTTGATGTACGATCGTAGGGACACGGCGTGCCGTGTCCAGGCAAAAGGCGAGGCTGTTTCGACGTTGGTATTGATGCGTAATTGCGGACGGCCAAGGGCCGGCCCTACCCGATGGGCCCCACGTGGGCCGTCGGCGGCTGCGGCGCGGGTTTGATGGACGATCGTAGGGACACGGCGGGCCGTGTCCAGGCAAAAGGCTGTATTGATACTACCCCTTGGTAAAAATCACACATGAATCAGCAACAGAAGGAGAATCCAATGAAAAGAACTGCGGCGGTTTTGCTTGCTCTGTTGCTGGCGATACTCTCTTTGGCGGCTTGCGGCAAAGATACAGGGGAGGGGAAGGAATTTCGCTTTCCCCTTTCGGCTATGCCTTTGAATCTTGACCCCGCCATCGCGGGCGGGCGGGAAGAGGCGCTCGTCTTGGCCAATTGCTTCGAGGGCCTGATTCGTCTGCGCGGCAGCGACATCGGGCAGGATGCCGTCCAAGGCAATTCCGCTCCCGCCGAGGTCTTCGCGCCCGGCGTGGCGGAGCGCTGGGAGGTATCGTCCGACGGATTGCGCTACACTTTCCACCTGCGCAGGGATACCCATTGGCGGCTGCCTAAGGACGCGAAAAAGCTTTTGGGTGAGGCGGAGGCTGCGGCGTTTGACACCGTCGTGACGGCAGAGGACTTTCTCTTTGCCTTGCGCAGGGCCCTTATGCCGGAGACCAACGCACCCAACGCAGCGCTGCTGTTCCCGATCCAAAACGCCCGGGAGGTTCTGGAGGGCAGGCAGCCGCCGGAGGCTCTCGGGGTGAGTGTGCCCGATCCGTTTACGCTGGTGATCACGCTGGCGCAGCCCAACGCATCATTCCTTTATGCACTCTGCCAGAGCGTCGCCATGCCCTGCAACGAAGATTACTTTAACGCCACCAAGGGGCGCTATGGCCTAGGTGCGAAATATCTTTGCGGCAACGGGCCATTTTATCTTTACGCGTGGGAGACGATGACTCTTCGGCTCCGGAAAAACGAGGGCTACAAAGGTGCGGAACCCATCGCGCCCGGCGGGGTGGTGTTCAAGCTTGAGGCAAATGTCTCCGAACGGCTGCGCCTGCTGGGGCTGGAGGGCGGATTTTCCGCCGTGCTGTTACCGTCCGATGCCGCAGGCGCAGCGCAGACCGATGCGGGCGCGGTTCGGCTGGAGAACGCAACGCAGGCGCTGCTATTCCGTTGCGGGCCGGGCGCGCCGTTGGCGGACGCCAAATTGCGCCGCGCGCTCTGCATGGCGATTGACCCGGTTGCGCTGGGCTTCGCGCCGCCGAAAGGCCTGCTGCCGGCGGGGTTGCGCCTGGGCGAGGATACCTATCGGACGCTTTCGGGCCCGGCCACGGGTCTGGGGCGCAACATTGCCGGGGCGCAAAGCCTATGGGGCGAAAGCTTCGCGGCGCGGGAGGCCGCCGGTAAGGAACCGTCCCTTTCGCTGACGCTGCTCTGTCCGGAGGAGGCGAACCTGGCGATGCGCCGGTTGCTGCAGCAGTGGCAGAGCGCGTTCGGTCTCCGGCTGCAAGTGAGCATCGAAAGCCCGGAGCCGGAAAAACTGGCGCTCCGGATCGCGCAAGGGGATTATGACATCGCGCTTTCCACGGTGGAGGCGGGCAGCTCCTTCGCGCCGAACGTGCTTGAGCAACTGACGGAGGGCGGCGGCAACCTGACCGGCTATCGTTCCCAGGCGTTTGAAAAACTGTTGGCCGAAGCAGCGCAGACCCCGGGCCAGAAGGCGGCGGCGGCAGCCCTGCGCAAGGCGGAGGAGCACCTGCTGCAAATGGGGGTTTATTACCCGCTTGCAGCGCGGGAAAGCGCGCTCCTGCTGGCCGAAGGCGTCACCGGGCTGGAGGTCTCCGCCGCTGGGGATGTGGTCTGGTTCGGGAAAGCCCGCGCAACGGACTGATATTATGCCGCCTTGAATCTGGTCAATAAAACCACCACAGCGCTGAAACCAACAAATTCAAAAAAATGAATTGCAGGTTGATGAAGAAGTTCTCGATTTTCTGCCACAAAGTCAGCGGGCTATATTTCACGGTGACGTTCGCTTCGCTCAGCGCCGGGTCATTCCCCCAGGTATAAAAATCCATAACAATGTAATAGGTCTTTCCCTTTTTGAGATTCATCGCCATGCCGTCGCTTGAGCCGCCCTGGGCGATCAGCGAAAAATTGCCGTCAAACGCGCTGTAAGAACCCGGTTCATGACCGGAGATGTAAGCGGCTTCAAAGACGTGCCGCCCGTTTCTGCGCGGGGTAAATGCGAATGTGACGCACGTCTCATGCGCGGCAACCACGGAAACCAGCTTTGTTTCGCCGGGCGTGAGCTGTTCCAATGGCATGCGGCTGTTGAAGAATTGCTCGACGCAGTTCCGGGGAAAGGTAACGCTTGCCGTCGGCAATGATTCGAGGAAGCCGGGCGCATTGCTGCTGACCTGACGCGCGGTGATGCCGTTGGCATCGGCGAAGGCCTGCCGCAGGGCGTCGTTGCAATAATAGAATATCACTTCGCCGCTCTTGCTGTCGTGCCTTGTAAAAACAATCTCGCTTGCCGACCATGCGGTTATGCTGGCGTCGTGGATTGAAAAAAAGTATCCAGCGCTGGTGCTTGTCGTGCTGTCCGCATAATGCACGGTAATCGTTACGTTGTCGTCGATGATCAGGCCCCCGCCATAAGCTGAAATCTCAATTTCGCCGTTCCATTCCGCCGTGATGTGGGTGACGGCCGGCGAGGCGGGGTCTGCGGCCGCTGCGGGGGCGGCCAGCCCAAGGGCCAACAAAAGGGCCAGCAGCAGTGCGGTCAGTTTTTTTGTGTGGCTCATACAAAGTCTCCTCTTTCTAATAGATAGCTATTTGGTACCAAATTTTAGTCGAGCAAGCGGGCAAAAATCCTTGCATCGTTCGCACCGCCGCCACCGCACTTACATCATGTCAGCGACGAATCGTGCCTCTTGCTTTTCGAAAGGTTGTTTCTATGCCGACAATTCGTTCCTATCAGCCGAAAGATAAAGAAGACGTGCGCGCGGTCTGCATCGAGACCGGGCCGGGCGCGGCGGCGCAGGCAGGTCCGGCGCGCACGATGCTGCTGACCAGCTATTGCGACTATTATATTGAATGCGAGCCGCAGAACTGTTTCGTCGTCGCCGACGACGATGACAGGGCCGTGGGCTATATCCTCTGCGCGCAGGACTGCCGGGCCTATCGTGCGCGTTTTTTGCGGGAATACGCACCCCGCTTAAAGGGCCTACCCTTTTTTATGCGGGCTGAATGCCGCGCGTCGGCGTTTTTGCCGAAGCTTTTGGCAAAGAAATACCCGGCGCATCTGCACATCGATATTTCGGAGGAATACCAACGCCGGGGCCTGGGCAGCCAGCTGATGAATGCTCTTACGGCGCAGCTGCGCGCGAAGGGCATACCGGGTGTGCTGCTCGTGGTGGGCGCGGGCAATAAAAAAGGCCGGAACTTTTACGGCAAGTATGGTTTTAGCAAGCTGCTGCGCATTCCGACCAGCGTCGTTATGGGGCTGGCGCTGTAGCGCAGTGGCTTGTCAGGATGGTTACGGTTTATCCCTTCGCGCTAAGAGAATGTTAACCAACAGCACAGCAGCCCTTCAGGGGCATATCGCTGTGCTGTGTTTTTATGCAACCCAAAATGCATACGCAGGAGAAAGCCTTTGCGCAGGGGCCTTTGCAAAACGACGAGCAGGTCAGGGAACATCAATGTTTCCACAGAACACGGCTTTTTCTGGAAGGAAAAAACACTGCAGCGAGTCGCTTGACTTTTTAAGGGAACAATCGACTGGAAAAAATTATAAAAAAAATTTCCAGATTTATCTTGACATTTCGTTTGCGGCGTGGTATTCTACTTCGCCAAACGGATTGGAAGCGAAATATAGCAAAGTAATCCTGTAGCGCTTTAGCGTAATCTTCCGTTGGCGAAGGGCCGTTGAAGGGTCCGGTATGAGCTCTTTTGAAGGGACGTCAAAAGAACTTAAACTGCGGATGTTTTCCGCAGAAGAATTGCACTTCATCCAACCAAATATTTTTTGGAAAAAGCTTTTTTTGGAAGGCTGCACGAAGTGCATCAAAAAAATGGGCCGCTCAACAAAAATGATGAAAAACTGAAGGGGACGTCAAAAAAGAAAAAGTGGAGGAGGTTCAAAAATGGAGTTGAACTTAGGCCTTCGGCATATGCCGGAAATTCAGAACATCGCCGCCTATTTGCGAGAAATGAAGTTCAAACACAAGGCTTTTGGCGGCTGCGATGAAGAGAGCGTTCTGGATCACATCTCGCATATTACGCTGCAGTACGAGGCAATTGTTTCCGCGCTTCTGACGCGGGAAGAGCAAAACGCCTGTCATTTCGCCGCGTTGCAATCCGAGCTGGCGCAGACCGAGCAGGATAGCGCCGTGCTGGTTGAATGGCACGAGCAGATGACCGCCCGCCTGCAAGCGGATAACGACCTTTTGCGGCGCAGGCTTGCGGCGTATCAGGCCGAACTGGATCAGCGAAGGCAGACGGAACTTCCCCCGCCCGCGTGGTACGGCGCTTCCGAACAAAACTGGCTGCCCGAACCGAGCTGGCAGCGCGCGTAGCGGGAGGGTGCCATGCCAATGCATCCATTGACCCCGACGCAGGTGCTGCAGCGCAAGCGGACAAAACTGCTTCGCCACGAAAGCTGGAAACGGTTGCTGATCAGCCTGCTCTGCACATTTCTGATTACCCTGCTTTCGTTTGCCGTCGTATTTGGGCTGGCCTTCGTGCGAGGCGACTCAATGCGCCCGGCGTACCAGGCGAAAGATTTCATTTTATTTTCACGCATAGGCGATTATCGCCGCGGCAATGTCGTTATCCTCCGGGCGGAAAGCACATACACGCAAAAATACCTCAAGCGGATTGTCGCCCTGCCCGGCGATACGGTGGATGTCAACAAGGAAGGACGGGTTTTGATCAACGGCGAGGTACTTGAAGAAGCCTACGCAATTGGTTTGACCCAAAAAGGTTCCGAGCTGCGATTTCCCCTCTCGCTAAAAAAAGACGAATTTTTTGTCTTGGGCGACAACCGGGAACATTCCAGCGACTCCCGAAGCTTCGGTACAGTCGCGGGGAACCAGATCGACGGCAAGGTGCTGGTCCTTTTGCGGGCCTGCAACAGTGGAGCAGGATAGCTAAAGTTGGCATCCGGCAGCGGCGAAAGTTATCGGCAAGAGTTCCGCACTCTTCCGTTAATTTTATAAAAATCAAGAAAAGAGGGAAACAAATTGAAAAAGGCAGCAAGGTTTCTGGCAGTTCTCCTGGCAATGCTCTTCGCAGTGACAGCGTTCTCCTCCCTGACCGCGTTCGCAGAAAACACCTCGCTCCCCCCCGCGACAGGCAACCTGACCATCCACAAGTACATCATGGACGACCTGGCCCTGGCCAACGCTCCCAATGACGGCAACACGACGACGAATATCCCTGCCAGCGCCAAACCGATCGCGGGCATTGTTTTTAAGCTCTACAAAATTACGATCCCCGCCGACG
This sequence comes from Oscillospiraceae bacterium, assembly GCA_031549985.1. Lineage (GTDB taxonomy): Bacteria > Bacillota > Clostridia > Oscillospirales > Acutalibacteraceae > WRMQ01. The sequence goes on along the minus strand of JAVBOZ010000106.1, from coordinate 23,464 downwards.
GCACGGCTCCCCTGGATGAAACCGCATTCGTACTGAACAACTACTCCAACCCCACGATCCTGACCGCCAGCGATGGCAAGACCTTTAACCTGACCGCAGTGAGCGGCGCCAACGGCACCGTGACCACCAACGCCAGCGGCGAAGCAACCTCCACCGGCCTGGCGCAGGGCCTGTATCTTGTTGTTGAGCAGCTCAACGACAAAGTCGTTTCCATCTGCTTCCCCTTCATCGTGGCTGTTCCCATGACCAACGCCACCCGCGATGGCTGGATCCAGAACGTGCACGTTTACCCCAAGAACGGCGACATCAGCATCAGCAAAGCCGTTGACAGGACCGCCGTGAAGCTGGGCGAAGAAGTGAAGTGGTCCGTGACCATCTCCGTGCCCGCCGACATCGCGTCGTTCCAGCAGTTCGACATGACCGACGCGCTTGACACCGCGCTTGATTACAAAGCCAACAGTGTTGTTGTGACCGGCCTGATGACCAAGACCGCGCCCACCGGCACCACCGTTGCGGCTTCCAATTACACCGCCTCCGTTGACGCCGCCAACAAACTGACCGTGAGCTTTAACGCCGCCGGGCGCACTGCGCTGGCCGCTTATAAGTTCATCCGCGTCGATTTCATCACGACCGTCAACCAGAACATCCTTGCCCGCACGGCCTATACCGTTAAGAACAAGGCGAAGGTTGAATTCAAGAACAAGTTTGACACCAACACCCGTAACAGAGAAAGCAACGAAGTCGAGATCCACACCGCTTGCATCATCCTTGAAAAGATCAACACCCACAACAACAAGCCCCTCGAAGGCGCTGAGTTCCAGATCGCCTCTTCCCAGGCCAACGCCGACAACGGCCGCTACATTCGCAAGCTGACGGTCAACGGCAAGGTCAAGCTGGTCGACTACGGCGAGACGGATTACGCCACCGCAACCCCCTGGATTGAGAAGAGCACACTCGCCACCTCGGGCACCTACGCCGGCAAGGCCATTGTGAAGTTCGAAGGCCTCAAAGAATACACGGGCGTGACCCCCACGGCAGCTGATTATCTGACCTATTGGATCGTGGAGACCAAGGCCCCCGCAAACTTCAACCTGCTGGCCGCCCCGATCATTGTCAAATTTGACGCCTCCAAATCCAACGGCGCCAACGGCTACACCATCTGCGGCATCGTCGTGAAGAACACCAACAAGTTCACGCTGCCCAAGACCGGCGGCACCGGCACCATCCTGTTCACGGCTGGCGGCGTTACGCTCATCGCCATCGCGGCGTTCCTGCTGGTTATGAGCGCCCGCAAAAAGAAGCAGGGTGCCCGGTAAGCACCTGTCAAGCGCAAGTCTTAGGTTTTAACACATGCGGCCCGCGTAAGTGAAAACCTGCGGGGGCGTGCAGGCCGCAAAATCCCGCGATTGAACGTTGAAATTTGTTTGGTCCCGCGGGCACTGGCGGCCTGCCGCCCCCTTCTAACACGGATTTGGAGCAGAGCGAATTTCGCGAAGGCTCCGTATGATTCCAAAAAGGAAGGGAGGCGGCAGGCCTTGACGCGCAAACTGCGGAATTTTCTCATCGTGCTCGTTGTGCTGATTGGTGTAGGCCTGTTTGCCTATCCTATTGTTTCAAATTATATTTTTGTTCGCAACGCATCCACGATTACGGAAGACTATGAAGAAGCGGTTGAGAAGACGGACGACAAGGCTTTGACCGCAGCCTTAAAAGAAGCGCAAGAGTATAACAAGACGTTGGAGGGAGCTCCCGCGCGCGATCCTTTTGTTCCCGGCAGCGGGATGGTTCAATCCGAAAACTACGCGAAAATCCTGAACCTGGATGATACCGGCATTATGGGGTACATCACCATCCCGAAAATCGGCGTCAAGCTTTCAATTTATCACGGCACGGCGGAACGCACATTGCAAGAAGGCGTCGGCCACCTGGAGGGTTCTTCCCTGCCGATCGGCGGCGTTGGCAGCCATAGCGTTCTTACAGGGCATTCGGGTCTTGTTCAGGCCAAAATGTTCACTGACCTGGAAAAGCTGGGGAAGAACGACATCTTTTATGTGTACATATTGGGCCAGACGCTGGCATACCGCGTTGACCAGATCAAGACAGTACTGCCGGAAGAAGCTTCGAATTTACGCAGAGTTTCCAATGAAGATTACTGCACCCTTGTTACCTGCACGCCGATCGGAGTCAACACCCACCGGCTCTTGGTGCGGGGGAAGCGTACGGAATATATTCCCGAAGAGCACGAGACGTTAATCAGAACCAGCCGCCCGGTGGTGCAATGGTTCACGGGCTGGAATATGGTCATCGGTCTGGCGGTAGGCGCTGCCGCCATGATCCTGTTTCTTTTGCTGGTAATTATAAAGAAAAGGAGGGAGAATCGTTGGCGAAAGAGAAAGCAGTATTGGTGGAACGAAGAAGATGGATTTCTACCATAGCGGTTCTTCTTCTGGTCGCGGGTGTCGGCGCGCTGTTCTTTCCAAGCCTGATTGAGCAGCGGTTTGTCTCCAACACTGCGGACATGAAAAAGGAATTCCTGCTCCGCGCCCAGTCCCCGCCCACACTGGGCTCCGTGGGGAAAGAGTCCCCTGTTAACAACTCCGCTTACGACGCGCTTTATGAACTGCTGCAGGCCGAAAATGAAAAGCTGTATCTTACGGGGCAAACGGGCTTGACCGACGCCTTTGCTTATGAGCAGCCAAAGGTAGACCTTTCTGCCTACGGTATTGAGAATAACTGCATCGGCTTCGTCATGCTGCCCACCATCGGGGCTGAATTGCCGATTTATCTCGGAGCCAGCACAGACAACCTGAAAAAAGGTGCCGTGCATATGACGTATACCTCGTATCCGATCGGCGGCATCAACACCAATTGCGTCATTGCAGCGCACCGCGGCAGGGCCACTGTTCTGTTACGCAACATACATAAAGTCAGGCTCGGCGACGAGGTCGTCATCACGAATTTTAAGGAAAAATTGTACTACCGCGCCAAGGAAATCAAGATCATCCAGCCGCACGAGGTCGATGAGATCCTGATACAGGACGGGCGGGACATGATCACCCTCATTTCCTGCCATCCGCTGGGTTCCAACGCGCAGCGATATGTCCTTTATTGCGAACGTATCACATAGATTTGCGCCAGAAGAGTGAAACAGTACAGGTTTAGTTAAACATGACAAGCTCTTTCAGCTTTTTTATATGGAAAGAAGGAATCGCTGTGGTTAAGAAAAGAGTAATCGTTTTATTGTCAGCGCTGCTGGCGGTGGGTACGATTATATGTCTGCTGGCCTTTCCCTACGCGGCCAACAACGATCCGTTTGACCTGCGCAACTTTCTGACGTCGGTTACGATTCAGGATGGCGCAGGCAATGCTGTCAAAACCGGTGGCACGGTGAATACCGGTGAGAGGTACTCCTTTACCCTTGCGTTTGCTGAGAAGGCGGATCTCCAATTTGCCTACAACAGCGGCAACGCGCTGGTCTGCCAGCTGCCTGCGGATGTCTCTATCCCAACGGCGAGCAGCGGGCAGACAATCAACAGTGACAGCGGCAAAAAGATCGGCACATACAGTGTCACGACCGGCGGCTTGATCTCGGTTGTGTTCGACAACGTCAAGACGGACGGAACACCGACGCCCGGGAATCAAAACTTTATTGATTACTATACGAGCGCCGCGTTTTCGCTGCAGTTTCAGGCGCAATTTGCCGTAGTGGGCGGCCCCAAGGAGATTGCTTTCGGCAATGGCCAGAGCACTTCCCTTAAGGTGCAGGCACCGCCCGCAGGGCAGGCGGCTGTCACAACCACAGCCTCATATGACCCCGCAACAGAGATGGTGCGCTACGCAATTGAAATCACCGCTCAAGGCGGCGCCATCAGCGACCTGGTCGTCAGCAACGCGATGACCAACGGGCGCTGGACCTTTGAAAAAAGCGACGAACCGGGCATCGCGCCCTACGCGGCCAACCAATTTGCAGTCAAGTTCGACGGGCAGGCCCTGCCCGCATATAGCAGCGTTCCCTGGAACCCGGCAGGCGGCCAGGATTTGCGGTTTGACTTCACAGGCAAGACCCTTTCCGCCGGACGCAAGATCACCATCGAATATACCATTTCACTTGCTTCCTATCTGAGCGACAGGAGCGTCAACCGGGCCGACTATGACATTGGCACCCTTTATAATAACCTGACAGTAAACGGAAAATACAACGGCACCGCAGCGCCGCAGGTGAGCCATACCACCAAGACGGCCGTCAACCGCAAATTTATTGAACTGGCCGGAGAATCCACGATGGAGGCCGACGGCAACTATATCATCTGGAATGGCACGTGGGTCGGCGACGGTAAGGAGCTCCTGAACGGCGCGGTCATCACCGACACGGCGAAAAACGGCCTCAGTTTTCCGGCGGGCACAAAAGTGAAGGTCATGCTTTATAACCTGACGGGCGGGCAGCTCACGGCGCGCGCGCCAATCACATATTCGCTTGGCGCCAGCGGCCCGATGACGGTTACCGCCACCGGTTTCACTTATACCGTCCCCGCGTCGGGGCAGGGCGACGTCTATCGCGCGGCATTCGAGTTCGCGACCCTCGTGCCCGAAAGCGCGCAGAAGAAGACCTATGAAAACACACTTTCGCTCGCCAAAGGCGGGGTTACCCGCAGCGCGACGAAGGCGATGGAGATTGAGACCGGTTTCATGCTGCTCAACGAGGCGTTTGAGCCGGTTGAGATCACGGTTGAGAAGAATGTGAACGGCACCGCGCCCAACGGCTCAGTCTTTACCTTCAAGCTGACCCAGCTGAAATCAGACAATGTGAATGACATCATGCCCGGCGGCCTGGTTGTGACGAAGTCGCGCACAGGCCCCGGTTCGGTTACTTTTACCGAAATAACAAGCCTGCCGGACGGCACTTACCACTTTAGGGTGGAGGAAATTAACGGCGGTGTCGCGGGCTGGACTTACGACACCACACCGCGCCTCATCACGGTGGTGATCAACCAGGGCAAGGTGACGGTCGGCGACATGCAGATTTATTGGACAAGCGGTACAACTCTTCCGCTGCCTTACCCGAGCGGCAACAAGCTGCTCTGGCTGAACCAGAGTCTGCCGTTCCAGCAGACGCGGCACCCTGACCGTGAAGCCGATATCGGTGCGATGTGGCTGACCGACAGCGCCAACAATGTGGTCATCGGCACGGTGTATTGCGTCGACGCGGAAATCTACGCGATCTCCGGGACGCCCAATTATCAGCCCGCACCCGGAACCTATATCAATAAACAAGAGATCCTCTGGGTTGTCGGCAACGGCTTTTGGGCCGACGGAAAACCGAGTATGACCAGCGGCGTCACCACTTGGGCGGGCACCAACAACATCACGTGGATGAGCGCCAAATATAACCTCCCGGGCCTGACGCAGGCCGAAGCATACGCGGCAACGCAGGCGGCTGTGTGGTATTTCTCCAACCCCGACCTGCGAGCGGTGCTGCAGCCGAACGGCACCGATCCTTCCCACACGCGCATCGTGAGCCTCTTTAACCAGCTAATCGCCGGGGCGACGAGCAAACCGGTTCTTTCCCCTGCCATCGCGGTGAACTTTGACACCTCCGCCGCCACGCGCACCGGCAATTATTACGGCCCGGTCAAGGTGACGGTGACGCAGAACCCCGCCGGATTCACCACCAGCGTCCCGATCACACTGACGGCCGAACCCGGGTTTACGCTTTCTTCAAACACGAGCGGCGGCGCGGTGCCTTCAACCGTGACCAGCGGCTACCAATTTTATGTGAATGTCGGCTCGGCTAACCCCGCGCCCACGACGCCGCTTGTCAAGGGGACGGCAAGTGCCACGGTGCGCTCCGGCGGCAGAACGCAGGACGCGCAGATGTTCTTCTTTGACAATAGCGGAACGGATACACAGCCGGTCTGCGGCATCGGCGTGGCATCCGACGGTAACATTACCGTCAAGAGCACCGCCGTGCTCTGCGCCGATGGCGGCACCAACGTTATCGTAATCACAAACAAATATGTTTCGCCGGACGTCACCTTCAATATCTACGCCAATAAGGCCGTGACCGGCGATGCCGCGCCGAGCGACGCGCAGTTTACCTTCGTTCTTACGCAGCTGAATTCCTCGAACAAGAACGACGTCAAGGCGGGCGGCATCACCCAGACCAGGACGCGCACGGGGCCGGGCCTTGTGACATTTGGCCCGTTCACCGTCAGTCAGGCCGGGACCTATTATTTCAAGGTTGAGGAGACCAACAGCGGCGCTGCAGGCTGGGAGTATGATACGAATTCATACGTCATTGAGGTGATCGTGCAGGGGTCGCCGCTGGAGGCCAGGGTCATCTATCCCGGCAGTACGGGCGGCGTGGTGTTCGGGACGGGGAATTCCCAGACAAGCCACGCGACGCAGTTCAACGCGCCCGTCAGCGGCAAGCGGTATAAGGTGACGGCGCAGCATAACAATTGGGCTATTTTTGAGATCGCGGACGAAAACGACAGCACAAACACCTATTACACTGTTTGCGGTTTCTTGGGTATTTCCGCGCCGACCGCTGCCGAGCTGAGCAAATACGGGCTGTCGCCCGCGACGATCGGCAACATCCGCTATCAGGTCTCCGCAAGCAGGAACGACAGGGAATCCACGCTGGCCTATGCGCTGGAGAGCGTACTTTATGGGGCGAAGATGTCGCTGGCTGAGTTCAATAAATTCTTTGGTCTGAATTATACTGAGCAGCGGCGCTATGAGGTGCTGCAGGCGGCCGTCTGGTTCTTTGAGTTCCGGGAACTCTATCCGACATACAACTGGAGCATGACCAACGCGAGCCTTTGGCCCCAATATCTGCCGGAGGCACCGGGCAGCAGCGTGATGGTCAACCACGGTCTGCGCGATTTCGTGACCAGCCGGCTTCCGCTCACTGAATTTTATAAGGTGCTGCGCATCATCTCCAACATGCTGACTTCCTATAAGCAAACCGCCGCGGGGAACAGCATCACAGCGCTGGCAATGAGCTATACGCCCGACAGCGCGACCACGGGCAAAATTACCTTTGCGCATGTCGGCTATCAGCCGGAGACCTATTACACTACGCTCAACTGGACGCCGAAGACCGGGTTGACAGTGCGCGTCAACGGCGCAGTGGTCAGCCCCGGCGTCGCGGTGCTGAAGACAGACACCATCAGCGTGACGTATACCGGCGCGAGCACAGTGACCTTTACGTTGACCGATTCGCAAAACTATCTGGTGGCGGGCAGCATTCAGGGCAGCCTTTTGGCGACGCCGAAAATCGACAACATCTGCATGCAGAGCCTGCTCTGCGGCAACGCCAAGTTTGTTAATCTGACCTGTTCGGTCGAACTTGGAGCCTCTGACCCTGAGGACGGGTGCATCGTTTTCACCAACAAGTACATCGGCACGGTCCCCTTTGAATTCACCAAGACGGATAAAAATGGCGCTCCGCTTTCAGGCGTATCCTTTGCGCTCTATACCTGCACCAAAGCAACCGTGCAAGGGCATGTGCACTCCACTACGGCAACCAACGACCCAGGCTGTTGCTGGAATGTCGCCAGTCCCTTCCGGACGGCAACAAGCACGGCAGCCGGTCTGGTCTCCTTCGGCGATCTGGTCAGCGGGGATTATATGCTGGTCGAGACGAAGACGAAAGCCGGGTATCAGCTGCCGGTGGGGCAGTGGCTGATCCATGTGGATGTCAAGGCCAACCCGAAACTGACCATCACGGCCAGGGGAGCCAATATGCCGCCTGCGTTTAAGCTCGTAAGCGGGAAGTACTCCCTGCCCAACTATCCTTCCATGACGCTGCCCAAGACGGGGCGCGCCACCGGGCTATGGGTCACGGTCATCGGTGTGATGCTGATCGGCGCAGCCGTCCCACTGTGGTGGCTCACGAACAATACAAAGGGTCGCAAAAAGCGCCCAACGGCGTAAGGCAATGCCCAAAATATAAGCGCAGCCCCCGGCGAATGACTTCGCCGGGGGCTGCGCCATAGGGATCCGCCTATCACAAATTATAGCTGCGCCATAGCTCATCAACAAAAACAAATCTTTATGAAATCTTAATACAATTATGAAAATCATAATTCCCTGATGATTAAGAATATGGTATAATAGCGCCATACGGGTCGTATGGCGCGTTGGGAAAAACCTGCCGGTTTTTCAGAATCCGGCGCTTGATCTATGGTATAATAGCGTCAAACGAATCGGTTACCCTATTGAGAAAAACCGTGCCGGTTTTTCAACGATGGTGTAACTACAAGGAGGCTGCATGAATGCTCCTGAAAGACGACGAATATTTATTTGAGCAGTCTCATAAAAATCAGCGCGGAAAATTAAGGATTTACTTTGGCTATGCAGCCGGAGTCGGCAAAACCTGCGCCATGCTTCATGACGCCCGCGAAGCAAAAGAAAACGGCGCCGACGTGGTTGCAGGATACATTGAACCGCATATACGACCGGAAACAACGGCTTTACTCAGCGGCATAGAAGAATTGCCGCCTACCTGCATTGAATATAAAGGAAGAATACTTCGGGAATTCAATCTGGACGGCGCTCTCAAAAGAAAACCGCAGTTGATTTTGGTGGACGAACTGGCGCATACGAATGCGGAAGGCTGTCGGCACAAAAAACGGTATCAGGACGTGGAGGAGCTTTTGCAGGCGGGAATTGATGTATATACCACGGTTAACGTACAACATATTGAGAGCCTGCACGACATGGTTGTTGCCGTTACCGGCGTATCTGTTCACGAGCGCATTCCGGACAAAGTATTTGATAACGCAGACCAAGTGGAAATCGTGGACATTGAGCCGGACGATTTGATTGAACGGTTGCATAAAGGGAAAATTTACAAAGAAGATCAGGCTATACGTGCGCTTAACAACTTTTTTACGAAGGAAAAATTAACGGCTCTGCGTGAAATTGCTTTGAGGAAAACTGCGGAGCAGGTCATCCGGTCGGCGGAACATATCACGGTGCAACAAAAAAACGCGGAAAGCAAACCGTATGGCAACGAGCACATTTTGATTTGCCTTTCCTCCGCTCCTTCAAACGCAAAAGCGATCCGTACGGCGGCGCGAATGGCCGACGCTTTGCGCGGGTCGTTTACGGCTTTGTTTGTTGAAACGCCTGACTGCGTGGAGCTTCAGGATAAAAGCAAAATCGCCCTGCGGGAAAATTTAAGACTGGCCGAACAGCTTGGCGCGCAAATCGCCACGGTTTACGGTGAAGATGTTGCGTATCAAATTGCCGAATATGCGAAAGAGAGCCGCATTACCAAAATAGTAATGGGCCGCTCGGCTCAGGCAAAAAGATGGTTTATGAAACAAAGCCTTGTAGACCGGCTGACGGCGGCAGCGCCTAATCTGGATATTTATATCATTCCCGATACGCAGCCCTCACAGAAAAACGTATTCCGACTGTTGAAACCGGCGAAGCTGACGTTGGTGGATGTCTTGAAATCTGCTTTGGGGCTGGTTATTTGCACCCTGCTTGGTGAATGGTTCGCTTACCTCGGCTTCAGCGAAACCAATATTATCACACTCTATATTTTAGGCGTTCTAATCAATTCGCTTATTACAACGGGTTTATTTTATGGCGTAGGCTATTCCGTTCTCAGCGTTCTGCTGTTTAATTATTTTTTTACCGATCCGCTTTTTTCCCTCGATGCCTACGGATCGGGGTATCCAATCACCTTTGTCATCATGTTGAGTTCGGCTCTCCTAACCAGTACATTGGTGAAAAAGGTGAAAAGACAAGCGCGGCAGGCAGCACAAAAGGCTTGCCGAACTGAGGTGTTATTGGAAACCAATCACAAATTGCAACAAGCAAAAGGCGAACTTGAAATTATGAATAAAACAGCCGGGCAGCTAATAAAATTGCTTGAAAAACCAGTCATTGTTTATTTGGCCAAAAAAAACGAGCTTTCGGAACCTCAATTTTTTGGAGATGAGAATAGCCGAAAATCGGATTATTGCGGCGACGCTGAACGTGCGGTAGCCTGTTGGGTTTATACAAACAACAAACGAGCCGGAGCCACCACCAACACCCTGTCCGCCGCCAAATGTTTATACATGGCGGTGCGCGGCGGCAACAACGTTCTTGCGGTTATCGGCATTGCCGTGGATAAATCATCGCCTCCCGATCCCTTTCAAAAAAATCTGATGATTGCCATTTTGGGTGAGTGCGGTTTGGCGCTGGAAAAAGAAAAGCTGTATGAAGCACAAAAGGTGACCGAAATACAAATGGAGCAGGAACAGCTTCGCGCCAATCTGCTCCGGGCGATTTCTCACGATCTTCGAACACCATTGACCAGCATTTCCGGCAATGCGGGTATTTTGCTCAATAATTTCGATGTGGTGAGTGAAGAGCAAAAGCGAGAGCTGAACAGCAATATTTATGACGATGCCATATGGCTTACAAATCTAGTTGAAAATCTGCTATCCATCACCCGGATAGAGGATAAAAAGGTTCACCTGAATTTGCAACCGGAGCTTTTGGAGGAAGTTATCAATGAAGCACTGCGGCACATCAGTCGTCAAAGCGCAGAGCATCACATTAAAACAGTGCTTAATGACGACCTGCTGATGGCAAAAATGGATTCCCGTCTGGTCGTTCAGGTTATCATCAATTTGGTGGATAATGCCATAAAATACACCGGGGCGGGTTCCCATATCACGATTTCGGCAAAACGGCGGAACGGTTTTATTCTGGTTGAGGTTGCGGACGACGGGCCGGGCATTCCAGACGGGATAAAACCCATGTTATTTGACCTGTTTTACACTGCGGATAATGCGCGCAGCGACGCTCGGCGGGGGCTTGGCCTCGGGTTATACCTCTGCAAGGCGATTCTGGAGGCGCACGGAGGCGAAATCATCATTAAGGACAATGATCCGAAAGGGTCTGTTTTCGGTTTTACTTTACAGGCGGAGGAGGCAAAACTGCATGAATAAACCTCTTATATTAGTGGTGGAAGATGATAAAGCAGTTCGCAAGCTGATCACGACCACCCTTGAAACGCAAAGGTATCTGTATCATACGGCCGAACCCGGCGGAGCTTATATTTTCGAAGCGGTGTCAAAACGACCGGATATTATGATCCTTGATTTGGGCCTGCCTGATATCGACGGCGTGGATGTTATTAAAAGAATACGCGAATGGTCTAATATTCCCATCATTGTGGTCAGCGCGCGCAGCGAAGATAAAGATAAAATCGGCGCTCTTGACGCCGGCGCCGACGATTATTTGACCAAACCGTTTTCCGTAGAGGAACTGTTGGCCCGGATTCGCGTCAGTCTGCGGCGTGTAAGGTATGACAGTGAGAAGTTGACTGGTGAAGCCTCGGTTTACCAAAATGGAGCACTAAAAATTGACTATGCCGCAGGCTGTGTTTATCTTGATGGTCAGGAAATACACCTGACTCCCAACGAATATAAGCTGCTCTGCCTGTTGGCAAAAAACACGGGCAAGGTTCTGACGCATAACTATATTGTAAAAGAAATTTGGGGCAGCTATGCCAATGATGTTTCCGCTTTGAGGGTGTTTATGGCGACGCTTCGCAAAAAAATTGAAACGAATCCGGCAAACGCACAGTACATTCAAACCCATATAGGCGTGGGATACCGAATGCTGCGCGTCATAGAGGAATAAATAAACTATCCAAAAAACCGTACCGCTTTAGAAAATAAAGAGGTGCGGTTTTCTTTATGCGACTTTAACATCATAACAAAAACCCTAACCCCCGGCTAATCATAAACCCGATATAATATAACTGTAGCCGTAAGGAGTCTTTTTCATGATTATCTCGTTGCCGGAAAGGAAAAAATGATGTTCCAAATTGCACCTATATTGATCGCCTTTTTTGCCCTGGTCATCCCCATGGGCAAATACTTATATCATATCGCGGCGGGCAAACGCACCTTTGCCGACCCGGTGTTTAATCGGATAAATAACGGGATTTATCGCGTTTGCGGCATAGATAAAGCAAAACAGATGAGCTGGAAGCAGTATGTTCTGCATATGCTCGGCACAAACCTCGTCATGGTTGCTCTCGGATATCTGATCCTGCGTATTCAGTCGCTGCCGGTATTCAATCCGAACCGCATATCCGGCATGGCTCCTGATTTGAGCTTCAACACCGCCATCAGCTTTATAACCAACACAAACATCCAGCACTATGCGGGTGAATCGGGGCTGTCCTATTGGAGCCAGATGCTGGTCATTACCTTTATGATGTTTGTTTCAGCCGCCACCGGTTATTCGGTTTGTATGGCGTTTGCCAGAGGTTTTGCGGGCAAAACAAAAGCCTTTGGCAACTTTTATGTTGACCTGATCCGTATTATCATCCGCGTGCTGCTACCGCTGTCAATTCTGCTGGGGCTTATACTGGTTTCGCAGGGCGTCCCGCAAAACCTTTCCGCCAACGTGACTGCGGCAACGATTGAGGGTAAATTGCAGGATATCCCCATGGGGCCGGTCGCTTCACTGGAAATCATCAAGCATTTGGGAACCAACGGCGGCGGATTTTTTGGCGCCAATTCGTCTGCGCCCTTTGAAAACCCCAATGTGTTCACCAACATAATCGAAATGCTGTCCATGATGCTGCTGCCCGGCTCCTGTGCCGTAGCGTTTGGGCATATGGTGAAAAACCGCAAAAAAGAAAACCAAGCCGTAAAAACAAAAAGAGTCTGGATCGGCAGTCAGGCAAAACCGATTATCGCGGTCATGACGCTTTTACTTGTCACTGGTATCGGCATTTGTTATTATGCCGAAAGCGCCGGAAATCCAATGCTGGCCGAAGCGGGGCTGAACCAGAGCATGGGCAATATGGAGGGCAAGGAAACGCGGTTTGGCATCGTACAATCCTCACTGTTTACCACAGTGACCACTGCGTTTACCACAGGCTCGGTCAATAATATGCACGACACCTTAACGCCGTTGGGCGGCACGGTGCCACTGGTGAACATGATGCTAAATATGGTGTTCGGCGGTAAGGGCGTCGGGCTGATGAACATCATTTTATATGCGATACTTGCCGTGTTTATCTGCGGCCTGATGATCGGGCGAACACCCGAATATCTCGGCAAAAAAATTGAGGGCAAGGAAATGAAACTGACCGCGCTGGGAATCGTTATTCATCCGCTATTGATTTTAACATTTACGGCGCTTGCGGTTTCTGTTCCGGCCGGGCTTGAGGGAATCAGCAACCCCGGGCATCACGGGTTTTCACAGGTGCTGTATGAATATACCTCCTCCGCTGCCAACAACGGCTCCGGCTTTGAGGGCCTTAACGACAACACACTGTTTTGGAATATATCCACCGGTCTGGTCATGTTTGTCGGACGATATCTGCCTATTGTTATTAGCTTGGCTATTGCCGGTTCCCTTTTGAAAAAAGCGCCGGTTGCCGAATCAGCAGGGACGCTCAAGACCACCACCCCCACCTTTGCGGTTGCTTTGCTGATGGTTATTATCCTGATTGCGGCGCTGACCTTTTTTCCGGCGCTGGTGTTGGGGCCAATCGCGGAACATCTCACTCTTGCAGGTTAGGAGAAACTATCATGAGCGAAAAAAAGAAAAACAAATTTGTCTCAGCGGATATTTTGAAATCCTCTGTTACCGGCGCATTCAAAAAGCTGAATCCTCTGTATATGATCAAAAACCCGGTGATGTTTGTCGTCGAAGTCGGATTTCTAATCACGCTGCTCCTGTGCTTCATTCCCGGCTTGTTCGGGAATGAAGATAATCTTTTGTTTTACAACATTTTGGTGGCGGTCATTCTTTTATTGACACTGCTGTTCGCCAACTTTGCCGAAGCGGTGGCCGAAGGACGCGGTAAAGCGCAGGCACAGAGCCTTAAAAAAACGCAAAAGGATATGCAGGCGCGGATAATCAAAGCCGACGGTAGCCAAGTCGTTATAAACGCCAACGAGCTTAAAAAGGGCGATATCGTGCTGGTAAAAGCCGGGGAGCTGATCCCTAACGACGGCGAGGTCATCGACGGAATTGCCTCGGTGGATGAATCGGCCATCACGGGTGAATCGGCCCCCGTGCTCAAGGAAAGCGGCGGTGATTTTGCCTCGGTCACCGGCGGAACCACCGTAGCCAGCGACTGGCTGAAAATTGAGATAACATCTAATCCCGGCGAATCTTTTATTGATAAAATGATTTCTTTGGTGGAAGGTGCCTCCCGCAAAAAAACGCCCAATGAAATCGCGCTGAACACGCTTTTGGTCGGCTTGACCATCATTTTTCTGATTGTGATAATCTGTCTGTACCCCATGGCAGCGTACAACGGCGTTAAGCTGCAAATCTCCACACTGATCGCTCTGACCGTCTGCTTGATTCCAACCACCATCGGCGGGCTTTTGTCTGCCATCGGTATCGCCGGCATGGATCGGGTTACACGGTTTAACGTCATTGCGATGTCCGGTAAAGCGGTGGAGGCCTGCGGCGACGTGGATACCATGATTTTGGATAAAACGGGCACCATCACCTACGGTAACCGCATGGCGGCTGAGTTCATTCCGGTTGGGGAGATAAGTGAACAGAAGCTTATTTATTATTCTGTGGCCTGTTCATTGCAGGATAAAACACCCGAGGGAAAATCGGTGGTTGAGCTGGGTGAAAGACTCAGCGGCGAACGACAAGAGATCATTCCCGGAACGGAATTTTTAGAGTTTACCGCAGGCACACGCATGAGCGGTATAGACCTGCAGGATGGCACGAAAATCAGAAAAGGAGCCGCAGATGCTATAAAAAACTATGTGAAAGAGCTGGGCGGGGAAATCCCGGAGGATCTGGACGATAAGCTCGGCAATGTGTCAAAGTTGGGTGGAACGCCGCTTGCTGTTTGTGTTGGAAACCGTATTTACGGCGTCATTTATCTGAAGGATACCATTAAAGAGGGCCTTGTGAAGCGTTTTCAGCGGCTGCGCGACATCGGAATCAAAACGGTTATGTGCACCGGCGACAATCCGCTTACAGCCGCAACAATCGCCGGGGAGGCCGGCGTGGACAGCTTTATCGCAGAATGCAAACCTGAGGATAAAATCAGAGCCATCAAAGCGGAACAGGAGTTGGGCAAAATCGTTGCAATGACGGGTGACGGCACGAACGACGCCCCGGCACTGGCGCAGGCGGATGTGGGGATTTGCATGAACAGCGGCACCACCGCCGCCAAGGAAGCCGCCAACATGATTGATCTGGATTCCGATCCCACGAAGATTCTGGAGGTGGTTGAAATTGGGAAGCAGCTGCTCATCACCCGGGGTTCGCTGACCACCTTTAGCATCGCCAATGATATCGCCAAGTATTTCGCAATCATTCCGGCGATGTTCATGGCGGTCATTCCGCAGCTTAACGTGCTCAATATCATGAAACTTTCAACGCCATACAGTGCGATATTGTCCGCACTGATTTTTAACGCGGTCATTATTCCGTGCCTGATTCCGCTTGCGATGAAAGGCGCGAAATATAAACCGCAGCGGTCGGAAAAGATGCTCCGTCACAATATGCTTGTGTATGGTCTTGGCGGTATCGCCGCACCGTTTTTGGGGATAAAATTGATTGATTTGTGCTTAACGCCGTTGCTTTGGTTGATTGGATTATAGCGGGAGGTATCTGTATGGAATTTTTAGACAATGTCGGTATTTTCACTATTTGTATTGCGGTTGTTTGTATTTACAAAAAGGTGCAGGAGGTATATCAGGATCAGCCACACGAAGAGGATGAACCGCTACATAGTGAAAAAAATAAGCCAAACGGGAGGGGCTTGAAATGATAAAGATAATAAAGGGACTCCGAAAGCCGGTGACAGTTACGCTGGTATTGCTGCTCATATGCGGTTTTATCTATCCGCTTTTGATGACCGGGATCAGCCAGCTGTTTTTTCCAAAACAAGCGAACGGCAGTTTGTTAACAGCTAACGGAAAAATAGTCGGCTCGGAGCTGATCGGGCAGGATTTTACAGACGTCCGATTTATGAAATGCCGCCCCTCTGCCGTAGATTACAATACCTATACTGAAGAAGATAAGGCAAATGGAGATTATGCCGGACCGGGCTCTGGTTCAAACAACTATTCGGCCGGCAGTCCGGAACTAATTCAACGCGCAACCAAAGATATTGAGGCGTTTTTGAGAGCGAATCCTGAGATCAAGCGTGAGGATATCCCGACCGATCTTCTGACCGCTTCCGGTTCCGGTCTTGATCCGCATATCAGCCCGGCGTCAGCCGTTGTGCAAATTCCGGCATTGGCAGAGGCAACCGGGCTGACTGCGGAACGACTAAAAGATATCGTTAAAGAGAACACCAAGGGAAAATTTCTTGGTATCTTTGGCGAGGAAGCGGTAAATGTACTGATGGTTAATCTGGAGATTGCGAAGGAGCTGGGATAACTACTCTAATTTTCCGTCTCGAACAGCGAAGTCAGCGCAATTTTTCTGCCGTTTGCACTTGGGGACGGCGCAGAAAAACACACAACATTTTAAACAAAACCAGCTTGCTTTTTTTGAAGAACTATGATATGATTACCATATAAGAATGCCAAAAGCGCCCCCTGCCTGCGCAGAGGTGCTTTTGAGATGAGAATGGAAAGGGTGTGTCCATTGGCGAAAAGTAACTCCGCCACCGCTGCAAAGGCGGCCCCGCCCAAAGGACGGCGTTATGTCGGCCCGCAAGAAACGATCGGGTTTGTCCTTTTCGATGTGGCTGCGAGCTTCAACATCAGCGACCGTATGCGCGAGTTCACCGACCGTATCCTCAATATCAGCAAGCTTGTTCAGGCGGCGGTATCGCCCATCACCACGGCATGGGATATTGTGAATGACCTTTTTGTCGCGGCGATGGTAGACAAAACACGTACGCGCTTCGGCAAGTTTCGCCCCTATCTTGTGCTGTATCCTGTTTACGGAATTCCGATGTCACTGTTCTTTTACATCCTGCCTTACATCTTTCTCGGGCAGCAGGACGACCCGCAGTTCATGCCGAAGATCATTACCTGGGCGCTGATTGGCATGTTCAACGAGCTGACGGGCACCATCAGCGGGATCGCGCGCACGGGGATGATTGCCAACCTCACACCCGATCCGCAGGACCGGCTTGGTCTGATCAATAAGGCGCAGTTCTTCTCCATGTTCGGTGAAGACGGCCCGCGGCAGATATTTTCTATTATACAGGATATCATCGCAAACAACAAATCCCTTACCGCTGCGGTAATTACAGATAAAATGCGCAGGCTTTATCTTTGGTTCGGGGTGGGAACCGTTGTTATCAGCGGCGCTTTTTCATTGTATTTCGCGCTCATCGCGCGCGAACGCGTCTTTGGTTCCGAACAGGCGCAGGAAAAAACGACCCCGGTCAAGGAATCCCTGCGCGGCGTGATCCGGAACCGCCCGCTGCTCATGTTGATGCTATCGGAGATTTTGGAAAAACTGGGCATCAAGGGGCAGATGGGCACCTATACCGACTCCATCCTGAACTTCCGTAATTTTGGCACCGTTGCCGGTATTCCCGGTTCGCCGATCTCTTATCTCAGCTATGCGTACGTTCCCTGGCTGCGCGAACGATTTTCAACCAAGACAATATGGCTGCTCAGCAACCACATCACAATGCCTACCACGGTTCTGATCTTCTTCTTCGGCCTGATCCGGAGCAAGAAAGACAACCAGCGCTTCTTCCTCAAGTTGGGGCCGATGCTGGGGGTTTATACCGTTCAGATCACCATGGATATGTTCCTTTACGGCTCAAAGAAGGTTATTAACGAGGAGATACGAAACGAGTGCATCGACTACGGCGAATGGAAGAACGGCTTCCGCTCCGAGGGTATGACCGGTGCGCTGCGGGCAATCCCCGGCAAAATCACCAACATGATCGGCAACAGCATCACAAACCTGCTGCTTGACGCCATTGGGTTCAAGACCGGCAAGGACTACAACATGCAGGATGAGCGCACGGCGTTGGGCGTCTTCGCCCTTTCGACGATCATCCCAACGGTATCAAGCATTATGGGCCTGTTGCCGAAATTTTTCTATAACGTTACGCAAAAGGACCGCGAACAGATGTATGCGGAACTGGCCGTGCGCCGCGCCGCGATGGCGGAGCAGGTTGCGGCCAAGGTTGCGGCCGAATCGGCGGAATGACCGCAGGAGGAATGTGAGCGATTTCACCCGCAGGCCCGCGATGGCCTGCGGGTTGCGTTTTGCCCGATGCGCCTCTTTCCCCATTTCGGACTAGCGCCGATTTTCGTCTGCTTCTTGATTTTTCACAAAAGACGCAGCGGGACATTCCCCGATTGCAAACCACTTGCATTTTTCTGCAGAATATGTTACAATATTTCTTAGCAAAACGCAACGCTTTTTTGTCGCGATGTGAATGGGAGGGGCGGAGTTTTGGAAAATTTCTTGCTTTGGATCGCCGCCCTTTTGGCTGGCTTTGCCGCCGCCTGCGCCTTGTTGGCGCTGCGCCAAATCCGCGCCGCCAACCAGAATTTGAGCGATGCAAAAGGCGCGGCGGCGTTGCAGGCCCTGCAGGCGCAGATGACGGCGCAGATGGCCGAACAAAAGGCCCTTTTGGAGGCACTGGGCCAACTGCTGAGCCGTGAATTCAGCAACAGCCGCATGGAACAGGAACGCCTGCTGCGCGCCCAACGTGAGGAGAGCGCAAACCGCCTGGACGCCGTGGAGCGCCAGCTGCGGCAATCCCTTCTGGCCCTGACCCAGGAGCAGCGGCTTTCTTTGCAGCAGCTGCAAGAAAGCAACGGCGCGAAATTGGAGGAAATGCGCCGCACAGTCGATGAAAGGCTTCAAAAGACGCTTGACGCCAGGCTGACGGAATCCTTCAAACGGGTGAGTGAAAGCCTTGAAAATGTGCAGCGGGGCCTGGGTGAAATGCAAAGCCTGGCCACGGACGTGGGCGGGCTGAAAAAAGCGCTGACCAACGTCAAGGTGCGTGGCACCTTCGGCGAGGTGCAGCTTGAACGCATTCTGGCGCAGATGCTCCATCCGGGGCAATATGAACGCGAGGTGCCAACGCGCAAAGGCTCGGCTGATCGGGTGGAATTTGCGCTGCGCCTGCCGGGGCGGGAGGATGGTCAGGCTGTCTGGCTGCCGATGGATTCCAAATTTCCGCAGGAGGACTACGACCGCCTGCTGGTCGGCTACGACAGCGGCGATAAAGAGCAGATCGACAGCGCGCGCAAAGCCCTGGCCGCCAGGCTGCGGGGATTTGCCAAGGATATTTGCACAAAATATATTGACCCACCGGGCACAACGGATTTTGCCATTCTCTTTTTGCCGACCGAAGGCCTTTATGCCGAAGTAGTACAAAACACAGAGCTTTTTGAGAGCCTTCAACGGGATTATAAGATCACCGTCACCGGCCCCACAACCCTTTCGGCCTTCCTCAACGCGCTGCAAATGGGATTCAAAACCCTGGCGATCGAAAAACGCTCCGTGGAGGTCTGGCAGGTGCTCAGCGCCGTAAAGACTGAGTTTTCCCGCTTTGCCGACGCGCTGAGCAGCGCGCAAAAGAAGATCCAAGCAGCGGATCAAGAGATTGAAAAACTTGTCGGAACCCGCACAAACGCGATGAGTCGCAAGCTTCGCCAGGTGGAGCGCCTGCCCGAAGCGGAGGCCGCTTTGCTGCTGGAAGAAAGCGCCACAGAGGATAACGCATGATTGACTTGCATTGTCATATTTTACCCGGCATTGATGACGGCCCTGAGGGCAGCGAGGAATCCATTGACATGGCTGGCCTTGCGGCGGAACAGGGGATAACGGACATCTGCGCAACCCCCCACTTTCTGCCTGAACAGCAGCTTGCTCCTTCGCCTTTTTATCGTACGCGCGATGAAAAGCTCAAACGGCTGCAATCTTCGCTGGAACGCAGGCATATTCCGATACGGCTGCATGCGGGCGCGGAGGTCTATGTGGACGACAACATCTTTTATGCGGGCGATTTGCGCCCTGCGGCATTGGGGGGCAGTCGTTTTCTTTTGGTGGAGTTTGGGGGCGCAATGCTGTCTCCGGCACGGTTGCGGCAATATCTTGAAGCGGTTCGCGATCAGGGGCTTGTGCCTGTGATCGCCCACGCCGAGCGATACCGCTTCTTCCAGCGCGATGAGGAATTGCTCATCGAAATCAGCGAGGAGGGTACGCTGATTCAGGTAAACGCCGAGAGCGTGGCGGGGTACGCACCCGCGCCGGAATGTCATCTGGCATTTCGGTTGGTTCAAAAAGGCCAGGCCCGCCTGCTGGCGACCGATGCCCACGGCATCCGGCACCGCGTGCCCGCGTTGGCCTCGTTGATTCGCCGTTTTCCGCCGGGGATCCGCCCGGAGACCATATATTACCTGTGCGAAACAGCGCCTAAGGCGGTGCTTGAAGACAAAGGGCCGCCGGATGATAGATATTAGCCGGGCGAAACGAGTAGTATGAAGCATTCCGATTCTGCGGGAGGGGAGCCACGCGTGTTGGCTCCGCGGAACGGCATGAAAAAGAAGAGGGGTTTTTCGTATGCAGCAAGAGCAGGAACAGGGTTACATGGTTCCGGAGCCGTCGCGGGGCTATGCTCCTTCCAACGGCGGCGTGGGGGGCGGAAGCACGGGTGGGATAAAGCTGGATTACGGGCGGCTTCTCCGCGCTGTGTTGCGCCGCGCATGGGTTGTCTTTCTGGCGGCCGTCGCGCTGGGAAGCGTGATGTTTTTCAACTCAAAAAAGCAAGCTTACGTACAGTACAGCACTGCGACCACCCTGGCTTTCACAATCATCACATATAACCAGATCATCCACAATGAGGGGCAGCCCGATGAAATGGTCGTCAAGCAGGCCGAACGCAATTACTATGAAAAGGCGAACCTCAGCCGGTATTCCCAGCTCATGAAGGGCGACCGCGTGATTGAGATGTTGCGCGACGCCATTTTGGAAAAATACCATGTTGAATATAGCCTGAGCCAATTGCGCGCGGCGATCGCGATGACCGGCACGGACGATAAGGCCATCTTTATGCTTTCGGTCACCAGCCAGGACCCCGAATTCTGTAACTATACCCTGGACCGGTTGATCGCCATTCTGCCCGATTACCTGAAAAACTTTGAGTCCACTCTGGATATTGAGGTGATCCGTCGTCCCATTCCGGCCCAGGTGGTCGATAACAGCGATGAATCCCGTAAATCCGCTTTAATGGGGGGGCTGATCGGCGGCGGGCTGGCGGCGGCGGTGTTTGTGCTGCTGGAACTCTCCAAGCGCACGATCCGCAGCGGGCAGGATATCCGCAACCAGACCGCCGAGCGCATGCTGGGCATGACGCCCTATCAATCACAAAAGGGCCGCCTGCGCCGCAAGAACGCCGACCGGGTGCCGCACATCTGCGATAAGCGAACCGTCAGCTTCGATTTCATTGAAAACATCAAGGCGATCCGCACCAAGCTTGAAAATATAGCCGAATCCTGGGACGCGAAGGTATTCGCCGTGACCAGCACCTTCGAAGGCGAAGGCAAGACCACCATTTCAATCAACCTGGCCTGTGCGCTGGCGCAAATGGGTAAAAATGTGTTGCTGATCGACTGCGACCTGCGCAAGCCCGCGATCTGCAAGGGGCTCGGCATCCCCGACAGCGACGCGACCGGTCTGCTGCCCATCCTGAATTTTAAAACAACGTACGAGGAATCCGTCAAATATATCAAACAGCTGCGCATCTTCGTCCTTTCCACCGGCGGCTCCGCCGACAATCCGCCCGAAAAGCTCAGCACGGAGGCGATGCGCGGCGTGATCCAAAAAGCACGGGAGGAATTCGACTATGTGATCCTGGATACGCCGCCCGCGCGCGTGGTCTCGGACTGCATCACTCTGGC
The DNA here is from genome assembly GCA_031549985.1 of Oscillospiraceae bacterium. GTDB lineage: Bacteria > Bacillota > Clostridia > Oscillospirales > Acutalibacteraceae > WRMQ01. Next base: position 1,610 of record JAVBOZ010000106.1, on the reverse strand, counting down.
GCCGCTGGTTGACGGCCTTGTTTACGCGATCCGCTATGATTTTGCCCGGGCAAACCAGATCAACGAGACCCTGGACGAAATCAATACCGCAGGCATCCGCGTCGTCGGCTCCATCCTCACCATGGCAGCGCCGGAAAATCTGGTGCGCCGCAATGGATACAGCGCCGCCTACCGCCGTCCGGGCAAATACTACGGCGGCTATGGCTACGGCTACGGCTACAGCGCTGAGAGCAGGTATGGCCATTACGGACGTTACGGCTATGGCTACGGGCAGCGCGGCGGCGGGGAGTCGAACGGGAATAAGAATTGATTTGTACAGGCGAAAGACCGGAACGATGCAAGGATTTTTACCAAGGGGTAGTATTATATGCGCAGACGTATTTTTCTTTCGCCGCCCCATCTCAACGGGCGGGAGCTCGATTACCTCCGCGAGGCGGTGGAAAGCAACTGGGTTGCGCCCGCCGGGCCGCACCTTTCCGCTTTTGAGCGGGAGCTCTGCCAGACGCTGGGTAACGAGCGTTTCGGCGCGGCGCTGGTCTCCGGCACCGCGGCGATTCACCTGGGGCTGCGCCTGCTTGGCGTTCGCCCGGGCGATACCGTCTTCTGTTCCGATCTGACCTTTTCCGGCAGCGTGAATCCGGTGCTCTATGAACAGGCCGCGCCGGTGTTCATTGATTCTTTGCCGGGCGGCTGTAACATGGATCCTGCCGCGCTTGCCCGCGCCTTTCGGGACGCCGCCGCGCGCGGCCGCCTGCCCAAGGCCGCCATCGTCGTCGACCTTTACGGTCAAAGCGCCCCCTGGGGTGAACTGCTTCCCCTGTGCCAACAGTACGGTGTGCCCGTACTCGAAGACGCGGCGGAGGCGCTGGGCGCAAGCTACCTGGGGCAGGCCTGCGGCACCTTCGGGCAAATCGCCGCGTTTTCGTTCAACGGCAACAAGATCATCACCACCTCCGGCGGCGGCATGGCGGTTACCCGCACCGCCGAGGACGCCGACAAGCTTCGCTTTTGGGCGAGTCAATCCAAGGAACCGGTGCCCTATTACCTGCACCGCGAACTGGGGTTTAACTATCGCATGAGCAACCTTTGCGCTGGGGTCGGGCGCGCGCAGCTGCTGACGCTCCGGGAACACATTGCCCGGCGCAAGGAGATCTACGCCTATTACAAGCAGGCATTTGCGGCGCTCCCGCTGCGAATGCTGCCCGTGCCGGAAGACAGCGAACCGAACTGGTGGCTGAGTGTGGCGATGCTGGAAGACGACAGTCTCCTTTCGGCGCAGCAGCTGGTGGACGCGCTGGAGGCCGAGAACATTGAGGCACGCCGGGCCTGGAATCCGATGCACTGCCAGCCGGTCTTTGCCGGATGTTCGTATTACGCGGCCGAAGAGGGCCGCAGCGCTTCGGAAGACTTTTTCCGCCGCGGCGTCTGCCTGCCCTCCGGCTCGGCGATGACCGAGGAGGATTTGGACGTGATCGCGGATTGCGTGCGGCGGGTATTTGCGGCCCGCGGCGCGGCGTAAAACAATAAAGGAGACAGAAAGGAACATCAGATATCCCAGATGAAAGCCATTGAACTGATTCGGGACCATGCGCACACGGCCTGGGACGCCG
>JAVBOZ010000031.1:0-22716 GCA_031549985.1 Oscillospiraceae bacterium | reverse complement strand
TGACGAATCAAGCGGCAAGTGGGGCTTCATGAATCAATTTTGCTTCACGAAAGTCGCGATGTCGCAGTCCACGGCGTCTCTTGCCGTGGGTGCAACGGTAAATTTAACGGCAACCGTCACGCCCGAAACAAAAGATGAAAGGGGGGTCACTTGGAGTAGCAGCAACACATCCATAGCAACGGTTGACAGCAGCGGCAAGGTGACCGCCAAGGCGGCGGGCAGCGCGACCATCACCGCCACGGCGAAAGATGGCAGCACCAAGAAGGCTACGTGTGCGGTGAGCGTGACGGGGGGAAGTGGAGGGAGCGCTTATGTGATTACTTCGGGAACTTATCATACTCGCGGGCTGCATGATCCACAAAATGCGATTGATATCAGCGTATCGAAAGGCACATCTATATACGCATTAGCAGACGGTGTGTTGCAGTACAAAACAAGGCGTGTTAAATGCACGACCTGTCACCCGAACAAAGTTTACTACTACAGTATCGGAGCGTATGCGGAAATCACTTATGGTGATGGCTATAAAGCAAGTTATGGACACCTCAGCGAATTTGCTTTTAGCCAATCCTTGCCATCTGGAACTATTGATAAGCACGATCCTGCGCTTGGCCAAGCAAACGTGGAAAACTATGGAACAAAAATAGACGCTAATGTTGGCTCTGCAATCGCCGTTGCTAAGGGGGACTTTATAGGAAAGACAGGCGACACCGGTAATTCCACAGGCCCACACCTTCACTTTTTCATTCTTGAAAACGGTAGCGCATGGGCAACAAAACCAAGCGACTATCAACCTTATTTTCCGATGACCATAACTCCATAATGAAAGGAAAAAATAATGAAAAGAATTGCGATTTTGCTGCTGTTGCTGCCATTTGTTTTGGCCGTTGGTTGTTCTTCATCTTCGAGCGTTGATGCGTCGCTCCCGGCCCAGCCTGAATTGCTGGTTAGCAGCACTTCGGTGCAGCAAATTCAAGCTACTGAAGGAACAAAGGCCTCAAAACATACGGCAGCGCTCTCTGTCGTTGGTCAACAAGCACTTGACCTATACGAAAAGTACATCGTACATGGCATAACAATTGGAATGCCGGTGAGCGATATGTTTCTGGTGCTTGGAAAGCTACCGCAGAGTAGCGATGCTTTTGTCAACGCAGTTTTAGGGCCTACGGACGGCATTTTTTATAATTATGAAGGTGTTCTAATACGTTATCCGGACTCGGCAGATGAAATTGAGCTAATAGTTGCATATAAAGGCAGCTATCTTGGGTTGACCGTAGGGAAAAGCACCCAGGCGGATGCCGACGCCTTGTTCGGAAAACAACCAGAGGATAGTACTGTTATATTGCCAGCCGAAGAAAGTCAAAGTGGCCAAGAAGTAATCACGAATTGGTATTTTCACCGCGACGGAGCGACCATTATGGTGGAATTTGAAAAAGGTCTTGCGAAAACAATTTCCGCTAAAAGAGAATATTAGCAATTATGCGCCACCCCAGCCGCAAGGAACCCTCCCTTGCGGCTGGCCCCTCTTAACCCGCCCCCCTGACCGGCACCAACCTTTACGCCTTCGCGCGGCACAACCCCATGGGGTTCAACAACAACCCGGTGTGCAAGGGGGTGTTTGAGAACCTGCTGGGCGCGGCCAAGGGGGAAAGGAATGTGCTGCCGCAGGGCAACAAAGTGATGGGCGCGGCGCAGGCGCAGGGGACGTTGGAAGGTGACATTGAGCTAATGGAGCGCTCGATAGAGAAAAACGGTTTAGCCGAGACGGTTTTTGTGTTGCTCAGTACCACGAAAGACATGCTCCAAAACAGCTTAAATTTTGAGCAACTCGTAGACGGCGTCGTTTTTTGGGTTGCATTTATTGTGGCGCTTTTGTCGCAGATTCGAGATTTTTTCGGTGGGATTTCCGTGCCGCCAGACGACGACATCTCCGTTGAAAGCGTCAGTGTGCGCGTATCGGGCGATGACTTTGATCGCGAAACCGCCAAAAGAACAATTACCCAATTTAACACAACAACTGAAGCATTTAATGATTTAGGAGGTTTATTGAAATGAAAAAAATTTGTGTTCGTTGCTTCGTGTTAACTGCATTCTGTGCGATACTTCCTTCCCTGTTTTTTTCATGTGCAGATATAGAGAAGCTGACCTTGCCAACAGATACAGCCTCATCCAATACTGATGAAGGCACGTCGTCTCGCCCTTTTTCTTCGGAGGACAGTCTAGCCAGCGATGAAAGCGATGCGATTCGGGATCAGTTTGATCTCTTTGAATTCAGCAAAGCAACTTTTGAAAGCGTAAATGATGCGATTTACGCGGACTACCTTGTTTCTGAGGAATGCAAAACCGGAGAGAAAAAAGTCTATTTTTTTGAATCAGAGGATGGCTTTCTTGTTGATCGAAGATACCTTTTAGAACATGCAAAGAACGATACTAGAGTGCCTCTTTTTATTGCAACGATGGATGGTAAAAGAATCTTGCTGGGCAAAGAACTAACTGAGAGGTTTACGACGGTAGTCAAGCGAACCGGCTATGGTTTTAATTGCATATTTGCGGCAAAAGATAGGGTGCATTATATTTTTGGATCAGGACATTGGTTATACATTTACACTTTTGATGGCAAACGACCAAAATACTATTTCAAGGAAGGTGATCGGAACGCCTTCTTCCCCAGAGAAGAGAGCTTAGGCGGCAACTGGTACTTTGTAAAGACAGGGGGATGATTATTATCATCGCCGGGCGTAAATAAGCCGCAGGGGTTCGGCACCATCCCGGGTGCCGGCGTTGGTGTTCGCTCCTGATACATCCTTCAGCATGACAAGAGGTGGAACGGGACTTATAGGCCTTTCCATACGAAGGTTTCACTTCAGCTTAACACATCTACAAAAACGTTTTATTAGAAAGGAAGCCGACTGCAATGACAATGAAAAGCATTCGTATCTTTGTGCTTGCCTTGTTTTGCGCTGCCCTTTGTTTCCTTTTGCTTTCATGCAAAAGCACTGACGACTCTGCTCCGTCAAGCGAAATAATGCCGCTCGATTCTCGTCAAGCCACCATATTGTATGAGGTGACGGCCCTAGACGAGCACAGCAGTCGTAGAAGCGCCGAAAGCGATGCAATCTGGAATAAAAAAGAGTTTATCAAACTCAGTAAGGATACCCTTGAGCAGATAAATGCGATTCTTTATAGGGATTATCTTGTGTCAGAAGAAGCCGAAATTGGTGAGTATAAAACATTTTGGGTTGAAGCAGAACATGGGGAGAGACTTTCTTCTAACTATACTTTTGTTAAAGGAAATCCTCTCTTTATTACAGCTATGGATACAACGAAAATCCCTCTTGATGATTCGTTATGTGAAAAGCTTGCAACGATTGCAAGGCGAACAATTTACGGCTTTGAATGCATATATGTAGACGAAGGCAGGGTTACTTATGTTTTTGGTGCGGGCACTTGGAAGTATATTTATACTTTCGATGGCAAGCCCCCCAAGTATTATTCAAAGAAAGGTGATCGGAATAGCCTTTTTCCCAGGGAGGAAAGCCTGGGAGGCAATTGGTATGTCGTTGATTAGAGAATAAACGCTCAAGTGGAGGTGTCGCCCCATGAAAACAACTCTTAAAAGAATCATCAGAATCGCAGCGTCATTCACGCTAAACGCATGCCTTGCCTTTGCGCTGGTGTCTTGCGGCCCGGGGAATGGAAATTCCTTAGACGGCTCCGAGAACAACGCCAAAAACGGCAGCAAGAACAGCTCTGCCGCCAGTGCGGTCGCCGCTCCGTCAACCGAACTCGCTAAATCTAAATCTCCCGTCGTCTCAGTCGAGTTGGTAAGCCAGGAAAAACCGCTTGTGTTTTATGAGCTGATGGAGCAGCCTCAAATTGAGGGTATCAAAGTTAAATTGACGCGTGAAGATGGCAGCAGCGAGGTCGTGGATGCCTATGACTTGGAGAAATATTATAATGATCCTGACAGTGATCTTGAATACTGGGAAGGAATGTTTTTTGTTACCGGAATCGGCTCGGTCAATGGCATTGTTCGACCCAAACAGCAGTTGCTAGAGCCCGGAATACATCGCGTCGCGATGTATTGCGTCGCTAATTCATATCAATTCGATGAACCATCGAACTGGAACCTCCGCCGCAATCCAGAAGAAACAGAGGAAGATGTCGACCTTCCCTATTGTATGGTGGAGGTATATGCGCAGACATTGGAAGAATATCTGGAAAAAAGCAAGCCACCTACGGCAACGGCAACAGACGCAAAAGAAGGCAGCCTAAAACTAAAGAAAGGCGAAAGCGGGATCGTTCAGCTTTCCGTTAGAGAGAGCGGCACGTATATGCTACATATTGATGGAAACTATTCATTAAATGTAGACGTTGTCACCGGCAGCGGTGTTATGTTCGAAGGCGAATCGCACCGCAACGGAAACAACTACTACTTTGACTACTACGCCCAATTAGCCGCGAACAAGCCAATGTATGTACGTATTGATCTGGCGCACGATAAGAGCAGCGCTTCCTTGAAAATAACCTTGACACGCATACCTGAGACTGCAATCGGAGTGGGAGAAACCGCCACCATTACAGAGCGAACAGCGCTGCGCATCAAGGATTATGACAGCGGAAAAACACGAAATCAATTAAATAAAGCCTTTTATTCCAAAGGGTATATGGATATGACTGCATCGGGGAAGTATATAGGTGGATACTATATTTTTGCGGGTAAAGGTTATGAGCATTACTCCGCATATGGCACGTATGGTCTCCAGGAACATGTTTGGCTTTTTGTAAATCGGTCTTTTAATGCTCTCAAATATGAGGGCCTTCACGCAGCCTTGGATGGCATTGTAATTATCCCGCAAGACGGCAAAGCAGCAACCGTCACCCTGCGCTTGGCGGATATTACTATACCGCAGAAAACAATTCGATTAAAGACAGGAGAAACCGTCAGGCTTGATGAAAAAATAACTACAGATTATCGCGGAGATGTCGCCCACGAAATAGCGCCAACCGGTGTTTTTGAGCTTCAGGCAAAGGATGATATTATCTATCTGCATGCGTTGAAAAAAGGCGAAGCGACGCTGACGTTGGGTGCGGCAGGTGTTGCGCTGGGTGAAATTGCGGTGATTGTGGAATGAGAACATCGTGTCGTTTTACGGTGTCATAAACGTGTCATTGCTTGGTGTCATTTCGGTGTGATACAATAGGGATACTGAAAAGGTGTCAAAAGAAACGCTCGCAAATCGCGGCTACCCGATTTATCAGACCGTCGGATACTGCGCTACGCGCGAAGACGGCATGATGATGCTGGCGGGGCCATTAAAGCCTTTTTGAAGCACCTTGACCGCTTCGCCCTGGAGCTGGACTTGGTGAGTAAGTGCTATTCGGATTTGCTCGCTTCTGAATCTGTGCCAGAAACGTCCAAAGTACCATTTACCGAAGAAGAGATTGTTCGCCTATGGAGCATGGCCGGGGAGCCGTGGGTAGATTCGGTGCTGGTGTTTCTATACACGGGCTTTCGTATTTCGGAGTTGCTCGCCGTCCGCTGTGAAGATGTCGATTTGAAGCAAAAGACGATCAAGGGCGGCACGAAAACTAGCGCGGGAAAAAATCGCCTGGTGCCGATCCACCCCCGCATACTTCCCCTGGTGGTGGCCCGCCTGGGCGGAGCGTATCTTTTCGAGTACAACTGAAAGCCGGTCAGCAAAAGCCAGTATTACATTTTTTGGGCTCAAGTGATGGAGCTCGTCGGGATGAAGCACACCGTCCACGAATGCCGCCACACCTTCCGCAGCCGCTTGGATGCGGCCGGTGCAAACAAGGTCGCCGTTGACCGTGTAATGGGGCACAAATCCAGTGATACAGGGGAGCGAGTTTACACCCATAAAACCTTAGAACAGCTGCATGAAGCTGTCGATTTGCTGGTTTAGGTTTCATAAACTAGTAACACATAAGCGACAAAGCGCCATATTAACCTTGATAACCAAGGATAATATGGCGCCTGGTTGTTATTCTGTCATAGCGCCAACGCCATTACCCGGCGAACGGCGCGAAAACCGTGACGCTCATAAAACCGCAGTGCGCCTTCGTTCCCCTGCGTGACGTGCAGCAACAGGAACCGCCCGCGCCCGGCCAGCGTGACAGCCCGCGCCAGCAGCGCCGCGCCGATGCCGCTGCCACGGCAGTTTTGGTCGACGCAGAGGTCGTCTATGAAGACAAACCTGGCGTTTCTAAAATTCGAGTGTTTCCGCCAGACGCATTCGCGGCAGAAAAGGTGGCCACGGATTTTGCCCGCCGCGTCTTCGGCGACAAAGATGTGCCAGTCCTTTTTTGCCAGCAGTTCTTTGACTTGTTCTTCCGTATACTTCTGCGCACCCGGGCAAAAAAGATCGGGCCGCAGGTTGTGGTGCAGCTGGCCGATTTGACGCAGCAGGCCAATCAATGCGGGAATATCCTTCTGCACGGCGGGCCGAATGGTTATGCCCTCCGCCTGCGGCCGCGCCGCCAAGGGGCCTGCCGGGCGCATAAGCTCGCGTTCAATGGTTTGATATCCAAGGCTTTCGTAAAGCCGCCGCGCGGGTTCGTTCGTTTCGGTGACGCCCAGTTCCAGCCGGGCGGCACCCTGCGCAAAGGCCAGATCACTGGCGTGTTGCATCAGCGCGGTGCCGATGCCCCGCTTGCGGCAGGCCGCGTCCACCACCAGCCGGTGAACGCGCAGCACCTTGGCGGCTACGCGCGTCGCACTCTGCGGGTGCTCCCTTATGCTGTAGTTTAGCGTACCCTGGAGGACATCATTGCGCAACGCAAGAAACAGGCCGCCGTCGGGTGACTGTTGCGGGATTTGCCGGCCACGTGGCCGGCTGCGAAAGCGCCCGGGCATTAGCCTGTGCTCTGTCTGATCCAACTGCCGAAACAGGCGGCGAATGGCACGCGAATCGCTGGTTTCCGGCGCGCGGATGGTGGTGGATGACATGTTACCTCCCAAAGCTTTTGCCCGATATGACCACCGAATAAATCCGTTGACGCAAAACCCCCAAGTCGGTCATTTCTTCCGGTTCGCCGAAGTGGATCCGGATCATATCTGCGCCGAAATCATGCATCAAGACGGCATGAAAGCATTGTTCAGCAATGTCGGCGGCGTTGTATCCCGCACCGAAATAGCCGCGCAGATAGGCGGGATGAAACTCGAAGGTTCCGCAGAGGAGCGCCGCAACTTCATAAACGGCGGGCGCGAGCAGGGCATCGGCAAAATCAATGATGTAAAGCTCACCGTCAGCGCCAGCTATGATGTTGTCAGAATTGAGATCGCCATGGGTAAACATCATTTTGCCGGGGCTTTGCTGTTCCAGCCACGCCTGCCTTTCGAGCATAAAACCGGTCGAAAACCGCGTCCAGCGCTTTGCTTCCATAGCGCGGTGGATCACATTGATTTCGTTGAAGCGCGCGCAGGACGTATTCATTTTAAGGGTGATATCGCGCAGTTTTCGCCCGATTTCTTCTTTTTTACAGTCTGATATCCTGCTCTCAAACTGGGCCAACTCCACGCCGCTTATGTGCGCTATCACCAGATAAAGAAAATCATATTTGTCCCGGATGCATCCGGTCGCCAGCAGCTTTGGGGCGCAGATCCCAAGCTGGTTGGCCCGCCGCAGCCCAAACAGCTCTGTTTCGTAATCCGATCGCGCGTCCATGCCTGATTCTCTGGGTGCTAACAACTTGACCACCACATTGCCAACTTTGAATACGGCGTTTGTGCCTGGCATCAGGTGCTCAATCTCCGACAGTGGCAGATTCTCTCTTGCGAAGATGTGCTCAATCAGCGGACGCCAAGCGTCGATGTCCTGATACACCTCGCCCCAAGAGGCCCAATCATGAATGGTACGTTTGAATAACTGGGTCATATTCAATAAGCCCCACAGCGCTTGGCCGCTTCGACGATCGCGCGGTAGGTCTCGAAGCTCACCCCGGAGTGGATGGAATGATCCGACGAGAAGATATACCCCCCGCCCTGCTTCAAAGTGGGCACAAGCCGCTCGATTTCCGCGACCGCGGCGTCTTTATCCTCCCAGAGTACCGCGTTCATGCCGCCGTGCAGGGCCAGCTTGCCGGCGTAGCGCTGCTTGAGGGCAAGGGGATCCATGCCAGCCTTGATTTCCATCGGGTTCAGGATGTCAAAGCCAACCTCCACAAGATCGGCGACCAGGGGCATCACGTTGCCACAGGAGTGCAGATGCGCGGGGATTCCATGGTCGTGCGCCCATTGCACCATCTTTCGGTGGCTGGGCTTGAGCAGGTTGCGATAGGTTTCAAGCGAAAAAAACGGCGTGCCCTTGTAGCCCATGTCGTCATAAAGCTTCACCGCGTCAAAGTGATAGCCTTCATCCCAGATCGCGTCAAGATAGCGCAGGTTAAGGTTCAACATCGTCTCAAACATGTCGGCAACCCATTCGGGCTCTTCCAGCATGGCGATCAGCATGCCTTCAAGGCCCGCGACGCGGTTATGCGTAATATCAAACCCAAAGATCGGCGTGAATTCCACATAGCGGCCTTCGGCCATCCATTTCGCGACTTCGTTTTTCAGCCAGTTACGGCGGAGGTGGTGTTCGTCAAAGATCATACGGGCCTTGGCTTCTTCCCAATCCCCAGGTGTCTTGATCTTGAAGCCCAGGTATTGCGGGGTGGAGTCCATTTCATTGAATTCCTTAACCGTCACGCCCCAGTCAGTCGTCCGAATGGTGTAGCGCTCATTTTTTTCGATGATTTCCTCCGGGAAATGCGGCGAAATGCCGCCGACCCAGATGGTTTCGCATTTGTCGATGCCGAAAAAGTCGCGCCAATCGACATCGGGCATGCCTTCCCGCCGCCAGCGCACGTGGGTGCCGCGCCAGATGTCGTCAATGATCGGTATTCGGTCTGCTTCCTTATGCGCGATGACACGCGCGAAGCGTTCTTTGGAAGTCATAGCCGGTTCCTCCAATCAGTTTTCGTCGTCAAACAGGTATACCCTGCACTCATAAGGCCGGGTGATGAACTGGTTGCTTTGCACCTCCGGTGCGGCGTAGTTGCCGAAGCACTGTTCGCCGTGCAGCAGGTCGAAGCCCAGCGGCGCGCTGAAGCGCTGAGGCTGTGCGCTGAAGGAGCAGATCACCAGCATGCGCTTGCCCTCGTGGCGGCGGGAATAGACATAGAGATGGCGGCTGCTCTTGTAATGCTCGGTATATTCGCCGTAAATGACCAGTGGATTACCCCGGCGCAGCGCCAATAGATTGCGATACCAGTGCAGGAGCGAATAGTCATCCGCTTCGGCGGCCGCGACGTTGACTTCCGTGTAATTGGGGTTGACGCGGAACCAGGGGTCGGCGTCGCTGAACCCGGCGTTCGGTGCGTCGCTCCACTGCATGGGGCTGCGCGCATTTTCGCGGGATCGGCGGTTGGCGATACGCAAATAGCGTTCGCCTTTGATGCCGAATTTTTCGAAAATTTTGGCATTGTTGAAGGTGACGACGTCTTTGAACTGGTCCAGAGAATCAAGCTTCTGGTTGGTCATGCCGATTTCCTGCCCCTGATAGATGAAGGGCGTCCCACTCTGCAAAAGATAGGCAGCCGCCAGCATCTTGCCGCTTTCAACCCTGTATTTTTCGCTGCCGTAGCGGCTGATGATGCGCGGATGGTCGTGGTTCTCAAGGTAGAGCGCGTTCCAGGCGCTGCCGCGCATCTCGGTCTGCCAGCGGGTGAAGACCTTCTTGAGCTTTTTCAGCCGGAAGGGCATGGGAATCCAATCGGTTAGGAAGCAGTCGGCCTCCATGTGCTGGAAGTGGAACATCAGGTTCAGCAGCTGATCTTCGCCTTCGGTGATGTATTCCTTGGCGAGCTTTGGGGTCATCATCGGCGCTTCGCCCACCGTAAAGGCCCCGTATTGGTCCAGAACTTCCTCTTTGAACTCCCGCAAATATTCCTTGACCTCGGGTAGGCTGGTGTAATGCTCCAGCCCGGTGCTGACCGGCAGGGGGAAGCCGTTGGGCAGCCCCTCACGCTTGGCGATGTAAGTGATCACATCCTCACGGAATCCGTCAACGCCCATCTCCAGCCAAAAGCGCATGATGTCCTTGACCTCGCGGCGCACCTCGGGGTTACGCATGTTGAGGTCGGGCTGCTTCTTGGCGAAGACATGGAGGTAATACTCCCCGATGCCGGAGACGTATTCCCATGCCCCGCCTTCAAAAGCGGATTTCCAGTTGTTCGGGGGCTTGCCGTCCCTCTTCCCCTTGCGCCAGATATAATAATCGTGGTAGGGGCTTTGCGTATCCGCCATAGATTGCTTGAACCAGGCGTGCTCATCGGAGGTATGGTTGATCACGAGATCCATGAACACCTTGATATTGCGCGCGTGGGCCTCATCCAGCACCTTCTTGAAAAGCGTCAGATCGCCGTAGTCGGGTGAAATATCGCGGTAATCGGCGATGTCGTAGCCGTAATCCGCGTTCGGGCTGGGATATAGCGGTGAGAACCAGATGGCGTCCACGCCCAGGCTTTTGATGTAGTCCAGCTTTTGCAGTACCCCCTGCAAATCGCCGACCCCATCTCCGTTGCCGTCGCGAAAGCTGCGCGGCCAAATCTGGTAAACGGACATTTCCTTCCACCAGGCGGGTTGACTCTCTGTGGCCATATCGGTTCCTCCAAGCAATTTTATTGTGTGTATATCATTTTACCCCATAGCACGGCTGTTTGCAAGTCGGAAATAAAATTGTTCACAATTATTTTCTTGCCTGAAAGACAAGCATTGGCGGTTTGGCCTATTGCATTTTGCTTATGAGAGGTCTATAATGGGTAAAATAAAATGCTGCGGGGCGGTGAAACGATGCGCTGGCTGCCCGAGGCCGCCGGAATCGCGGCGGGTGCGCTGAACTATCTGCTGCTGGCCACAGCATGTCGCAGGTTACTCAGGGCAAAGCGTTCCGGTGTCTTATGGATGCTGGCGGCGTTAGCGGTGCCGATTGCAGGGCTGTTTTATTGCGCTTTGCGCAGACCGCAGGCACTGCTTGCCTTCGGGTTGAGCTGCGCCGCCGCGCTGGTGGTGTTTGCGCTGGCAGGCGGCGTTGCGGCGCTATTGCGCGGCAGAAGACGTTTATCAAATTCGGAGGATATTACGGAAAGGGGGCAGGCAAATGCTCCATGAGGCGCTCAACCTTGCCCAACACTATGGCGTTTTGCTTATTGGGGTAGGGGCGGCTGTGGTCGGGTTTCTCCTGCGGCGGCGCGCCGTACGCAGGCTGGCATTGATCGAGGCACCCACGACGAAGCAAAAGCTGCCGAAAAACATCTTCACCCTGCTGGGCGTATTCGGCACCTGGCTCGTCGCGGTGATGGGTATCTCGCTGATTTTTCGCAACGAGGAAAAAGAACCGTTCGCGCCGCCTGAGATTCACCCGCAGCCCACGGGCGTGTTGTTTGGCATGAAGGTGCCAGAGGCTCTCAAAGCGCTGACCAGCCCCACACTGCAGCTGATTTGGGGGATCCTGGCGGTTCTCTTCGTCATCTGCCTCATTCTGCGCCTGACCGTGCTGCGGCATATGAAGGATAACCCGAAGGGCGTGCAGATGCTGCTTGAAATGATGATTGAGATCCTGGATAAATACATCGGCGGCAAACTGGAGGGCATGAGCCTTTCTTTCGGCGCGTATATTTTCAGCCTGGCGCTGCTGCTGGTCTGCTGCTCGGCTGTGGAACTGCTGGGCCTGCACGCGCCCACGGCGGACATCAACATGACGCTCGCGCTTTCGCTGATCACCTTCTTTTTAATCAACTATTACGGCTTTAAGCGCAAGGGTTTTTTCGGGCGGATCAAAAGCTACGCCGGGATTCACACCGACCTGCCGCCTGAGGCGAAGCTCCCCCAGCGCCTCAAGGCGAACCTGCGGGCGCTGCGCAACCCCTCGACCATCGCCTTCCCCTTCCGCATATTATCCGATCTTGTGGTGCCGCTCTCGCTTGCCTGCCGTCTCTTCGGCAACATGTTCGGCGGCATGGTGATCATCGAACTGCTCTATTGGGCGCTGGGGCACCGCGCGGTTGGCATCCCCAGTGTCGCGGGGCTGTTCTTCAACGTGTTTCATCCTCTGATTCAAGCGTTCATATTCGTGACCCTCACGCTTTCTTATATCGAAGAATCAACCGCGGAAGAAAGCGACTGACACAGTTAATTTTTTAAAGGAGAATTACATCATGGACTATACTGCAATCGGCGCGGGGCTTTGCATGCTGGCGGCGGGCGGCGCGGGCCTTGGGATGGGCATGGCGACCGGACGTGCGGCTGAGGCCGTCGGGCGGCAGCCGGAGGCCTCCGGCAAGATCAACTCGATCTTTCTGTTGGGTCTGGCGCTGACCGAATCCACCGCCATTTATGGCCTGCTCACGGCGCTGATCATCCTGTTCGTCAAATAAACCCTGCGTTGAATCGCTTCGCAACGCTCAAGAGAAAGGACGATTCTGCCCATGAACGGACTGATTAGCCCGGAGGAAATCCTGTTGCACATCCTCAACATGATTCTTCTCTTTTTGATGTTACGGCAGTTGCTGTATAAGCCCGTGCGCAAGTTTATGCATGCGCGCGCGGAGCGGCTGCAAGGCTCCTTGGCCGAAGCCGCCGAGGCCCACGCACAGGTGGAGGAGCTGAAGCAAGAATATGAGCGCCGCATTGCCGCCGCGGAGGATACCGCCCGGGAGCGCGCGCTTGAGATCACCGCCGCCGCGAACGCCTCGGCCAAATCAATGGCCGAAAGCGCGCGGGAGGAAAGCGCGGCCCTGCTGAATAAAGCCCGGCTCGACGCGCGGCGGGAGCATGACCAGGCCCTGGAAGGGCTGCACGGCGAGGTCGCGGACCTGGCGCTGGGGATCGCCGAACAGGTGCTGGGCCGCGAGGTGCGGCGCGAGGATTCCCTCCGCCTGGCGGACGAGTTTTTCGCCGGAACGCAGGAGGGCGGGGAGACTATATGAGCCAGACACCAGAGACCACGCGCAGTGCCGTGCTGCGCTGCGCAATCGCGCCGACGGCGGAAGAGTTGACCGACCTGTGTGCCCGCTTCGAGCGCCTGCTGGGGCATACGGTCTGCTTTGCCGTTGAGGTGGATGCATCGCTGATTGGCGGCTACGTTGCGCTGATCGCCGGTAAGCTCTACGACTTCAGCGTCGCGTCGCGGCTGCAACAGGTGAAAAAAGAACTGGAGCGGCCGTAAAGGGGCGGAAATGTCACGCGGGAGCACAATGCACGGGAGACAATGCACGGGAGCACAATGTGCGGGAGACAATGTGCGGGAGACAATGCGCGGGAGCACAATGTGCTCCCCTACTAAGAATAATCAATAACGAGGCTATGAACATGCCACAACCAAGCGAATACACCAGCCATCTGCTGGAAAAAGTGAAGGCGGTTTCTTTTGAGCCAAGGCTCGGCGATTATGGCACCGTGCATTCCATCATGGACGACGTAGTGCAGGTCGACGGGCTTTCGGGCAGCCATTACGGCGAACTGCTTGCCTTTGAGGGTGGCCATTTCGGTCTTGCGCTGGATCTGCGCGAGGACGGCGTGGGGGCCGTGATGCTCTCCGGCAGCCGGGAGATCACGACCGGCGGCTTTGTGCGCGGTACGGGCCACGTGGCCGATATCTGCGTCGGCGACACGCTGCTGGGCAGGATCATTGACCCCATCGGCAAACCGCTCGACGGGCAGGAACTGAAGGCGACGGCCTTTCGCCCGGTCGAATATCCCGCGCCCTCCATCATGGACCGCCAGCCAGTAAGTAAACCGCTGCAGACCGGCTTGCTGGCCATCGACAGCATGATCCCGATCGGGCGCGGCCAGCGCGAGCTGATCATCGGCGACCGCCAGACCGGCAAGACCGCCATCGCCCTGGCGGCGATGATCAACCAGCGGTATAACGAAGACACCTACTGCGTTTATTGCGCCATCGGGCAAAAAGGCTCGACAGTGGCGCAGGTGGCGCGCACCCTGCGCGAAGCAGGCGCGATGGAGCGCACGGTGATCGTCGCCGCTACGGCGGACGACCGGCCGACACTGCAATATCTCGCACCCTACGCGGGCTGCGCCATTGCCGAGGAGTACATGTACCGGGGCAAAGACGTGCTGATCGTCTACGACGACCTCAGCAAGCACGCGGCGGCATACCGCTCGATGAGCCTGCTGCTGCGCCGCCCTTCGGGCCGTGAGGCCTACCCAGGCGACGTGTTCTACCTGCACAGCCGCCTGCTGGAGCGCGCTGCCCGGCTGAGCGACGAGCGAGGCGGCGGTTCGATCACCGCCCTGCCCATCGTTGAGACCATGGCGGGCGACATCTCGGCTTACATCCCCACAAACGTCATCTCCATCACAGATGGCCAGATATTTCTGGAGGAAGAGCTGTTCAACGCCGGGGTGCGCCCGGCGGTCAACGTGGGGCTTTCCGTCTCCCGCGTCGGGCGCGCGGCCCAGTGGCCCGCAATGCGCGACGTCTCCGGTTCCCTGCGGCTCGACCTCGCCCAATACCGGGATACGGCGATCTTCGCCCAGTTCGGCGCTGACATTGACGCCTCCACTGCGCAGCTGCTCCGCCGGGGCGAACGCCTGACCCAGTTGCTCAAGCAGCGGCAGGATGACGTGATGACCCTGGCGCAACAGGTGGCCGTGCTACTGGCCTTTGGCATGGATTTGCTCAAGGACATTCCGCCCAAGGCGATCCCCGAATTACGCAGCACCATGTTGACCTATTTGAACGAGCACTGCGAAGGCACTCTGCACGCCATCGACACAACAGGCAAGCTCAACGCCGCCGATAAAGAGATGCTGGTGGCGTATATCAAACGCTTTCTCGCCGATGCGAACCGGTAGGTGCGATGACCCCGGCGCACCGCCCATAACAATAACGACCCCGGCGTGCCGACAACAACAGGATTATCAATCATTTACGCCCGGCGACCGAAGACGGTCTCCCCTACAAAATCTAACATCTAAAGTCTAACATCTGGAGTCTAGCATGCAAAAGACCAACGAAATCCGTCGCCGCATCGGCGCGGTGGAGGAAACCCGGAAGATCACCAACGCCATGCATTTGGTGGCCTCCGCCCGGGCGAAAAAAGTAATTCCCAAAATGGAATATAACCGCGTTTTCCTCCGGCAGGTGCAGTCTGTGATGAAGGATATCCTTCTTTCGCCGCACCTGACGGACCACCCTTATTTGACCAAGCACCTGCATGCCCGGCGCACCTACCTGGTCATTTCGGGCGATAAAGGGATGGCGGGTTCCTATAATTCAGCCGTTTTGCAGCTGGCGCACCGCGAGATCAGCGAAAAGATTGGCAGCCGCAGCGACAATGACCTGAAAAACCTCACCCTGATCACAATTGGCCTAATGGGCGACGCGTTCTTTCGTGCGCGTGGGATTGTGCCGGACGAGCAATACGGCGGCGTGACGCAGGACCCTTCACTGGCGAACGCCAGAGCGATCGCTCTGGATGTTCTGGAACGATTTGACCGAAAAGAGACCGACCAGGTCTTTCTGGTCTATACGCCGTACGAGAACGGCGTGGCGGGCGAGCCGATCTGTCACCGAGTTCTGCCGCTGCGGCTCAACGATTTTTTGGACATTGACGCCACCGAACCCGCCCACGCGATCTTTTATCCCCAGTCTGAGGCTGATGTGTTCCAGCAGCTGGTGCCGCAATATCTGGTGGGCTATATTTTCGGCGCGCTGATGCATTCCTACGCCAGTGAACACACGGCGCGCATGTTGGCGATGCAGAGCGCAACGCGCAACGCCGACGAGATGCTGGAAAAATTGCGGCTGGAATATAACCTTGCCCGCCAGGCCGCCGTAACGCAGGAGATCGCGGAGATTACCAGCGCGGTGTTTGTTTAGACTATAGTTATTAGTTGTTAGATTTTGAACCTGAAGAAAGCCAGTGCGGCGATGAATTTGTTCGGAGGTATTTTATGCCCAACGTTCAAGGCAAAATCATAAAGATCAGCGGCCCCGTTCTGGATGTCCGCTTCCCGCCCGACGCC
Organism: Oscillospiraceae bacterium; assembly: GCA_031549985.1. Classification (GTDB taxonomy): domain Bacteria; phylum Bacillota; class Clostridia; order Oscillospirales; family Acutalibacteraceae; genus WRMQ01. The sequence continues at coordinate 6,665 of JAVBOZ010000031.1, read as the reverse complement.
GAGCCAAAGACGAACACCCTGCTGGTGACCGAATGCGGCAAAGTACACATGGAAGTTGCCGCTCACACCGCGCCCGGCGTCGTGCGCTGCGTGGCGCTGGAGGCGACCGAAGGCCTGGCCTGCGGTGCCGCCGTCACGAATACGGGCAGTGGCATCACGGTGCCTGTGGGCGAGGGGATTCTTGGCCGCGTAGTTAACGTCCTTGGCCAGCCCATTGACAACGCGGGCCCCCTGGAGACCCCCGAACGCTGGGAGATTCACCGCGATTCGCCGCCTTATGAAAAACTGTTTCCGGCTACGGAGTTCTTCGAGACCGGCATCAAGGTAATCGACCTGCTGGCTCCTTACGCCAAGGGCGGTAAGATCGGCCTTTTCGGCGGCGCGGGCGTGGGTAAGACTACGCTGATTATGGAGCTGATTCACAACATCGCCCATGGGCACGGCGGGTATTCCGTCTTTGCCGGGGTGGGGGAGCGCAGCCGGGAGGGCAACGACCTGGTGCACGACATGCGCGAATCCGGGGCGATCGGGAAGACGGCCATGGCCTTTGGGCAGATGAACGAGCCGCCCGGTTCCCGCATGCGTGTGGCGCTGACCGGCCTGACGATGGCCGAATATTTTCGCGATGTTTTGCACCGCGATGTGCTGCTCTTTATTGACAATATCTTCCGTTATGTGCAGGCAGGCAATGAAGTTTCGGCTATGCTGGGGCGCATGCCCTCCGCCGTGGGCTACCAGCCCACCCTGGCAACGGAGCTGGGCGAATTGGAAGAGCGCATCGCCTCCACGACCGACGGTTCCATCACTTCGGTGCAGGCGATATACGTACCTGCGGATGATCTGACCGACCCCGCCCCCGCAGCGATCTTCAGCCACCTGGATGCGACGACCGTTCTCTCGCGCTCCGTGAGCGAGATGGGTATTTACCCCGCCGTCAGCCCGCTTGAATCCAATTCCCGCATCCTCGACGCCAACATCGTCGGCCAGCGACACTATGAAATCGCCCGGCGCACACAGGCCTGCCTGCAGCGCTACAACGAGTTGAAAGACATCATCGCCATTTTGGGCATGGATGAACTGACAGAGGAAGATAAGCATATCGTCCACCGCGCCCGGCGGATGCAGCGTTTTCTTTCGCAGCCGATGAACGTAGCCGAGGTTTTCACCGGCATGCCCGGCCGCTATGTTTCGCTGGAAGATACCCTGCGCAGCGCGGAGGATTTGTTGGATGGCAAGGCGGATCATCTGCCCGAATCGGCGTTTTATATGATCGGCAATTTGGACGAGGCGTTTGAGAAGGCGGAAAAGGGAAGTTAACTTTGTTTGATGTTTCCGGCCCGCTTCGTTAGGGACGCCGAGGGCGGCGTCCCTAACAATAATCAAGTATCTACAATCTAAAGTCTAGGAGCGCAGCGAAATGCCCACCCCATTTCATCTGGACATCATGACCCCGGAGCATTCCTTTTTCAAAGGGGAGGCGCAGGGGGTGATCGTCGGTACGCCGGACGGCGAGATCTGTGTGCTGGCCGGGCATCTGCCGATGGTTACGCCGGTAAACATCGGCGCGATACGCCTGAACATCACCGGGGAATGGAAGGAGGCCTTTCTTTCGGAAGGCTTTATGGAGGTGAGCCACAAGGGCGTGGTAATTTTCACACAGGCCTGCGAATGGCCGGAAAATATTGATATCAGGCGCGCGGAGGGTGTGATGCGGCGCGCGGAGGAAAAACTGCGTCAGCAGATCAGCCAGCAGGAATACCGGATCAACAAAATCGCGATGGCCCGGGCGATGGCCCGGCTTCGCGTCACGCATACACAGCAATACAACAAATGACAATTGCATAGTTCCCCCGAAACCGGACAAAACTAAGACTGCCGCGCAATGATGCGGCGATCTATTTTTGAAAAGGAGAACTGCGCAATGGCATCCAATAAAAGGAAATGGAAACCCGGCGAAGAGGCCGACAAGGATTTGCAGCTCTATGTTATCGACGGTTCCGGCAACCATCTGGGCGAAGTCAGCGTCTCCAAGGGCAACCGCGTGCCCCCTACACGCATCGTTAACGCCGAAGGCTATATTGAGAAATAATGTGTTCCCCAATAAGCACCCGCTTCCCCCTTGCATTCGTTGCGGGGGGGAACTTTTGTTGACCGGCGTAAGGTTGACTTTTTGCGCGAAATCATGTATGATGGAACAAATTCCAACGAACTGAGGAAACATATGCCGCAGGAAAACTTTACCATAGGCATTGTCGGTCTGGGTTTGATGGGGGCCTCCATGGCTTACGCCCTGCGCGGATTTCGCCGGGCGGAGATCATCGGCGCGGATACGGACGAACTGGTCTGCCGTCGCGCGGAATCCGCCGGGGCGGTGCACCATGCGTTTACCGATCCGCTTGAGGTTATGGCGCGGGCCGATTTGCTGCTATTCTGCATCTACGCCCATCACATTCCGCCACTGATGGAAAAAGGTGCCGCGCGGCTGAAAGCGGGGTGCCTTGCGGGGGATATCTGCGGCGTGAAGACGCCCCTATACCAAAAGCTTGAACCGTTGCTGCCGCCCGGCGTGGATTACGTTGGCATTCACCCCATGGCGGGTAAAGAGCGCGACGGTTTTGAAAACGCCGACGCGGCGCTTTACCGCAACACCGGGTTCATCATCACGCCGCTGCCGTGCAGCAGCGAGGCGGGCATCGCCACCATGCGCGAACTTGCCTCGCATATCGGCGCAACGCGGCTCAGCGTCTGCCCGCCGCAGGAGCACGACGCCTTGATCGCCTACACCAGCGACCTGATGCACATCGCCGCCGCCGGGCTCTGCCTGCACCCGCAGCCGGGCATGAACTCCGCGTTCACGGCGGGTGCGTTTCGCGACTGCACCCGCGTTGCCGACATCAACGCCGACGCCTGGACGGAGCTTTTGCTGGATAACCGCGCCCACACTGCGGTTTGCCTGGGGCAGTATATTGAGGATCTGACGCGTATTCAGACCAGCCTGAAGCAGAATGATGACGCGCAGCTGCGGGCGTTATTGCGGGAAGCAGGCGAAAACAAGCGCGCAATGCTGCAAAAATAAGCGATGCTTTCGTGAACAAAATGTAAATTTGCCGGAACGCTAAATATACTTGCAAAAAGCGCTTGCATCCGTGCCGAAATTCCGCTATAATAGCAATTGTGCTGAAAATTATTTGACTGAAAGAGGAGAAAAGACATGGGCATGGGCCAAAACCCAACGTTGATGGTCGTTATGATCGTCGGCATGATCGCCGTGATGTATTTTGCCACCATCCGGCCACAGAAGAAGCGCCAAAAAGAAGAGCAGGCTATGCGGGATAACCTGCAGATCGGTGATGAGATCACCACCATCGGCGGCATTATGGGCCGTGTTGTGACGGTAAAAGAGGACAGCCTCATCATCGAAACGGGGGCTGACCGCACCAAGATACGTATTACGCGCACCGCCATCGGCATCAACAACACCGCGCAGGAAAAATTGGAGGCCGAGCGTGAGGCCGCCAAACGGGAACAGGAGCAGGCGCGCGAGGCAAAGATGTCTGAAGCGGGCAAACAGCGCAAGAAGAGCCGCAAGGGCTCTGACGACGAGGAATAACCTATATCCAGTTCACTGCGGAATAATTCTTTTGCACGCTTCATAGTATTTGCTGTGAAGCGTGCTTGTTTTTATTGCTACGCAGTTGATGGAGGTTTCACTATGGAAAAAAAGACGCAAATTCGGGCGCGCGGCGGCGCGGCGGCAAAGAAGGGGAGAGACCGCAGGGAAATACAGACCGGGCTGCAACCGCTGCTGCGGCGAGTACTGGGTGGGGCGGCGCTGGGTGCGTTGCTGTTCTGCGCACTGCTGTTGCCTGCGGCGGCGATCTGCCTGCGGCTTGACTTGCAGCGTGAGTTGCTGCCGCTTGTGTCTATCCCGCTGGCTGCGCTTTCGGCGGCGGCGGCAGGGTATGCCAGCGTTCGCTCCAGCCGAAAGCAGGGCCTGCCCACAGGACTGCTAGCCGCCAGTGCGCTCTATGTGGCGGTACTGCTGCTTTCTTGGTTGACGGTGCGCGGTTCGCTAGGCCCTAATGCCGTGGCTCTTTTGTTGACAATGTTGCTTGGCGGTGCCCTCGGCGGGATATTCGCGGCAAATAAGAGTGTAAAACAGAGCAAGAAATGGTAATAAAAGGAATATAATGGCGGCATTATCTACCAAAATTGTATTGCAAAAAGTTGAATCTTGCCACATAATAATAGAGAGGCGTGAAAAATACCAACAGAAAGGTGGCATTACGTGGCAAGGGCAAGAGAAGACGCAGGTTCCAGGCAACTGGTCTACGCCTGCACAGAACAGCGCGTACGGGATCAAAACGGAAGGGTAAGGAAGGCGTACCGATTTAACGTTATTGATGTTAGCGGTGCACAGCCGCGCTTGCTGCACGCAGTGAACGACATTTGTTCTACGGAAGCGGAAGCGCGAGAATTGGAACAGCTTTTCCGGCGAAACAATATTTCGCTCTGCCATGTAATGGATGTATTACAGGATTGGGTGGACAGGCGGTAACATAATCGTGCGTTTCAACAGAATAGGCTGCAAGTGGCAGACTGATTGCGTCTCGGTCCGTTACTTGCAGCTTGCTTTTTTGGGCCTGTTATGCTTAAATAGCGTCAAACGGGTCGTTTGCCGCATTGGGAAAAACCGTGCCGGTTTTTCAGAATCGCACCTTGATCTATGTTACAATAGCGTCAAACGGTCGTTTGCCGCATTGGGAAAAACCGTGCCGGTTTTTCAGAATCGCACCTTGATCTATGATGCAATAGCGTCAAACGGGTCGTTTGCCGCATTGGGTGACCTCTAAAAACCTCGGGGGGCATCGTTGTATTATGAGTACCCCAATGTGTTTTTGTATGTGCTGGTCTGCCACTATCTCGGGGTGCGCCGGGGCTTTGAATGCGATTTGACCGTGAACCCCCTGGTCGCGCAAGGCGCGGTGACGCTGGAAAATTACGGCATTCGTTATCGCATTGACAATGGCGCTCTTGAGCTTGCGAATATCAGCGGGCGTTCGTTGATTGTTGACTTGCCCCGCCTGGGTAAAGAGTTGCTCTGGCGGCGGGGGAAAGTAAAACGTTTCAATAATCTGCGGATCCCGTCATTTCACGTATTGACAACCACTCACCGGGATGTTACTATATAATCGGCCACGTGAAACAGCATATCTCCCGGGTGAACGCAGTTCGCCCTTACAATATTTTGTGTGTGAAGGAATCTATGCATGTCATGCTATTCTGAGCTTTGGCGGGATTCCCAGGAGTTCGGCGCGCTGCTGATGGATATTCGGGGCAGGTGGCTGCCCATGGGCGTTCTTGGCCTTTCGGCCGTCCACAAAGCGCAGCTATTGGCCGCGCTCTGCCAGACGCTGCCCCGGCGCGCGTTGCTCGTCGCGCCCGACGAGATGCAGGCAGCCCGGCTGACGGAGGATTTGCAGGCCTTCGGCCTGCGGGCGCTGCTCTACCCGGCCCGCGATCTGGCCTTCCGCCCGGCGGAGAGCCGTTCCCGCGAATATGAGCACCAGCGCCTTGCCGTTTTGGACGCGATGCGCAACGGAAACTGCGACGTCGTTACCTGTTCGGTTGAGGCCGCCATGCAACGCACCATTCCGCCTCAAACGCTGGCGGCCAACTGCTTCACGCTCCGCGTGGGGGAAATTTGCGGCGTGGAGCGCTTGGTGGCCCGGCTTCTGCGCGCGGGCTATACCCGCGCCCCGCAGGTGGAGGGTGCAGGTCAGTTTGCCCTGCGCGGCGGTATTTTGGATGTTTTTCCGCCCCAGAGCGCCGCCCCGCTGCGGCTGGAGTTCTGGGATGAGGCGATCGACTCCATCGCGGGTTTTGACCCGGAGACCCAGCGCCGGGGCGAACCCTTGGAGGAGATCCGCCTGACTCCGGCAAACGAGATCGTGCCGGAGAGCACGGAGCACCTGCTTGAACTGGCGGAAAAACACCACGCGGGTCTGCGCGGTAAGGGCAGTACCAAGATTAAGCTCTCGCTGCAGGCGGATATTGATACGCTCCGATCCGGCCTGCGCCCGGCTTCTATTGACCGTTATCTGCCGCTGATCTATCCACAGACCGCCACGGTGCTGGACTATTTGGAGCCGGAGGGGTTGTTGGCATTCAGCGAAAGCTTTAATTTACGTGAGCGCGCTGGCGGCTGCGATAAGCTCTGGTTGGAAGATTTGCGCGCCCTGACGGAAGAGGGCGTTCTCGCCGCCGGGCTGGATCGTTATGCCCTGCGCTGGCCGGAATTTCTTGTGCGCGCGGAGGCGCTGGGCGTCATCTACCTTGACAACCTGCCTCGGGGCAGCTTCGACACGCCTGTGCGCGACCTGATCAGCATCACCGCCCGGCAGCTGACCCCGTGGAACGGCATGCTGGATTTGCTGCTGGAGGATCTGGAGCACCTCAAGGAACGCAGGGACGCCAACTGCATCATCTTTGCCGGAACGGAGAAATCCGCGAAGGCACTGGCGGACGATTTGACGAACGAGGGCTACCGGGCGCTCTATTGCCCGGTGCCGCCGGCGGCCTTCCCAAAGGGGATCATTGCGGTGTTGCCCGGGTCTCTTTCCGCCGGCGCGGAATACCCGCTGCTGAAGTGCACGGTGATCACC
>JAVBOZ010000114.1:0-9358 GCA_031549985.1 Oscillospiraceae bacterium | reverse complement strand
TTGAAAACGAAAACATGGCCCTAGAGGGCGACCGCGTGACCGTGCGCGGGCAAATTCAGGCCACCCAACCGCAAAAGGACGGTTCGTTGCTGCTGGTAGGCAAGAACCTGCGCATCACCGCAGAAAATACCCACGCCTCCTCCGGCGTAGAAGACGGCAAGGAGGTCGCTGTCGTGACCTACAGTTCCTCCATTTTTGACGAAGTGCAGCTGAAGGCGGCCAAGGGACTGCACTATAAGCGCGAGGGTGCCGACCTCGTTTTGACGGGCGAGGGGTTCTCGTATAAAGAACGTAGGGATACCGGCCTGAAAATCTACGACGCCGTACTGGTGAAAGGGAGGGTACCGGATGACGAAAAGCTCTGACCTTTACCGGGTGCGCGAACAGTACCTTGAAGTACGCGAACAGGTGGCGCAGGCGGCCCTGCGCGCCGGGCGCAGGCCGGAAGAGGTGCGGCTGATGGCCGTAACCAAAACTGTCGAAGAGGCGCTGATCTTGGAGGCGGTCGCCGCCGGAGCGGATTTGCTGGGCGAAAACCGGGTGCAGGAACTGGTTCGCAAGCGGGGGACGCTCCCGCCCGACGGCTGGGAGATGCACCTGATCGGGCACCTGCAAAGTAACAAAGCCGCGGGGGCTGCCCGCTGCGCGGATATGGTGCAATCCGTCGATTCGCTCCGTTTGGCGGCCGTCTTATCGGAGCAATGCGTGAAATTAGGCAAGCAAATGCCCGTCCTACTGGAGATCAACATCGGCAATGATCCTGCGAAATTTGGATTTTCGCCGGAAGAAGCAGAGAAGGAGCTGGAAAATATTGCACAAATGCCCGGCCTAAAAGTACGCGGATTGATGACAATCCCCCCAATTTTGGGGAATCTTAGTGAAACTGCAATATTTTTTTCAAAGATGCGCAAACTGTTTCTTGACTTTCAGTGCAAAAAAATGGATAATATAACTATGGATATACTTTCAATGGGAATGTCTGGCGATTTTGCCTGCGCGATAGCCGAGGGTTCGACCCTTGTTCGCATCGGCACAGCAATCTTTGGCCAGCGTGATTATCGCTAAAGGAGGAACAGTCGCATGGGAGCGATGGGATTTCTTGGTAAAATCTTCCGGGGGGACACCATCCCCGACGCTGACTATGGCGAAGAAGAGTTGCTGACACCAGAAGAGGAAGACCTTTACAGTAGCGAATTTTCTGCCGGGCGAACCGCCCCCGAAAAGGTGGTGCAGTTCACCAAACCGCGCGAGCCCGTCTCGTTCGCGGCCCCGCCCTTCGCCGCCGCGACGCCGCCGGAACCACCTGCGGGCGACCTGCTGCGTTCCGGTAGCTTCAGCGAGGGCAAGCCAAGCGGTGCTTCGGCGCTCTATGGCGGTAAGGGTTCCGGTTCCGGTTCCGGGATCCCCGAGACCGCCGACGCTTATGTCGTCTTCAAGCGGTTACAGGATTTTCAGACCGCCAGCGCCGTTGCTGACCGCCTGATTGAAGGCAAAATTGTCATCCTGAACCTGGAGAACTGCGACACCGAGGTCGCCCGCCGGGTGATGGATTTCATTGGAGGGGTTGCGTACGCATGCTCAAGCATGGTGCGGCGCATCGCCGGGCGTGTGTTCATGATCACCCCCAAGGGCGTGAATTCAGACGGCGAATTTTTCGACGAGGCACGCGGCGGGTCTGAGATCCGTTACGACGACTGATAAACTAATTTTAGCTATTTTAGACGAGTATATTGATTCCTTATCGCTGCGGGCGGCCTGACGCCGCCCCTACGGAAAAGGCCCCACGTGCAGGGGCGGCGTCAATACGATTGTCTTAAAGAGCCACTAATTTTAACGGCAACACCTGAAAGAATGCGAGGAATTTGGGATGCTGACAGCGGAACAGATCAAAATGCACTCCTTCCGCAGCGCTGGCAAGGGCCTTTATCGCAGCGAAGATGTCGACGCCTTCATGGAGGAGGCCGCCATCGCCGTTGAAGAGGCGCAGAAGAGCGCGGAAGAACTTCAGCAGAGCAACGACGAGCTCTACCAGCGGGTGGAAGCCTTGGCAAACGCCCTCAACCAACTGCGCGCCGAGCGGGAACTGATCCAGAAGACGATGATCCATGCCCGCAAAGCGGCCGACGACATGACAACCCAGGCCCAGGAGGAAAGCGAACGCCAGCTGCGGGACGCAAAGCTGGAATCGGCGGCCCTCGTGCGCACGGCGAAGGAAGAGTCGGCGGCACTGCTGGGCGGCGCGAAGAATGACGTGGAGCGGCTGATACATGAGGCTAAGACGCAGTCAGAGCTTGCGCTTTCACGCGCGCGCCGGAGTGCCGACGCCATTTTGGAGGAGGCCAACGGCAAGGCGGAACAGGAAAAGGCCCGCCTGACGCTTGAGGTTGCACGCGAACGGCAGGAACTGGACCGGCTGCGTAGCGAGACCGGAAGGTTCCGCAGCGGGATCCTGGAGCTTTACACCCGGCAGATCGAACTGCTGGAGCAGTTGCCCGTTTATGAAGACCCGCTTGCGCCGATCGTCCCTCCCGCGCCCGCGCCCAAACCGGCGCTGCCCGAGCCTGCGGATATGGCCGAACAGGTATTGCCGGAGCTTGTAGTGCCCGAGCCGGTGAAACCGGTGAAACCAGCCCCGGCACCGTCGTTCTCCATCGCTACCATTGATATGCCCGCGCCCCTTGAAACGACGCGCGAGGCGCAGTTGCCGGAAGAGGCCTTCCCGGCGGATTCGCAGACCGAGGGGCTGGAAGGCCAGGAGAGCCTGTTCCCGAAGGCAATCCCGCCGATTACGCCTCTTGAGCAGTTGGATGAACTTGAAGAGCTGGAAGCCTCGATGGAGGAACCGGCTCGCGCGCCGTGAAGGCGGGCGGAATGACATAAAGGGGGGTTCCCCATGAAAAAACCAAAGGTATGGCAGCGGCTGGCGGCGGTTGGTTCCGCCGCCGCGCTTGTGTTCGCGGATCAATGGTTTAAGTGCCTTGCGGAGACAAAGCTGGCGAACGCGGCCCCGAAAACGCTGATCCCGGGCATATTGCGGCTGCGCTACACACAAAATACGGGCGTTGCCTTCAGCGCGCTGGGGGAATTCCCCGGTGTGATGCTGGTGATTTCGATTCTGACGGCGCTGGTGCTCGCCGCCGCGTTGGCTGCGCTGCTGATCGGAAAGGTGCGCGGCGCGGCGCCGCTCTGCTGCGTTGCGCTGATCCTTGCGGGCGGCCTGGGCAACCTGATTGACCGGCTTTCGCCCCAGCGCTATGTTGTGGATTACCTTGAGTTCCTGTTCGTGCAATTCGCTGTATTCAATTTCGCGGATATCTGCATCACCGTGGGCGTCGTCTCGCTGGCAATCTGGATCCTTTTCTTCAGCGAAAAGGACGCGAAGAAGGGCGCGGCATGACGGAATACGCGATTGAAGTCCCGGAGGAATGGGAGGGCGAACGGATTGACAAAGCACTTGGCGAGTTGCTGAAGCTTTCGCGTAGCCGCGCGCAGGAGATCATCGCCCAGGGCGGCGTACTGCGCAACGGCATGCCGCCGCGCAAGAGCACAATCCTGCAAGAGGGGGACCACCTCCTCTGCTGTTTCAAAGAAGTGGACGAACTCGAGGCACAGCCGGAGGATATTCCGCTGGATGTGCGCTACGAGGACGACGACCTGTTGGTGGTCAACAAGCCGCAGGGCATGGTCGTGCACCCTGCCCCAGGCAATTGGGAACATACCCTGGTCCATGCCCTGCTCTATTATTGCGGCCAAAGCGGGCACGGCGGCCTTTCGGGTATCAACGGCGTGTTGCGGCCCGGTATCGTCCACCGCATCGACAAAGACACCAGTGGCCTGCTGGCCGTCGCGAAAAACGACCTTGCCCATGCGGGCCTGGCCGCGCAGATTCAGGCGCATTCCTTTTTGCGCGAGTACCGCGCGGTGGTGCAAGGGCGACTGAAAAACCCCGAAGGCGTGGTTGACGCGCCCATCGCCCGCAGCGAGCGCGACCGCAAACGCATGTGTGTAACGAAGCCGACAGCGGCCAATGCAAAATCCGCCCGGACGCACTACAGTCTTCTGGAAGAATACGATACGTACTCCCTTGTGCGCCTGCGCCTTGAGACCGGACGGACGCACCAAATACGGGTGCATATGGCGCACATCGGCCACCCGGTGGCGGGCGACCCGGTCTATGGCCCGCAGCCACCAGTCAAGGGACTGAGCGGCCAATGCCTGCACGCGGGTTTGTTGGGGTTCGCGCACCCCCGCAGCGGCGAATGGATCGAGGTCGTTGCGGAACTGCCGACATGGTTCGCGGGATTTCTGCGGCTGTGCGGCAAGTAAAATTGCTATAGCGGCATTCAAAAACTTACGAACGGAGTGAACGCATGGAAGCATCACGGAAGCTGGAACTCAAACGCCTGGCCTGCCGGGCACGCATGGGCATCATCGAAGGGGTATTTAACGCGAAGTCGGGGCATCCCGGCGGTTCGCTTTCTTCGGCGGATCTGTTGACCTACCTTTATTTTGAGCAGATGAATATTGATCCGGAGAACCCGAAGATGGCGGATCGCGACCGCTTTGTGCTTTCCAAGGGGCATGTCGCGCCGGGGCTCTACGCGGTGCTGGCCCTGCGGGGCTTCTTCCCGGAGGCGGAGCTGAAGACGCTGCGCAAGAACGGCTCGATGCTCCAGGGGCACCCCAGCATGAAGCTGACCCCGGGCGTCGATATGTCCACCGGTTCGCTGGGGCAGGGAATCTCGGTCGCGGCGGGCATGGCGCTGGGCGCAAAGCTCGCGGGGAAGCCGCAGATGACATATGCCCTGCTGGGCGACGGCGAATTGCAGGAGGGCCAGGTCTGGGAAGCCGCCATGTTCGCGGCCGCGAAGGAGCTGGATCATCTGGTCGCCATCGTCGACAACAACAATTTGCAGATCGATGGGGCGATTGACGAGGTGAATTCCCCCTACCCGATCCCCGAAAAATTCGCCGCCTTTGGCTGGAACGTGATTGAGATTTGCGCCCATTGCTTTGATGAGATTGAGGCGGCTTTTGCCGGAGCGATGCAGTTCAACAGCAAGCCCACGGCGATTGTCATGAAGAGCGTCAAGGGCAAGGGTGTGAGCTTTATGGAAGATCAGGCGGCCTGGCACGGCACCGCGCCCAACGCGGAGCAATACGCCCAGGCGATGGATGAACTGAACGCCCAACTGGCTGCGCTGGCGGGATAGTATAATTTTTGTGCTGCGCAAAAACTTGAAAAGGATGGATCATACGTATGGCTGAAATTTTAAGGACCGCTACCCGTGACTCCTATGGCCGGGCGCTGGTGGATCTGGGCGCGCAGGATGAAAAACTGATCGTGCTGGACGCCGATTTAGCGGCAGCAACGAAGACGGGCATGTTCAAAAAAGCGTATCCCGCGCGGTTCTTTGACTGCGGGATCGCCGAATGCAATCTGATGGGCATCGCCGCCGGACTCTCAACCCAAGGATTTACGGTGTTTGCCAGCTCCTTCGCAATGTTCGCCGCCGGGCGGGCGTTTGAGCAGGTGCGCAATACCATCGGCTACCCCCACCTCAACGTCAAAATCGGCGCGACCCACGCGGGCATCTCCGTGGGCGAGGACGGCGCGAGCCACCAATGCTGCGAAGACATCGCTCTGATGCGCACCATCCCCGGCATGACGATCATCAACCCGGCGGACGACCGCGAGGCCTATACGGCGGTCATGGCCGCCGCGAAGCTGCAAGGCCCGGTTTATCTCCGCTTTGGCCGCTTGGCGGTTCCCCATCTTTTCGGGGAGGATTATACGATTGAAATTGGCAAGGGCGTGCAGCTGCGGGCTGGCAAGGACGTCACCATCGCGGCCACGGGCCTGATGGTCGGCGAAGCGCTCACTGCGGCGGAAACTCTGGCGGCCGAGGGCATTGACGCCCGTGTGCTGAATATCCATACGATCAAGCCGCTTGATCTTGAAATTCTGGCCAATGCGGCGCAAGAGACCGGCGCCATCGTCACGGCGGAGGAGCACAGCGTGATTGGCGGCCTGGGCGGCGCGGTGACGGAAGGGCTGGCGGGAATTTGCCCGGTGCCTGTGCTACGCGTGGGCGTCGAAGATACCTTTGGCGCTTCCGGCCCGGCGGTTGAAATGCTGAAGGTCTATGGCCTCGACGCAGCGAACATCGCTGACAAGGCCAAGCGGGCCATTGCAATGAAGAAGTAGAGTTTTTGTCTCAGGTCTGAGGCGGTTGCGGCGCAGCCGACAAAAAGGAGAAGTATCATGGCAAGGCTGAAAAAAGCACAGGTAAAGTTGCTGATTGCTGCGGCGGCTTTCGTTGTGCTGTTGGCCTGCGTCGTGCTTTTGCTGGTGCATTTTCTGGGCGGCGGGCCGTCAGGTGATGCCGCTGTCATCTATTCCAAGGGCGGGCAGCAGCTCTTTCTGCGCTTCGGGCGTGAGACCGTGGCGCTCAAGGCCCACGAATCCAAGCGTCAGGTCTTCGCGGGCGATGATATTCTTTATTATGACGCCGTGACAGAAGAAGGCATCGCGCTCTATGTCTGTGACCTCAACGACTCCAAGGCACGCAAGGCAGGCGGTGCGCTGATCTCCGAAGCAGCTGAACCGCTCTGGACGGCGGACGCCGAAGGGCGTTACGTCGTCTTTCAAGAGGGCCGACGCCTGCGTTGCTATGATCGCCAGAACGGCGAAACGCAGGATTTGACGACCGGCGTCGAAACCCTTTACGCCGCGCAGGGTCTCCCGGCGGTGTTCTTCACCAAGCTGGAGGGGCAGCGGCGAATGCTGTTCCGCTGCTCGTTTGGGCAGCAGCCGGAGCGCGTGGCTACCGGGGTGCTGGAGGCGCATTTTTACGCGCAGGGTTCGGACGCGCGGATGCTCTATCTGGCAAAGGAGACAGACACGACGGTGCTGGCCTCACTCGGGCTGAGCGGGGGTGTGCGAGAAATCGCGCGCGACCCGGCCAAGGTTTGGTTCAAGGAATATACCCTCGGCGGCAACCTATATTATCTTGAAAAGGGCGAGAGCGTCGCTGCGGCCAGCGTTACGCTGGAAGATCCGCAGCAGGCCGCCGACGCGCAGCTGAAAGAACCGCAGCGCAAGGACTATTGGCGCGGCCTGCTGACCAGTTACCTGGGCGACCGGGCTTACGAAGAGGCCATGCGCGTCTACAACGCCAAGCGGGAGCGCGACAAACTGCGCGCCGAAGTCGAGCGGATATTGAAGGAAAAACCAGAACAGGCGGCGCGGCAGGATTGCTACGCATACGACGGCGAACAGAGCGTCCGGCTGGCGGGCGGCGTCGCGGCGGAAGATGTGCTTTGCCTGCGTACGCAAGGGAAACCCGCGCTGATTTACGACAAAATCAACATGCCCACCCCGACGGAACCCCGCACCGTGACGCTCGATGAGTTGCTGCCGCTTTGGCGCGGCGACGACGAGAACGCAGTGGAGAATTATCTGCGCCAGCAGAGCGGGCACACGCCGGAGCACGCGGGTGTTTTTCTGGCGCAATTGACGGCCTCGGGCGCGAATGAGATACAATTAACACAGGACGTGCGCGGGGCGGAACGAACGTATGACTTTGTTCCGGGGGCCGCGTTGCTGCTCTGCCGCCAAAAGGATGCCGAAAGCGAAAAAGCGGATCTTTACGTCTACGACCTAACGGAATACGGCATATCGGAGCGCAGGGCGGTGGACAGTGGCGTGACGGAGTTTTTGTTGACGCCAGCCGGGGCTGCGGCTACCGGGGCCTATTATCAAAAACAGGAAGCCGGTTCGCAGCAGCGCAATCTCTATTTTTACGATGGAAAGCAGTCGAAAAAGCTGGCGGCGGATACGGCAGGCTTCTTCTTTACCGAGGGCGGCGCACGGGTTCTTGCGCTCGGCAGTGTGAAGGATGGTCTTTGCGCCCTTTGGGTCTGCGACGGCGCGGAGGCATGGAAGGCAGCGGACGGCGTGCAGGTGGGCAGCGCCAAGGCAACTCGCTCGCAAGTGCTCTATATCGCCCGACCCGTCAGCGGCAGCGGGAGCCTCTATGCCTGCGAAAAGGGCAGGGAACCCGTTCTGCTGGATACGGAAGTGACAGAAATTATCGCGGCGCGCTGACGGAACGCAGGCGGCTGCGGCGACCAAATAATGAATAACGGCATATGATGTGTGAGGTTTGGCAATGGCTCAAAGAGACGGCGATTTTTTCCGCATCGCGCGGTTCGGCGGCTTTCAGAAGCAAGACGTGATGCGCTATATTGAGGGGCTGGAGAAAAAACTCTATACACAACAACAAAGCCTGGAGACGCAGCGGGCTGCGCTGCGCCTTGCCAAGCGAGATCGGCTGCGCGGGGCGGAGCAGGCGCGGCTGGCGCGGCGGCAGGCGCAGGCGGCGCTCCGGGTGCAGGAAGACCTGCGCCGGTTCCGCGAGCAGCTGGCTGAAGCGCAGGCGCTGGCGGAGGAGATCGAACAGGAGAACCGCCATCTTCGGCGGCGTATTCGCCTGCTGGAAGAACCGCACCCCGAGGAACCCCCTGTGGTGCCGCTGGAACAGCTGACCTTCCGGTATTTTCTGGAAGGCCTGGAGGCGGAAGACGCTCTGGACGGGCCGCTGGATACATAACCGCGCAAACACAGAAAGGGATGACCATCGCTATGTTGGAATGGCACACCGACCGGCTGCGGGCGGCGGCTGCGCAATGCCGCGCGGGCGACCGTGTGCTGCTGACCGGCACGGTGTATACCGCGCGCGACGCCGCGCATAAGCGCATCTGCGCCCTGTTGGAGCAAGGTGATACACCACCCTTTCCGCTGGAAGGGGCCTGTGTCTATTACGCCGGGCCAACCCCCGCGCCCCCCGGGCGCGTGATCGGCAGCTGCGGACCCACCACGGCCGAGCGTATGGATCCCTATACCCCGCGCCTGCTGGAGCACGGCCTTTGCGGCATGATCGGAAAGGGGCGGCGGGGCGATGCGGTCTGTGGGGCGATCCGGGATCACGGCGCGGTCTATTTTTGCGCCATCGGGGGCGCGGGTGCGCTGGCGGCTCAATGCGTCACCTCCTGCGAGGAAGTCGCCTTCCCCGACCTCGGCTGCGAGAGCGTCAAGCGCCTGGAATTGCTGCGTTTTCCGCTGGTGGTGGCGGTTGACGCCTTTGGCGGGAATCTGTTTCAATAAACACGCGGGGCATGTTGTATGACAAAAACGCCGTCCGGTCTTTATCCGGGCGGCGTAGTTTTTGTTTGAACTCTTACTCTTTCTAAACCGGTGCGTAATGCCTGAAATTCGCGTTGATGAACAGCGGCCCCATATCCAGGGCATGGAATACCGCGCCGTCCGACGTCTCCAATACGGTCAGGCCCTCGC
>JAVBOZ010000142.1:0-10673 GCA_031549985.1 Oscillospiraceae bacterium | reverse complement strand
CTCTTCAACGGCCGCCTGACGTTCGACTCCTTCGCTCTGCGAAATTTTCTCACCCAGATGCTGGAGGATGCCGCACCCTGGAACGACATTGTTGGCGGCCTGCTCGGCGGGTTGGATGCTGTCGGCGCGCTGGATTTCCTCCTGCGCTTCATCGAAGCCCTGTTGCCCAAGCTGATGCCCGGTATCAATGACAGTTTTATCGTCCCAATCTTCGGGCAGCTGCCGGGATTCTGGGGGCTTGTGCCCGACGCAGACTACGAAAGCGCGAAAGCCTATCTGCTCGACCCCGTGATTCATAAGGATCTGATCAAGCTGATCGACGACTACCACTATAACGTCTTCAACAAAGTGCCTCAGATGGTGGACGCCGCCGTGAAGGACGGCGTAAACTTCTATGTCCTCTCGAACTACAATATTTACGGTGCGCCCGTCGGCCCCAACGCGCGAGTTCACACCGACGACGGCCTGCCGACGATCTACACCAGCGGCGGCGCGACCTGCGCCCTGTTGGGCGAAACCCTGCCGCCCGGCTACAGCCAAGCAGTGGCCTGCGGCCACAGCCACCTTTCAGCCGACGGCTTCATTGACGCCTCCACCTGCATCCGCCCGGAGCAAACCTGGTTCTTCAAAGATCTGCACCACATCTCGTTCTTCTCCGACGACTGCCTGCAATTCCTGCTCTGGCTGCTGGAGGCTGACGGGACGCTCACCGTGCGCAGCAATGCCGAATACCCTCAATTCATGGCCTGGGATAAAGCGGACGGATCGCTTTCGGCTGTGCGGTAAAACCCTTCGTATCATACAAAATCGCCCCGGTGCTTTTAACACCGGGGCAAACTTTTTTCTGCGGAAGGCCTACTCCAAAACGCTTTCCAAGGCCCTGCCAATCAGGCGGTCCGGCCGCAGATATGCAGCGTAATACGCCTCGTTTTCTGTGCGCATATTTGCCGCCAAGGCGGAGTATCGCAGCAGACTTTCCGTCTTTTGCAGGGCGTTTTCAGGCGTATCGAATGTTAGGTAATTTCGCTCCGGGGCAAAATCGCCGGGCAGGGTATCCCACAGCGGTTCGCAGATAATCGCCTGCGCCGCCGCGACATATTCCCCCATCTTCCAGCCGGTGGAGCGGTGCAGCCCGACGGTGGTCAGGCAGACCTCCGCCCGCCGCATCGCTTGCAGGTAAGCCCCGCGCCGTGTAACGCTCTCCGGCGCGATCAAATCAGGAAACATCATTTCCGCAAAGCGGTTGCGGGCAAATCCGGCCAGCGCGCGGCCACCGTATTCCTTACGCAGCAGGCGGATCAGCGCCGCGCGCGTCTCGTCCATACGCAGGATTTCTGCCAGCGAGGGCATCTTCGCCAGCAACGCCTCCAGCCCCGCCGGAGTGCAGTTCGGGTCATGCTCTTCCAGCGGAAACCAGGTGCGCGTCAAAAAGAGAATCGTGCCGTCCGATGGGTGCATCGCTGGCTGGGCAAAGCGCTCCGGGTAAAATTGCCGATCCGAAAGCCGCCCAAACGGGAGCGAAGCCAACCCCTTGCGCAGCAGGTTGTGCCGCGCGAGAGGGTCTTTTATGCAATATAAATCACCCGGAGCAATGCGGTTGTAGGGGTTGCCTGGGCAGCTGACGTGATAATTCATCCCCAAAGGGCGCTGCCGCTCCGCAAAGGCGGAGGCGTCATATGCGCCCGCGCGGTAGCTGCGGCGAAAATAGGCCCGCACATTGAGCGTTGCCATGGCGGCATCGAACTCGCCGACGGGGACATGAAATTCGCCGATGTCGTGCGCGTCAAAGACCAGCGCGGTGCCATCCTCCAGCCGTGCCATCACAACCTGATTATGCCCAAAGTACTGCTTTGTCTGCTCCCGCTCGATTTGCAGGGCGCAATAACCCTGCCGTTCCAGCAGGGCGAAACCCACCAGTGTCTGGCTGATGTGGATGGTCGCAAGTGGGTCAAATAGCAACCGGATAAGGGGTGTCTTCATAGCGCTGCCCGATAGATCGCAAGGGCGTCCTGCCAGGTAAGCTTGAAGAACCGGCCCCTGCCGCGCTCCGGCCCAAAGGCCGCGCCCGTGGTCTTCTTTGCCATCTCCTCCAAACGCTCCTCGCCGATGCCCAGCTCGCGCAGCGTCTGCGGCAGCCCCAGCCGCCGGAAGAAGGCCTGCAACAGCTCGACAGCCTCAAGGACGGTGTCGGCGGCATCGCGCCCCTGCGTACGCAGGGCCATCACCTCCCGCGCGAATTGCAGGAACATGGCGGTATTGGTCTTGTATACATAGCGCATCCAGGCCGGCGTCAACACGGCCAGCCCCGCGCCGTGGGGAACGTCGTATATCGCGCTGAGCTCATGTTCCATCCCGTGGCAGCCCCAATCCTGTTCACGGCCCTTGCCAACCAAATCGTTGTGCGCCAGACTCCCGGCCCAGCCAATCTCACACCAGGCGTCATAATCACCGGGGTCGGCAATCACCCGGGGGGCGTTGCGCATGATGGCGCGCAGCAAGCCCTCGCAAAGCTCGTCGGAGACGTCGGTATGGGGCGTGTTTGTGAAGTAGCGCTCAAAGACGTGGCTCATCATATCCGCGATGCCGTTGGCGATCTGATCAGGCGGCAGGGTGGCGAAAAGCGCCGGGTTAACCACGCTCAGCACCGGGCGCACACAGTCGTCGGAGTGCCCGCATTTGCGCACCTTTTCCTCGTTCGAGATCACGCAGGAAACGCTGCTCTCGCTCCCGGCGGCCGGGATGGTGAGAACCGTGGCAACCGGCAGCGCCTTTTCAACGCGCAGGTCTTCCTCAAACACGCGCCAGATGTCGCCGTCGAACAACACGCCCATGGCGATGGCCTTGGCCGAATCAATGGCGCTCCCGCCGCCCACGGCGAGAATCAGCTCAACGTCCTCGCGGCGGCAAAGGGCGATGCCTTCGCGCACAAGGCTGAGGCGCGGGTTTGGCACCACGCCGCCCAGCTCAAGAAATTCGATCCCCGCCTCGCGCAGGGAAGCCGTCACTTCATCATAAAGGCCGCTGCGCTTGATGCTTCCGCCGCCATAATGCAACAGGATTTTTTTTGCGTAAGGCCTGAGCAGCGCACCAATTTGCCGCTGGGTATCTTTTCCAAAGACCAGCTTGGTGGCGATTTGAAAGGTGAAGTTTTCCATGTGGTTCCTCCTGTCAGGGCATGTATTCAATGAAACATCGCATTGCAGCAAAAATTCTTTACCGCAGCCCGGGCGGCGGCAATTCACCGGTATACCCGTTCACCTGCGCAATTTTTTCGAACAACTGCGCCTGCGCTTCCCACGGCAGGTCAAGCAGCTCCGCCTTGCCGTCGAAGCCGAAGCGGCCTCGCTGGCAAAGCAGCCCCTGTTCTCCTGCCGGGAGGGCACGCAGTACCAGTTCCCCCTTTTTCGCCAATCGCACCTTGCAGCCAATCTCGCAGTGCGGGCACACCGCGTCGGCGTATTCTTCCCGCAAAGGAACCTGCTTGGCGGCCATGGTGGTCTCAGTCAGCGCACCGGTGGGGCAGGCGTGCACGCATTGCCCGCAGGCCACGCAGTCCGTCGCGCGCAAATCCATATCCAGCGCCGGTTTGACCACCGTGTCAAAGCCCCGGTCAACCAGCCCAAGGGCCGTCGCACCAACAACTTCGTCACAGATACGCACGCAGAGTCCGCAGAGGATGCATTTTTCGGGGTTGCGGCGAATGAAGGGGTGGTCCTCCGCCCGCGCGTGACGGTGCTGCTTACCGGTATATTTTTCGGGCTGCACCCTATATTGATTGGCGTAATCGATCAGCTTGCACTCAAAATAATCCTGGCATCCGCACTCGAGACAGCGGGAGGCCTCACGCCTCGCCTCTTCCTCGCCAAGGCCCAGGTTGACTTCCTCAAAGTCCCTGCATCGTTCGGCAGCGGGGCGGCGGGGCATCGCGGCCCGGCCTTGTTTTGCCTGCCCGGCGAAATCCTCCGCCGTCTTTTCGCCAGTCACAAGGTAGGGCACTTCATAGGCCAGCGCCTCGCCATTCAAATAGCGGTCAATCATTTCGGCGGCCTTTTTGGCCTCACCGATGGCCGTGATGGCAATATCCGCGCCTTTGTTGGTCGCGTCCCCGATGGCAAAGACGCCATCGAGATTCGTGCGGAAGGTGTGCTCGTCGGCGGCAAAGGTACCGCGCTTCGTCTGCGTGAGGGCCTCAAAGCCCGCCGCGTTCAGGCGCTGGCCGATGGCCACAATCACCGTATCCACCGCAAGGGTCTCTTCCGCGCCGGGGATGGGTTCCGGACTGCGGCGACCGGAGACGTCAGGTTCGCCCAGCGTCATTTTTTGCAGCCGGATTCCTCTCACCTGCCCGCCCTCACCCAGAATTTCAATGGGGTTGACCAGATACTCGAAGACGACGCCCTCTTCCTCCGCCTCGGTGATCTCAATTTCCTCTGCGGGCATCTCATGCTTCGTTCGGCGGTAGATGTTATACACCTTCGCCGCGCCCAGGCGCACGGCTGTGCGGCAGGCGTCCATCGCGGTGTTGCCGCCGCCCACGACGGCGACCCTGCGCCCGGCAAGCGTTGGGGTGCCGGGTTCAACGCTGCGCAGAAAATCGATGCCGCCGACCACGCCCTCCAGCGCCTCGCCGGGGCAGCGCAGAGCGACACTCGACCACGCGCCGACGGCAACAATCACTGCGTCATATGCGCCGCGCAGGTCTTCGAGCGTCTTATCACTGCCAATTTTCACGTTGTTGTAAAACTCCACGCCCATACCCCGGATGGCGTCGATCTCTTTTTGAATCAGCGCTCTGGGCAGCCGATATGCGGGGATGCCATAGCGCAGCATGCCGCCCATTTGGGGCATAGTTTCATATACAGCGACTGCGTGGCCCATCGTCCGCAGGAAATAGGCCGCGCTCAGGCCGCCCGGGCCGCCGCCGATTACGGCAATCCTCTTTCCGGTTGGAGCACCCATTTCTGCGGTATGCAGTTTGCCGTGCGCCAAATCCAGATCACCTGCAAAACGTTTCAAGTCAGCGATGGCGATTGGCTGTTCCACCAGCTTGCGGCGGCAGGCCGTCTCGCAGGGGTGCGGACAGACCCGGCCAATGGAGGCGGGCAGCGGAATCTTCTCTTTGATCAGCTTCAGCGCCTCGCGGTGTTCGCCGTTGGCGATCAGCCCGACATAGCCCTGGCAATCGGTCTGCGCGGGGCAGGCCAGAACGCAGGGCGGGCGGCAGTCGCCGATGTGATCGCTCAGCAGCAGCTCCAGCGCGGTCCTGCGACTTTGACGCACACGCTCAGTGTCTGTGCGAATGACCATGCCGTCCGAAGCAAGGGTTGAACACGAGCGCAGCAGCTTGGGTATCCCCTCGGCCTCCACCACGCAGAGCCCGCAGGAACCGTATATCTCCACCCGCGCATCGTGACAGAGGGTGGGAATTTCGACGCCGTTGGCCTTTGCGATATCCAATATGGTCTGGCCCGCCAGCCCCTCGGCCATACAACCGTTGATTGTAAGTATTATTTTGCTCATCGCGTTACTCCCTCCTGTTGCCGTCTTCGTCGAAGCGCTTTTTCAAGGCCAATTCCGTGGGGAAGATCGACCCCAGCAGAGCAAGCACCTGTATCCCCAGGATCACCAAACCCATGATACTCAGCGTACCTTCATCTTTCCCGATCACAAAAAACAGCGGAGCTACCGAAAGCGGTAACATGACGCAACCCAAAACGCGCCACAACCTGCCGCTGTGGTGGTGCGCAAATTCCCAGGTCTCCCTGTTTTTCATCGACCGAGCCGTGCGGTAGCCATATATCGTGTTGATTTTTTTCGGCACATGGTTGCTGAAATAGCTGCCCATCCCAATCATCGTCAGCGGCAACAGCGTCACCGATGCCAACATATAATACCAAAAGCTCATTTATTCCACCACTATCGCCCCAAACCGGCAGACCTCGGCGCATTTGCCGCATTTGACGCACGTTTCCTGATTAATCATATGCGGCTTTTTCACCTCGCCCGTGATCGCCTTGCTTGGGCATTTACGGGCACAGAGGGTGCAGCCCGTGCATTTCGCGGCATCAATCGTATAACGAAGCAGTGGCTTGCATTGATGCGCGGTGCACTTTTTCCGGTATATGTGATCCTCATATTCATTGCGGAAATAGCGAATCGTCGTCAGCACCGGGTTGGGGGCCGTCTGCCCCAGGGCACAGAGAGACCCATCCTTGATCTGCGCTGCCAACTCGCTCAGCAGTTCGATGTCGCCCTCGCGGCCCTGCCCGGCGCAAATGCGTTCCAGGATTTCCAGCATCCTGCGGGTACCGATGCGGCAGTGGATGCACTTGCCGCAGCTTTCCTTGCAGGTGAAATCCAAAAAAAACCGGGCCATATCAACCATGCAGGTGGTCTCGTCCATCACCACCATGCCGCCCGAACCCATGATCGCGCCGGTCGCGGCCAGGGTCTTGTAGTCGATCATGGTGTCGATCAGCTCCGCAGGGATGCAACCGCCGGAGGGGCCGCCCATCTGCACGGCCTTGAAGGCCCGCCCGTCCCGCATACCGCCGCCCACGCCATAGACGACGTCGCGAATCGTCTTGCCCATGGGCACCTCGACCAGGCCGCCTTTGGCGATCTTCCCCGTCAGGGCGAACACCTTCGTGCCCTTGGAGTTTTCCGTTCCCATGGCGGCAAAGGCCGCGCCACCGTTTCGTAAAATCCAGGGCACGTTGGCGTAGGTCTCCACATTATTGATGTTGCTCGGCTTCTTCCAATAGCCCTTTTGCGCTGGGAAGGGCGGCTTCAGGCGCGGCATGCCGCGTTCGCCCTCCAAAGAGGCGATCAGAGCGGTCTCTTCGCCGCAGACGAACGCGCCCGCACCCGCTTTGATGCGAATATCGAAGCAAAAGCCGCTGCCGAAAATGTTGTGCCCCAGCATGCCCTTCGCGCGCGCCTGGCCCAGCGCGTATTCCAGCCGGAGGATGGCCAGAGGGTATTCGGCGCGGACATAGACGATGCCTTCATCCGAGCCGATGGCGTACGCAGCGATCAGCATGCCCTCGATCAGCGCGTGGGGGTCGCCCTCAATGACCGCGCGGTCCATAAACGCCCCGGGGTCGCCCTCATCCGCGTTGCAGATCACGTATTTCTTCATCGTTTCACCGTGCGGCGGCTCGTAGGTCGCTTCCCGCGCGGCCTTCCACTTGAACCAGGTTGGGAATCCCGCCCCGCCCCGCCCACCCAGGCCGGATGCCTTCATCTCTTCAATAACCTGTTCCGGCGTCAGCGCCCGCAGGCACTTTTGGGCGGCTGCGTAACCCTCCCGGGCGATGTATTCCTCAATGTCTTCCGGGTCTATGATTCCGCAGTTTTGCAGCGCGACGCGGCACTGCGCGTTGAGATTTTCAAGATCATCCTGTTCTATCGCATAGTGCGCAGCGTTGTTTTTCTCCCCCTGAATGTATTTCAGGATTTCGCCCACAGCCTTTTCATCCACCTTGACAAAGGTGCGGGTCTCGTTCCCCTCTTCCACATTGACGATGGGTTCCAGATAGCACATGCCGACGCAGCCCGTTACGGCGAGCGCGCAGTCAGCGCCGGAGGCCCGCAGGCCCCGCTCCAACAGGTTGTATATTTCGGCGGCTCCGGCGGCGATGCCACAGCTTCCTTTGCCGAGCGTTACCCGCATTGGGATCCCTCCCCCCGTTCAATCGCTTGCAGCGCCCTCACGGCGCTTTGGCCGGTCAAATTTCCATAGGTCTTTTCGCCGATCATCATCACCGGCGAAAGGCTGCAGCAGCCGAGGCAGGCGACGTTGTGATAGGTAAACAGGCCATTGGCGGTGATTTCGCCCTCCCCTGCCCCGAGGTATTCCCGGACGGCCTGCTCGATCTCCGCCGAACCGTTGACGTGGCAGGCGGTACCCTGGCAGAGTAAAATCAGGTGTTTGCCCACCGGTTTTGTTCGGAATTGGGTGTAAAACGTCACTACCCCCATCACCTTCGCCGGTTTTATGCCCGTGCGGTGGGCAATATAGGCCAGCAAATCAACGGGCAAGTACCCATAGATTTCCTGCGCCTGTTGCAAAATGGTGATCAGGCTGCCTTCCGTCCCCGCGTATTTCACTAGCACAGGCTCCAGAAGCGCTATATCAATGGCCGAGTCAGAAAATAACCATGTTTTTCCATCCGCGCAATTGCATGGCATGCGGCGCACCGCCTTTCATGAAAAAATCAGTATCTTTCACGTTAAACTGTAGGATGATTATACGATAAAGTCTGCGAAAAGTCAAGGATTTGACCTTGACAGGCCTCACGCGTGCGACAGCCCGCTCTGGGCCCGCTGCGCCAGTTCAAACACCGCCCGCTCCCGCGGAATCGGGCGCAGGGGAAGAAACGACACGGTGTTCCCCGCCGTCACGGCGCGGCATTGGCGGTAGGCCTCGTCTTCGGGAACCACTTCGCCTTCTTCCAGATAGAGCGCCCCGCCCCGGCTACCCGCAAGCGCCATGGTCTCCAGCGCGGAGATCAGCATCGCTCGAGCGCTGCGCAGCATGTCCTGTTCATAGAAGTGCGCCGACACGCCGCGGGCCGGGCGTCGCGTATCCCGCAAATTCGCCTCGATCTGTTGCAGCAGCGCCCGCATGCCCTCGCGGTCGCGCAAAAAGGCGGCGCAGCGACTCATCGCCTCGGGGACTTCGCTAAGCGGGGCCTCTGGGGTCAAGGTAAGGGCGGCGATCTCCCGCCGCAGTGTTTCAGCCCCTTCCTCGCCCGCAGATGCGGAGATATTCCTGCGCCGCTGTGCGTAAATGTGCGCCGCCGCGCGCAGGGCGGTGACCTGCGTGCTGTTCAGCGCACTGCCGCCGGGCCGCGTCAGGCCGAAGATGCCCGCCGCTTCGCCGACAACGTAAAGCCCCGGCACGTCGCTTTGCCCGTTCTCATCAACCAGTACGCCGCCGTTGTTGTGCTGCGCGCAGACGGCGGCCTCCAACGGTTCACGCGCGAGGTCGATGCCGTGGCCGCGATAGAGCGCGATCGCCGGTTGGTTGAGCCGCTCCAGCCGCGCTATGGGCGTATCAGCGGCCGCGCCGCGCCGCGCAAGGTAATCCTGAATATCCTCCGGCAGCGCGCCAAACGAATACCCCGCCGGGTTTTGCCGGTAGTCGAGAAATACCCGCCGCCCCGCCGCCGTCTCGGCCTGCACAAGCAGGTCGATTTTTGATGTCCCCTCCGCCTTTTGGGCGTCGAAGGGCCATTGCGCACCCTTGCGGAACAGGGTCGCTGCCGTTTCATTGCACAGCGCGTTGGTTAGAAAATCGCGGCGTTCGCCGTTCGCGTCTTCGGAATAGACGCGCGGCATGGCTTGCAGATAACTCCCCGAAAGGTTCCAGCGAAAGCCCACGGAGGCAAGGCCGTATTGCCATTCGCAGAAATTGACCAGACGCGCCCCCGCCGCCAGCATAACCCCGGTTGCGCCGCGCTGCGAACGCGGATAGACGCTTTGCGCATAGATACACGCGGGCGCGCCCGTCGCAAAAACCACGCTGCGGGCTGGCACACATACGACCTCGTCCTTCGCGCTCAGCGCCAAAATCCCCGCCGCGCCGCCGTCTTGCAAAATCACCTGAAGCACCTGCAAACGGTCGAGCAATGGCGTGCCGTTCCGCTCCAACACCTGCCGCTCCAAGCACTCCACCATGGCTTTTGAGGTCAGCGGGCCGATGGAGGTCGCGCGGCCGCCTTGGTCGTGATCGGTCATGTAAGAAGGGAAGCAGCCATAGACATCCTGCGGGAAGGGTACGCCCAGCTCCAGCAGGCGATAAAAGCAACGCAGGGCATTGCTCGCCTCCGTAAAAGCCAGCACACCGTCGCAGCAACCGCCGCGCGTATAGTCCTGCGCCAACGCAGCCGCGCAGTCGGGGGTCTGCCCGTCCAGCGACGGTTTATAATAGGTCTGTTTATCGCTGCCCGTATTGCGAGAGGTGCCGAATTCCCTGCCGTTGGTCAAGACGGCGATGTTCGTCACCCCAAGGCGGTGCAGAGCGTCCGCAGCGGCGTAGCCCGCCGCGCCCGCGCCAACAATCAGTGCGTCGTAGATATGCATGGATATGTACCTTTCCCGAAATATATGTAGAGCGGGACACCTGCCCCGCTCCGTTTTTTTACATCATAGGCGCATTGATCAGAGTCGCGAACTGGAAGTCGTGATAGTGCCCCACGGCAAAAGTCGAATCACCGGACATAAAATGGACGTGCTTTCCGTTCCCGACGGCGATATCGGGCCCGGTCTCGCCCGCAACTTCATGATAATGATTGAAAAAGTCTGTGTTCACTTCCACAACGTGGTAATGGGTGCCGTCGTCATTAAGGATTGCGCTCGACGACACGCCCGCAAACCTGTGGCTGTGAAATACCGCGCATTCCTCGCACTGCTCTACGCTCCCCAAAAATTCGTGCACATGCGTTTGACCAGAACTGGCCAAAGCGGGTGACTCGTTCATAGTTCTTCTCTTTCCTGTTTTTTTCGTTTCGGGATCCCCTCCATTGTACGCGGAATGCGGCAAATCGGTGTAATTGCGCTAAACGGCACCTCTAAAAACCTAACCACAACTGCGGTTGCCCGTAGGGGGCGGCGTCCTCGACGCCCCGCATCCGCTAAAATCAAAGGCTTTACGCTTATTGTTTCCC
>JAVBOZ010000109.1:0-7403 GCA_031549985.1 Oscillospiraceae bacterium | reverse complement strand
GCGATAGCAGACCCCAACAACAGCAGGGGACTGCCGCTCAAAAAAATCGCGCACAGTTACGGAGTGGCCAAGGATGGAAAACCACACTTCATCTCGCTGGAAAACCAGCGCTTCTTCGAATCAAAACAGTATGCCGCCGTGGCATATGATACTACCGGTAAAAAAGTCATCTATCTGACCTTTGATTGCGGTTACGAAAACGGCAATACCGCACTGATTCTGGATGTGCTGAAGGCAAAAAAGGTGCCTGCGGCATTTTTTTGCACAATGGATGAACTGAAAACCGCTCCGGAAATTGTGGCGCGTATGATCAACGAAGGGCATATTGTGGGCAACCATTCGACCAAGCACCCCTCCTTCGCGGAAGTAGATCGCAGTCGCATGGCCCAGGAAATCCTGGAATGCGACAACTATCTGCGTGAGCGCTTCGGCTATACCTCGCCCTTTTTCCGTTTCCCCAAAGGGGAATATACCGAATCCGCCCTGGAGGCCGTGGCTTCTCTCGGCTTCGTCAGCGTTTTCTGGTCGGCGGCGTATAGCGATTGGGATGTCAGCGTCGTACGTGGCGGCCAATACGCGGCCGACACCGTGCTCTCGCGCCTGCATCCCGGAGCAATCCTGTTGCTGCATAGCGTCTCGAAAGACAACGCCGACGGCATGGCCCAGATCATTGACCGCGCGCGCGCCGCCGGATACCAATTCCAGGAGCTTCCAGCCCTCCCGATATTTAATTCCTAAAAAAGGAATTGCTTTATCGAACGCAAGAAGTTTGGGTGTAAAATCGGTTTCGCGTGTTGACATCTTAAAGCAAAGCGGATATGATGAGCGTAGAGCTTTCATCGAAGCGGTGCGCTTTGCGTGCCGGCGACAGATAAAAGAGAGGAAGGTAAAAAGGATGGATCACGTCATGAAACCGCAGGACATGCAGGGCGCTGCGCCGGACAGCGGCGAAAGAAGAGAAAAAAAAGAATTGCTGCGTTCCAAGGTGCAGGCCCTGGTTACTTCCTATGAGGAAGAAAAACGTCGCAATGAGGAGTTGGAACAGGAGTTGGAACGTTTGAGAGGTGCACAATACGCCGGATCCTATGGACGGCCCGAACCCGCGATGCCGACGCCCGCGCCGCAAATGGCAACACCGAATTATCCCCCGCAGCAACAGCAACAGCAGCCGCAGGGTCTCAGTTCGGGCGGGTATACGTTGCAGCACTTTGCCCCACAGCCGGCGGCACCACAGCTGACGCCCCAAAACATTATGTCGCAGGCGCAGCCGCAGTACGGCGGCCACTATGCACGGCCCGAATCTCCGGCTCCGGCCCCCGCGCCGCAGCAGAGCGCCTACGCGCCGTATCCGCAGGCGGCTCCGCAGAGCGCCGCGCCTTCCTATTCCGCCGAACCGTTTGCGGCCCGTTCGCCTTATGCCCCACAGACGGAAGACCGTTATAATTACCCCTCAAAACCTGCCGCCCCGGCCTGTTACACCGCTGCGGATTATAACACGACGCCCCGCTATGCCGAGCCGAAGCCTGCCGTCCCGCGCTACGCTGAAACAAAGCCCGTTGACCCTCGCTACGCGGAGCCGAAGTATCCGGAACCCCGTTATGGGGAGCAAAGACCTGCTGACCCTCGCTATGCGGAACCGAGGCCGGTGGGGGGAGAAAACACGGACGCTCTGTTATTTACAATGAACCGGGTCATCCGCAGGATTGAGCAGGTGCGCGCGCGGCTGCACAACGGCTATGGCTATAGCCAGCCGCAGCCCAATGACCCGGCAACAGCCGACTTGCTGGATCAGCTCTATGACGATTTGGGCGACCTCAACCGCGAGCTTTCGCATCTGCGCGTGTCGCTCCGATAACGTAACAAAAGAGAACAGACATCAATCCGTCTTCGGTTTTGCCGGGGGCGGATTTACCGTATTCTGTGGCACCCCGCGCAGGAACGCGGCTACATTTTCCGTGGCGAT
Organism: Oscillospiraceae bacterium; assembly: GCA_031549985.1. Classification (GTDB taxonomy): domain Bacteria; phylum Bacillota; class Clostridia; order Oscillospirales; family Acutalibacteraceae; genus WRMQ01. The sequence goes on along the minus strand of JAVBOZ010000109.1, from coordinate 5,440 downwards.
TTGAACCAAGCGCGTACGCGCCTCCTGCGTCGCCCAAGCGATGTGCGGGGTTATGATGCAATTTGGCGCCTGCAGAAGCGGATTATCTGGTTTCGGCGGTTCGCTCGAGAGCACGTCGAGTCCGGCGCCGCCAAGATGCCCGCTGCGGAGCGCTTCCGCGACATCCGCCTCATTCAACACCGGGCCGCGCGAGGTGTTGATCAGGAAGGCTCCCGGTTTCATCAGCGCCAGTGTCTCGCGGTTGATTAGCCCTGTGGTCTCGGGGAAGAGCGGGCAGTGGAGCGTCAAGAAGTCAGCGCCCCGCAGCACCTCTTCAAAACTTGTCAGACGCAAAGTGGGGGAAAGCTGCTCCGCAACGGCACGGTTTCGTGGGCTGCGGCAGGCCAGGACCTGCATCCCGAAGGCCTGCGCAATCTGCGCAACCGTCGTGCCGATCCGCCCAAACCCCACAATGCCAAGCGTCTTGCCCGCCAGCTCCTGCAGGGGGAATTTCCAGTAGCAAAAATCGCGAGAACGCTGCCAATCCCCGGCGTGCACCGATTGGCTATGCGCTTCGGCATGAAAACAAAACTCCAGCAGTAGTGCGAACACCAACTGCGCAACGCTGTTCGTCGAATAGGCGGGGATATTTGTCACAACGATGCCGCGCGCAGACGCTGCCTCAAGATCAACCACATTATATCCGGTGGAAAGCAGGCCGATATATTGGAGCTTCGGCAGCTGCGCCAGCACATCCGCGCCGAGCAGCGTTTTATTATTGATGATAATTTCAGCATCCCTCGCCCGATCAACGGCTAACGTAGCCGGCGTGTGATCATAAATCGTCAGATTGCCCTGGGTGGCGATGCCCTCCCAATCAAGGTCGCCTGGATTGGTGGTAAAACCGTCCAAAATCACGATGTTCATTTTGCTTGGTTGCATTGCGCGCTTCCTTTCCGAATCAGCTCCATCCAGCTGGCGACCCGCAGGGCCAGCGCCGACGCTTCGCCATAGGTCACTTGGCTTATCGCGCCTTCACCGCAGCAGAGCTGATAAAATGCCTGAGCTTCATACCGCATGACCTCTGGTTTGGTCAGGGGTGAATCCAGTACCGTGACGGTGCCATCCTGAGCGTTGAAAGCAACTCCCTGAAACTGCGAAATAGAGCGGATGCAAAGGGTGCCCCGCTCGCCGATGATTTGTGAAACTCCGCAGCTTTGCCCGGTCTTCGACCAGGTGAGAACTGCGTCAAAGTCCGGATAGCGCAACAGCGCCGTGCCGGAGGTATCCGCTGCGCCGGGATAATTCTGTCGCAGCCGCGCGGTGAGCAGCGCTTCGGGTTCTCCAAAGAAATCCAGTAGCGGATAGACGCAATAGACGCCCAGATCGTTGAACGCGCCTGCGCAAAGCGTCTCGTTGAATATGTTGGGCAGTTCCCCCGCCAACAGCCGGTCAAAACGGGAAGAGCGCTGGGAAAAATCAATTTGCACCCCCGTGATGCGGCCCAGTCGGGGCAGCGCCTCCAAGGCAGCGCGGCGCATGGGCGTGTGTAAATACATGATGGCTTCCATCAACACAAGACCGCATTGCAATGCCAGCGTCTGAAGTGCCATCAATTCCTTCGAGCTTACTGCCAACGGCTTTTCGCAGAGCACATGCTTGCCCGCCCGGAGCATCCGATCACATTGGGCGTAATGGCAGACGTTTGGGCTGGCGATGTAGACGGCGGCGATTTCGTCCTGCGAGGTTAATGCGTCGATTCCAACATAGACCCGGAGGTCAGGCCGATTCAAGGCTGCCGTGAAAGCGGCGCCCCGCTCGGCGGAGCGCGAACAGACGCCCGCCAGCACAAGGCCGGTGCCTGCCGCTGCTGCTATGAATTCCTGTGTGATCAGGCTTGTGCCGACCACTGCGTACTTGACCATGGCCAACCCTTCTATTCAAATAGTTTGCCGAGAATATTGGTGGCGTTTTTTCGGCAAACAAACTCAAATCCTACGCCTTCCAGTGCTGCGCGGAGATTTCGCTGCTTCTTCGCCTGAAACGTGCAGACCCCGCGTCCCCCCAGTGGTTCCAAATGTTCTTGCAGCGCCGCAAAAAGCGGAGGCACAGCCTCCAAAAAATCCGGTGGGAGCATCAATACGCAATGGGCGGGGTATTCCCCTGCGGCGCAGCGGTGAAGAATCGCCACTTGCCGGGCGTTGGCCGCAGCAGTGATTCCGTAGGGCATGCATTTTGACTGCACGCTTTGGGTGAAACGACGTTCATAGGCGGCGAAGTCCGGCGCGCAAAGCAGCGCCGCTCGAAGTTCGCCGTTCAACTCCGCCGCAAAGCAATGCGAAAGCTCACGCTCAAGGTAATATGTGCAATAGGTCTGCAAGACAACAAAACGCTCCACCTCAGTGCGGGTTCGCAGCGGGGTGGTTTCAAGGCACAGGCGACGCAATGCCGCTGCGTCGGCGGGGGCAAGGGGGCGAACCGTGAGCATATTGTTTCCTCTATATCAATTCTGCAAACTTCACTTTCACTCAGGCAGATGCCGGACAAGTGCCGTGATCAATCGCTCCATGGCCTCCGCGCTGCGGTCACTCGCCGCGAGCACCTCGCTGCCGGACAAAACCGCATCGGTTACCCCGGCGGCCATGTTGGTGAGTAGCGAAATACCCAAAATGTCCATCCCGCAGTGCCGCGCCGCGATTGCCTCCGGTACAGTTGACATACCCACGGCGTCTGCACCGAGAACGCGGAAGGCGCGGATCTCAGCCGGAGTCTCGTAGTTTGGGCCGGTCACGGCGATATAAACGCCCTCGCGCAGGCAAAGCCCCTGCTCCGCCGCGCAGACCTTAGCCAGCGCCCGCAGGGCAGGGGTATAGGTTGTGCCCATATCAAAAAAACGCTCACCAAACGCGGCATTGTTCGGGCCGATCAGAGGATTGCCCCCCATAAGGTTAATGTGATCCGCAATCAGCATCAGCTCGCCCGGCTTATAGGTGGTATTGATGGCTCCGGCGGCATTTGTCAACAACAGTCTCTTGACCCCCAACAGGCGCAGCATGCGGATGGGAAAGACAATATCCGAGAACGAATGCCCCTCATAGCGATGAAAACGTCCCTGCAAACACAGCACAGGCTGCCCGGCCAAGTATCCGGCCAACAGATGTCCGCGATGGCCCGGTGCCGTAGAACACACAAATCCAGGAATTTCCGTGTAGGCTAGATCTATCGCATCCGTGAGCGCGCCGCCCAGCCGCCCCAGGCCGGAGCCCAGAATAATCCCCGTGCGGGCACGAAAAGTTTCCGGCAACCAGCGGCGAACAAATTCCGCCGCAAGGGCATGCGGATCATCGGGCGGAAGTGACATGAAAAGCTCTCCCTTAGGCAGCTCTGCCATGTTTGCTCTTTTTCTGCTGCTGCGCGGTCACGACGCTGATCTCTATGGCGCCGGTGGAGTTGCTTGCCGCAGGCGCAGCTTCCGCCAATGCCTGCTTGGCTTCCAATGAAGTGCGCAGACGAGCCACGGCGTCCGCCATAGAGAGGAGTGAGCGGTTCTCCCACCCAGCGATGGATTCGGAATGAAACGCCGCGAAAACCAACAGCCCGCCGGCCGCGAAAAATATTACCAGAGAAGCAATGGAAGCAAACAACATAACTCTTCCCTCCTGAAACGAATGTTCTTGCTACGTCCAGTATAGCACATATTTTCGGCTTGTCAATACGTTTGTTCGAATATTTCGCGAGAAATTTTCTTTTCTTGTGCTATACCATTATTATACCACAAGATATAGATGTCGTCAAGCTGAAAATATTAATCTGCTAAGAAATCGGTCAGCGGGCTGGAGGCTTCGGCACCCTGCGTAAGCACACGACCGGGGCGGGCAAGATGGGCCAAGCGGCCCGCCTCAATGGCCATCCGAAATGCCGCAGCCATGCGGGCGGCGTCGTCTGCGGTCGCGACGGCGGTGTTGGCCATGACGGCGGCGCAGCCGAGTTCCATTGCTTCACAGGCCTGCGAGGGCCGTCCGATGCCTGCGTCGACGATGATGGGCAGCGCAATTTCTTCCACGAGGATGCGGATGAATTCCCGGGTCAGCAGCCCCTGGTTGCTGCCGATGGGCGCACCGAGAGGCATTACGGCTGCGGCACCAGCCGCCTGCAGCGCCCGCGCCGTGGGGAGGTCGGGGTAGACATAGGGCAGCACGGCAAAGCCTTCGGCGGCAAGGATTTCGGTGGCTTTGACGGTCTGCGCATTTTCAGGCAAAAGGTATTTGGTGTCGCGGATGACCTCGATTTTGATGAAGTCGCCGCAGCCGAGAGCACGGGCAAGACGCGCGATGCGCACCGCCTCCGCTGCGTCGCGCGCTCCGCTGGTGTTGGGGATGAGCGTGAGGCCCGGCGGAATGAAATCCAAAATATTTTCCTCGCCGCCCGCGTTGGCGCGGCGCAGCGCTAGGGTGATCATTTCAGCCCCGCCGTGTTCGGCAACGGCGCGGATCAACGGCAGAGAAAATTTTCCACTGCCCAAAATAAAGCGGGAGCCAAACTCTTTGCCGCCGAGAAAAAATGGATCGTTCATTGGGATTTGATCTTCTTTCTTTTAAGTGCTATTTTGTCGATCAGTTTGAACAGCGGCCTTTCGAGGGCATATTGGCGGATGAGATCGACGACCATGCCCATCAGGAAGACGGTCGGAACCACCCAGGCGATATGCAGCCAAAAACCGGGGACCTGCATGCCGTAATCCGCACTGTGAAACAGGCGAACCCAAAGAAACTTCCATAGCAGCGGGTGTTCGTGAATGAGGTAAACACCAAGAGAGGTTGAGGCGACCAAATTGATGGTCCGGCTTGGCTTAACGTGAATGTTTTTAAAGAAAAGAAACAGCCCAAGCGCAAGCATTACGGAAGTTACGCTGTGTGACATCCACTGTTCCGAGTTTGACACAAGAGCAACAAATGGGATTGGCCGCGATAGAAAATCCAGCGCTTTGGCATAAAATATATCAATCACAGCTGCCGCAGTCATTAACCCCAACGCAAAGCTGCGTTTTTCGAAAAGGGGCGGCGAATAAAGACGAATGTAGGCGGCCAGAAGGTAAAGCCAAGCAAAACGGGTCAGGTCGTCTGCAAAATAGCCAACTTTTATAGCAGATGGGATGAGAAAAAATACAACAAAAAGGGTCAATAATAAACATAGATATGTTCTTCGATTCATGTTCCGGATGAGAATATTGAGGGCCGGAGATACCAGAAGAAGCACAATATAAGCGGTAGCAAACCAAAAGACACTCTGCGATAAAGGCAAAAAGTATTGCCAGGTGTCCCTAGTGTCTTGTAATTTCTAAAATCACTTGAAACAAATTCAAAATCATGCTATACTGTAGCAGGGTGATGAAATGATCAAGTACCACGTGACACTGACGGAAGACGAGCGCAAATATCTGCGCGAGTTGATCGGCAAAGGA
>JAVBOZ010000105.1:0-7540 GCA_031549985.1 Oscillospiraceae bacterium | reverse complement strand
GCGATAGTCGGCCCCACCGGAGCGGGCAAGACCACGCTGGTCAAACTGCTGATGCGCTTCCACGACCTGAAGGACGGCGCAATTATCATAGACGGTCACAACATCGCCGAATACCCCCGGCAGGAAGTGCGCAAGGCCATGGGCATGGTGCTGCAAGACACCTGGCTGACCAACGCCACCATAGCCGACAACATCCGTTACGGACGCCTGGACGCAACTGACGACGAAGTCAAAGCCGCCGCCAAGGCGGCGCAGGCGCATTCGTTCATTCGTGCCCTGCCGGAAGGCTATAAAATGGTGATCAATGAGGAGGCCAACAACATCAGCGCCGGGCAAAAGCAGCTGCTGACCATTGCCCGCGCGGTTCTGGCCGACTGCCGCATCCTGATCCTCGATGAAGCCACCAGTTCCGTTGACACGCGCACGGAAATCCTGATTCAAAAGGCGATGGATCACCTGATGGAGGGCCGAACCAGCTTCATCATCGCCCACCGACTCTCAACCATCCGCAACGCGGACCTGATCCTCTGCCTTGATCACGGCGACATTGTGGAACAGGGCACACACGAGGAATTGCTGGCAAGGGGCGGATTTTACGCCAATATTTACAATAGCCAGTTTGAGCGGCTTTCGGCCTAGATGTGCTCACATAAAAAATCGCATGAAAGGAGCCTCCGGCCTTGGACATCAGCCAGACCCTCAGCCTTTTGCTATCTAAGCTGGAGCTCCCCAACGACGAGCCGCCGGAGGCCATCCCGCTTGAAAAACCGGCTGACCCTCTGGAACGAATCGCGCTGATGCGGAGGATCAGAGGCACACAAAGCAGCGGTTTTGCCCGGCTTTACGGCGCAAAAGACATTGAGCAGTTCATCCGGCAGGCACAGTATATGGCAGATTTTGAGGACTATCAGCCGGGGCAGACGACGGCGGTAAGCGACATGCCAACCTATACCGAGCTTTCGCTACGGCAGCTGCGCGGCTATTTCACCTGGCGAACGCAGTTTCGCCACGGCATCAATGCGCCTTGCCCGTTCGCCTTCGCGCTTCTCAATATTTTTGAGCTGCTGGCCGGCGTCACCGAAGCGCCCGAGCCGCTTGCGCCGGAGCACACAGCCCGCCGCATCGCCGAAACCTGGCTCAGCCTGCGCGAAGCATTGCCGCGGCTTGATCTTTGCCTGCCAACCTGGTTCAAAGATTTTTACCTCAGCCGAGATTTTACATGCTCCTTTGCCGAGCTTGTGCGCGACTGCGGCCTGAGCCGTTTTTACCCGACGCTCCAACCCCTGGCCGGCGACGAACACGGCACACGGGCATTGCTGGATAACGCCGGCCACCGCTATCGGCGCAGTAAATTTTTTCTGGAGCGTCCGGAGCTCTGTTCCCTGCTGGAAGCCGCTTTCCCAGCCGTGCTGCGCAACCTCGAGCCCCTTTTTGCTCTGGCGGGCATTGTTCCAACGGATGTCTTGAGCCAGCGGCCGGAACGTTTTTTCTATTATGAGCTCTTTCGCGGGGCCGCCGCGCGTCCGCCGCAGGCGATGCCGAATCGGGAAATCACCATTGGCCCCCACGAGATCTACCGCTGCCGCAGCGGCAACTGGTCCCGCGCGGCGGTGGCGGAGGGCGGCACACCCGGCGGGAACGCCGCCGTCGGCTGCATCGTGCGGCGGATGGAAGCGGTGATGCGGGAGCATTTCGAATACCGTTACAAGCTTTCGCCCGAAGCCTCAGAGGGACAGCTGGAACGCTGGATGCACAGCGAGAGCTTTCCAGAGGCAATGCACGGCCTGCTGGCGGACACAATCTTTGCCGAAATCGTCGACGAGACCACGCGGCAGTGCTGCCTTCATGGCGGCGATCTGCCAGGCGGCGGGCTGATCCCGCGCGCGCAAAAACTGCGGGATTCGCTGGACGCGGAACCCTATAAGACATTGCTGCGGGTGAAAAAAATCCCCGGAGGGAACGGTGAAGCCGCGATGATCCGCCAGTTCCAGCGCCAGGGCGCGCTTCTGGCCGGGCTTGACGATGCCTTTTCCGAAGATGTTCCCTCCCTGCCGCGCCAGCCAGTCTATGGCCAATTGCGCCACGACCAGCTGCGCTGCTATCTCACCTGGCGCTCCGCCGCCCGCCAAGGCGAATTCCGCCCTGCCGCCAGGGGCTGCGCCCATCTTTATTGCCTTGAATTGCTCTTCGGCATCGGTACGCAGGACGCCTTCGCGGAGCTTTTTTCCCTTTTGCATCATGCCGCCGCACTGGATAAATTGCTGGAACGCCGCCTGCCCGGCTGGATCTTCGACCTTTGGATCACCGGCAAGCGGGAGCAAAAATTTATTGACCTTGTGCGCCAACACAATGCCCAACCCTGGTATCCCCTGATTTTCCTGGATACCGACGCAACTGAAGGCGACATTTTGCCGCTGTGGAACCAAATTGCAAGCTACAAGCTATTGCAAAGTCGATTTTACGACCCCGAACATCACGAAACCCTGAACAACTGCTTTTGCGCCACGTTGGAGGCGGTCAGGCGGTGCCTTGGGCAGGAGGGGTGTTCGCTTGAAGAGATTCTTTTCACCAAACGCGCAACCCAACCCAACTGGTTTCCATTCGAAGGCCTGCGGTTGAAGCCGCATGGAAAATTTCCAACAGCAAAGACGGAGATCGACCTGGGGCCACGGGAGGCGTTTTTCTTTCATGGTCGCAATTGGGTTACGCACAAGGCCGCCGCGTTGACGCCCCTGGCCGCACCTTTCGCGGGCTATTTGCTAAAAAGTATGGAGGTGCGCCTGCGGGAGCTGTGTCACTATACCTATAAAATGTCCGGCGCGCCGGAAGCCGCGCTGCTTCGAGCCTGCGCAGAAGAACCAGAGCTGCTGACGCTTCTGCGCTCCGAGGCGCTCTCGCGGGCCATATCCCAGGCGGTGGACGATTATTTTGCGGAACACCCCCTGCCCCGGCCCAGACGGCAGGCCAAACGAAACGTGCAGCGGGCTGCGGTCACCGAAGCGCCGCCGAAACCCCCACCGCCGGTTAAAGTGGATTTCAGCCAACTGGAACAGATCCGCAGCCTGGCGCGCGCAACCATGGAAAGGTTGATCGTAGAAACCGACGAAACGCAACCGGAATCGGCTCCGCCCCCTGCGAAAAAAGAACCGAAACCGTTGGGCCGCAGTCGACTTTCTCTCGCCGACACCCTTAACGAAGTGGAACGTGCCGTCATTGAATACCTGCGCACGGGCGAGGGCCTGCCCCCGCCGATGGACGAATTGATGCTCGAGCGCATCAACGAGGCCGCGCTGGATCTGCTGGGCGACACGCTCATTGATACAGCGGGCGAAACACCGAGGCTGTATGAGGAATACAAAGACATCGTCTTGCAATAAAGGAACTTATTTGTTCCTGAGTCCGTTTCAGACATGGAATTTTTCGGAATTCAGAAAGGAATGAACTTTTCTATGCAACAGGAGCGCCAGGCACCCAAGCGCATCGCCGCTGCCGTTCTGAACTCCCTCAAAGGAGGGGTCGTGCCGCGCGTCGGGCTGGAATACGTAACCGTTGGCCGCAGCCGCGAGATCGAAGCGCTTCTGCGAGATGTCGCGCTGATCGCCGAAGGAGGCGCGGCTTTTCGTTTCATTGCCGGGCCATATGGCAGCGGTAAAAGCTTTCTGTTGCAAACCATCCGCAACCACGTGATGGAAAAAGGCTTTGTCGTTCTGGATGCCGACCTTTCGCCTGAGCGGCGTTTCAGCGGCACCAAGGGGCAGGGCCTGGCGACCTATAAAGAGCTGGTACGCAACATGGCCACGCGCACTCGACCCGAAGGCGGCGCACTTCCACTGATTTTGGAGCGCTGGCTTTCTTCCCTGCAGGCTGAGACTGCCGCAGACACCGGCCTTGCCCCAAGCGACGCGGGCTTTGAACAGATGCTGGCCGGGCGGGTGTTCGCCGTCGTCAACGCCATGGAAGACATGGTCAACGGCTTCGACTTTGGCCAGGCCCTGGTCGCCTACCGAAAGGCCGCCGTCACGGGCGACGACGCCTTGAAATCGGCGGTGCTGCGCTGGTTCCGCGGGGAATACGCCACCAAGAGCGAGGCCAGGCAGGCGCTGGGCATCAACCTGATCGTCACCGACGACAACTGGTACGACTTTCTCAAGCTGTTCTCGGCTTTCCTCGTGCGCGCGGGCTATGCCGGCATGCTGTTGATGATCGACGAACTGGTCAACCTCTTCCGCATACCGCACCGAGTCACCCGGCAGTATAATTACGAAAAAATCTTGATGATGTATAACGACACGCTGCAGGGCAAGGCGAAACACATCGGCATTTTGATGTGCGTCACGCCGCAATGCCTGGAGGACAGTGAAAAGGGCATCTTCAGTTACGACGCGCTGCGCTCGCGCTTGACGCAAGGGCGCTTTGCGCTCCCAGGTGCGCCGGACATGCTGGCTCCGATCATTCGGCTAACGCCGCTGAGTTATGAAGAATTGATGGTGCTCTGCGAAAAACTGACCGCCCTGCATGCCGGGCTATATGAATACGAGGCTCGCATCGCACCAGAGGAATATGTGACCTTCCTCAAGGCCGAATTCGAGCGCGTCGGCGCTGCGACGCACATCACCCCGCGCGAGATCATTCGGGATTTCATTGAGCTGCTGAACATTCTCTGGCAAAACCCTGAAAGCACCCTTGCGGGCATTCTGCGCGAGGGCGGGTTTGTTTTTACCAAAGGCGAGCAGACGGAGGAAGAAAGGCACGCGGAATACGCCGAGTTTGAAGTATAACGAAGAGCAGCGCTGAATTTGTTGTGGTGCAAAAATTAAGAGGTGCGATTATGGGCTTTTTCGAAACCGTCTACGCCGTCGTGAAGCAGGTTCCGCGCGGGCAGGTCGCAACCTATGGGCAGATCGCCCGCCTTTCGGGAAACCCCCGCATGGCGCGGCAGGTTGGCTGGGCGCTGCACGGCAACCCCGAACCGGGGGTCATCCCCTGCCACAGGGTACTCAACCGCAACGGCGAACCCTGTAAGGGTTTTGCCTTCGGCGGCGAAGAAACGCAGCGGATGCTGTTGGAGGCCGAAGGCGTCGAATTCCTGCCGGACGGCCGCGTTGATTTAGACCGATTTAGATGGAAAAAAGATACATAAAGGAGATGGCTTATGAGCCGCCACCCCCTCTTCACGCGAACCAAATACCTGATTTTAGACATGGATGGCACCTTTTACCTGGGCAACCGCATGCTCGAAGGCGCGGGAGATTTCGTTCGCGCCCTGGCCGGGCTTGGCTTGGATTACCGCTTCTTCAGCAACAACTCCTCCCACGCGGAAGAGGGCTGCCGCGCGAAACTGGCCGCCATGGGCTTTGCCATAGACGAAGGCCGGGTGATCCTTTCGACCCACGTCGCGGCGAACCACCTCAATACGCATTACCCCGGCGCGGGCGTCTTTGCGCTGGGCAACGAAAATATGCTGCGTGAACTGCGGGCTGCGGGCATCCGCCTGGAATGGGAAAGCCCCGACCTGCTGCTGCTCGGCTTTGACACCACGCTGAATTACGAAAAAATCACCCGCGCGGCCAACTTGATCGCGGACGGCATCCCCTATTTTGCCACGCACCCGGACATGAACTGCCCTTCCGATGGCGGCTTTTTGCCGGATACCGGCGCGATGATCGCACTGTTTGAGGCCTCCGCCGGGCGGCGGCCAACAATAATGGGCAAGCCGGAGCACAGCACGGTCGACTACCTCTGCCGCAGGCTTGATTGCCGCGCGGAGGAGCTGGCCTTCGTGGGCGACCGGTTGGAAACCGACATCGCCATCGGCGCACGTCACGGCATCCCTACGGTGCTTACGCTCACCGGCGTCGCCACGCGGGAAGCCCTTGCAATCGCGCCCCTGCAGCCCGATCTTGTTGTCGAACGGCTGGCCGATTTGGCAACGTATCTGTGACATTTCTTGTAATGCTGCGGGGATGTCGAGGGCCCATCAACTTACAAAATCTTGCCACTTGCCTTATGTCTCTTTCGTCTCAAAGGGCGGACTGGATCCCGCCTCAAATAAACTCTCCAAGGAGACCAATTATGCAAAAGCCAACCCCCACGCAATCTTCATCCAACCCCACGGCTGCACAACAAAAACCGCTGCTCTTCATGGCGCAGGCGGCGGTGATCGCGGCGCTTTACGCCGGGCTGACGCTGGCTGCCGCGCCCATCTCCTACGGTGCCTTTCAGTTCCGCATCGCCGAGGCGCTGACCCTCCTGCCGGTATTCACGCCTGCGGCCATCCCCGGGCTGGCGCTGGGCTGCGCGATCGCGAACTTCGGCAGCCCGTTGGGACCGATTGACATCGTCGCCGGAAGCGCCGCCACGCTTTGCGCCGCGCTGTTTACTTATCTGCTGCGCAGGGTCACGTTCAAGGGCTGGCCGCTGCTGGCTCCCCTGCCGCCGGTGCTGTTAAACGGCCTTATGATTGGCTTTGAACTTGCCTGCCTGAACGCGCAAAACGTGCTTTCACTGCGAAACTTCACCTGGACGGCCTATGCTGCCGCAGGGCTGAGCGTCGCCTTCGGCGAGCTTGTCGTCTGCTACGCTGCCGGTCTGCCGCTCTGGGCGCTGTGCCGAAAGATCCCGTGGCGGCTAGCGGACGGTGCCCCAGCCTCAAAATAACAGAACGATCCCCCGCAACCCTTACAATTGCGGGGGATTTTGCAGGCGATTTTTACTTATCGCATCCAGATCCAGCCGAAACACAAAAATTTGAGCAGATTTTTTTGGAGCCAGCCTAGGTTTTCCCACCATGGCAACACAGTCACCTTGGAACGACCGACTTCGTTTCCGAGCAGGTCGTAAAATACCAGCGTGGACTCGCCGCGCTTCACGCTCACCATATCAGCGTTCACTGCGTCCCCTAACACCTCGACGCGCAAAATGCTATATGGCTGCGGCGTTGTGAAAATTTTATCTCCTGCCAGCGGTGCTTCAAACTTGACCTCCACATCGTTGGCATTCACTGGCCCCGTGCCAATCACATCAATCGACTTTTTAACTACCACAGAATAGGTTGTTGATGAAGGAAATCCAAAAAAAGTTGTGCTGCTTGTTTCAATTTCATATTTCCTGCCCGCTACTAAATAAACGCTTTGGCGGCTTGACGCCGAATTTTTATCTCTCGCCTGCGCGAGCGAATTCGAAATAGGAGTCAGGTCTTTTTTGAGCAGGCAAACATTGACCCCGTTCCCCGGCAAAATCTGCCCCTCCGTGTTAGGAATTAGGAATTTGTATGCTTGTGTCGACGACTGCGGACCTATCCCTTCAAAAGTATACCAGCCGCTTTCGTCCGGCGTAAAGTAGAGCGTCACAGGATTAATCCAGACCGTAACACTCTGGAGTTCACCGAGTTTCAGCACAAGCTCCGTTTCCTCCGCCGCTGCGTTGAATCCCCCTATGGCGCATATACCAAACATAAAAACCATAGCTAAAAATGCGCTCATCAATCTCTTCATTCAATACCCACCTTCCTTGCGCTTTTTTAAATTATAACATTTTGCTT
>JAVBOZ010000157.1:0-18965 GCA_031549985.1 Oscillospiraceae bacterium | reverse complement strand
CGGTCATAATATCCTCGGCCAGGCCGAAAAGCGGGCGCAACAGCGCGTCCGCCAAATAGTCGTGCTGATTTTTTCCAGCCTGCGCCCGCCGATACCGGTAGCTCAGCGAGGCCGCGCTGATTACGTCCGGGCAGTCCAATGCCTCCAGCAACGGCAGGATCGCCGTCTCATATTGCCCGGAGCGTCCGGGTTCGTCAGTCAGATCGCCCACCAGCGCGAGCAGCGCCGTCATTGGCCGCAGCCCGGCGGCGCAGGCGCGGACAAACGCCTCTTTGTCCCCGTCGGTAATGCCCAACGCGATTGTTTCGGGGGCGTACCCCTCCCAACTGCCGCCAAGCGACGCCAGCGCTTTCGCGGCTTTCGGGTATTCCGGCATAGCCTGCGCGACCTTTTCGGGCGTGAGCGCCAGCAGGCGGATTGCGAACTGCGGCACGTCCCTTGCCTCCAGTTCACGCACAAGCGCACCCTGCAGGCCGATAACCCGGGCGGCGGTGAGGTTGTTATACAGTTCGGTACGCCGCAGTGCGCCACTTCGGGCGACCCCGAAACGCCCGGCGGCCAAAACAGCCACAGGAAACGCCGCTATAAACCAAACAACGGCCACCACGCCGCTGAGCAGCCGCAGCGCCCGCTTTTTCTTCGTCTTCGGCACCCTTTCACGCTCCCCTTGCCTCGTTCGCATGCAAGGTTAGTATGGCGCACGAAGGGTGCGTTTTGCGGCGAATCGCGTTGGAAATAGATGTTATGGATAGCAGGATTCTTTGCCCGGCTATTTCACTCCGGTTGTGGCCAGCAGCATTTTTGCCGTTAAATCCCAACGCCGTTCGCCATGCTGCCACGCGGCAATGCGGGCGTCAAAGCGCGTGTTGATCAAATCCGGCAGTCGCTTCCGCTCCGCCTCATTCAGCACTTCAGGCGTAAGGCGCAGCGCCTTGGTCAAGCTATCCAGACAGCTTAAGCGCTCCACTTCCATCTGCTCGCGTGCCATCGCGGGCGGCAGGCTCGGGGAATCCGGCGCGTAATAGGTGACGCAGAAAAAGCGGACGTCCACCGCGTGAAAGCCCGCAGCCTCCAACGCCAGAGGATATTCACTTTCGCTAAGGGGATACGCGCACACCGCAACGGGCATTTTGCCCTCCCCCGCCCGCGCAAGTTTTTCCCAGAGCGCATGTTCTTCCGGCGTCGCGTCATCCATGCCGTGCTCCGGCAAAGAAGCGTTGGTTCGAACGGAAAGCACAGTGATCCTTCCGCCAGGGCGAAGCACGCGCCATTGCTCCCGCAAAAAGGGCTGCGCAGGCAGGTGTTCGATTACCGTGTGGGAATAACTAAGGTCGAAGCTGCTGTCAGCGAAGGGCATGGCAAGAGCATCCCCCTGCGCGTAGGTGCAGTCCAGCGATAACGCCGCCGCTTTTTCCGTGGCATAAGCGACAAAACCGTGATCAAAATCTAACCCTGTCACCCGTGCGCCGGGTAGATATTGCTTGATTCTGTGGGTAAACAGGCCGGGCCCGCAGCCGACCTCCAGAATGTCGGTACGCTCTTTTGCGCCAACTATGTCCAGCCATAACGCGCGATTTCCATCGTGAAACCGCAGCGCGCGGGAACGGTAAAGCTCCTCGGGGGTCTGAACATATTGGGACCAGCCTGTGTTCATGCCTAGTCCTCCGTTGTGGTCTCCGTCGTAGTGCCCGTAGTGCTCGTACTCGAGGCAGACGCACTCGCGCTTTCCGTAGTCGGCGCGGTGACCGTCTCGCGCGGCGGCTGAATGCGGGTGCTGCCCGGCGATTCCAATACGGCGGCCTGCTGCCCCACCGGCACTTGAATTGAACCTAGGGTGAATTGCCCGTCGTCGTTCACATAGAGCGTGATCATCATGATCTTCATGGGCTCCGGGCGTGCGGGCACCCCGTCTTCGGCCTCCGCCCAGTCGATGGTTCCGTAGCCGAGATAGTCAACCTCCAACTCGACGGAATTGCCAACTTTCTTGTAATTCTTCACACGCGGAACAAAGAGTGAGGGCGTACCCGTCTGCGGAACCTTATATGCCTTCGCGGCCGCATCATATTCAAAGGTGTAGTCCGCGCCCTCAATGGTGGCGTGCGCCGTCACGTCTTTGCCGAACAGCTTCTTGAATTCAGCCTCAACGTCGGCCTGCGGAATGGTGATGTGCCCATCTTCGGCGTCCATCAAATAGCGGTCCGCATCCGGGTCGGAGCGCAGCAACGACCAGATGCTGATGTCCAGCAGCTGCAGCGTGTTGGCCTTTTCCACCGAATCAAACGGATCCGGGTCGTGCTCAACGATCGGCCTTAGGAACTGCTCATAGCTCTGGATCTCCTCCGGGTTTTGGGTCAGCTGTTTCACGCCCTTGCTCAGCAGGGAGACCAGCGTCACCACGCCCACGACCGCCAGCGCAATCAGCACCAGCCCCACGGGGAATGCCCACTTATGCGTTCTTCTGCCGCGTCTTTGCTCGTTCATATTTCTCCTCCTTGACCATCGGATGGACAATTGCGCTCTACGCTCTGATCTGCCCTTCGCCATAGATCAAATATTTCTCGCTTGTCAGGTGTCGCAGGCCCAGCGGCCCTCTGGCGTGGAGCTTCTGCGTCGAAATGCCGATTTCCGCGCCGTAGCCAAATTCCCCCCCGTCGGTGAAGCGCGTGGAGGCATTGGCATAGACGGCAGCGGCGTCCACCTCACGCAAAAAGCGCTGCGCGGCGGCGTAGTCCCTGGTGACGATGCACTCGCTATGCTTCGTTCCGTAGCGGCGAATGTGTTCCATGGCTTCCTCAATGGAATCCACAACCTTCACCGCAAGAATCAGCTCTCCGTATTCCGCCGCCCAGTCCGCTTCATCGGCAAGGCGAGTGTTGGGGTCGCCGGGCAGCAGCGCCAGGGCCGCCGCGTCGCAGCGCAGTTCCACCGGCCAGCTCGCCAGCCGTTTTGCCAGCGCGGGCAATAGCGCCGGAGCGGTCGCCCGGTGCACAAGAACCGTCTCAATCGCGTTGCAGACCGAGGGCCGGGAGGTTTTCGCGTTTTCGATGATGTTCACCGCCGTCTCGACATCCGCCGCCGCGTCGGCATAAACGTGGCAGACACCCGCGCCGGTCTCGATTACCGGCACCCGCGCCTGTTCGACGACCGCGCGAATCAGGCCCGCGCCGCCCCGGGGGATCAGCACATCCACAAGCCCAACGGCCTGCATCAGCGCCTGCGCTCCGGCGCGGGAGGTATCCTCCACCAGCTGAATGGCGTCGGCGGGCAGGCCCGCGCTTTCCAAAGCGCCACGCAGCGCGGCAACGATCGCCTTGTTGGAGGCAATGGCCTCCTTGCCGCCGCGCAAAATTACCGCGTTGCAGGATTTTACACAGAGGGCCGCCGCATCCGCCGCGACGTTCGGCCGCGCCTCAAAGATCACCGCGACCACCCCCAGCGGCACACTCACGCACTCCACCCGCAGGCCGTTGGGGCGCACGCCGCCCCCCAGCATCCGCCCAACGGGGTCAGCCTCGCCACGGATATCATGTATGCCCTTACGCATGGAGGCGACACGCGCCGGTGTCAGGCGCAGCCGGTCCTGCAAACTCGCGCTCATGCCGTTTTCCGCAGCGCGAGCCATATCGTCGGCATTTGCGGCGAGAATCTCACTTTCCCGCGCTTCCAGCGCCGCCGCCATAGCCTCCAGCGCACTGTCACGCTCCGCGCCGCCGCAGAGCACCATCGCCTGCGCCGCCGCGCGCGCCCTTTTGCCAAGGGTTTGGATTGTGTCACTCATTGTCGATTTACCTCTTTTCAGCTCATGTGAGGCTTCACCGGTGCATAATAATCCATCTGCGCGTAGCCAAGCACCGCCTGCGCGCGCGTCGAAGTGATGATATTCCCAAGCTCGGGGCGGCTGTCGTCCCGCGTCAGGCCGTTGGCCTTCAGGAACTTATTGACCGCTTTGATCATGGGTTTCATCTTGGTCTTTTGGTCAATGTCCGTCGCGACGGCGTATAGCCCACCCTTAAAGTCAACCACGTCAAAGTCCCCGGTATCCATGCCTTCCTCATACATATAAAGCCAATGGAAGCCGCCGGAGATCCGGTATATCCCATCCCAGAAGAGAAAATCCCGGGGGTACACCGTAACCGGCTGCGTCTTGCGCCACTTTTCAAAGCGATTGAATTTGTCCCAGCCAAACATGCCGATGCCCGAAGACACCATCTTACAGTCCGGAATCTCGATGATACGAATT
This sequence comes from Oscillospiraceae bacterium, assembly GCA_031549985.1. Classification (GTDB taxonomy): domain Bacteria; phylum Bacillota; class Clostridia; order Oscillospirales; family Acutalibacteraceae; genus WRMQ01. The sequence continues at coordinate 14,725 of JAVBOZ010000157.1, read as the reverse complement.
GCCTGCATAAGTACTAACCTTCCTAATCTGTGGACTTCTAATTCGCTTATACTCGCCCTTGGTAAAAAGCATTGCAAAACGCCTGTTAAGGACGATAACGTCGCGGTGCGAATGAAACGCCGGAACGAAGCAATGATTTTTGCCAAGGGGTAGTATTCAATTATTGTCGCTTAAACCAGGTTCCGATCTGCCGCCCGTCAAAGAGCTGGTAGAGGTTCTCCGGCTGCGTCCCGTTCAGGATCACCGTGTCGATGCCCGCTTCGGTGGCTTCTTTGGCCGCCTGTAGCTTGGTGAGCATGCCCCCGCTGCCCCGCGCGGTGCCGCTGGGGCCCGCCAGGGCAAAGATATCATCCGTCACCCGATTGACCACCGGCAGCAGCACGGCCTCATCGTCTTCGGCAGGGTTGCCGGTGCAAAGGCCGTCGATATCGGTCAAAAAGACCAGCGCCTCCGCGCCGACCAGCTTTGCCACAATGGCCGAAAGCGCGTCATTCTCGCCGAATGAGATGTGCGACACCGTCTGCCCGGCCTCAATCTCGTCGGTCGATACGCTGTCGTTCTCATTGATGATCGGGATCGCACCATATTCAAAAAGCTTGGCGAAGGTGTTCAGCAGGTTGTCGCGCCGTTTGGGTGAATCAACGTCCTCCCGCGTCAGCAGCAGCTGCGCCACTACCTTGCCATAAGCCCCGAACAGCTTGGAATACAGGAACATCAGCTCACACTGGCCGACGGCGGCGGCGGCCTGTTTCCCGCGGGTGTCGCGCGGACGTTCGGCCAGCCCCAGCTTCCCGGCCCCGACGCCGATGGCGCCGGAAGAGACCAGCGCGACCTCGCGTCCGGCGTTCTGCAAATCGGCCAGGACGGCGGCCAGGCGATCGACCCGGCGCAAGTTGATTTTTCCCGTGGCGTGGGTCAGGGTCGAGGTGCCCACCTTGACCACGATCCGCCGCGCTTGTTGAATGCTTCTCATCGGTACTCCTCAGCTGTAAATCAGCGTTCTGTTATCAATGCTCGCAGCGCCTTTTCCGCCTTCTTGGAACATTTTCCCAGCACACAGAAGGCAAAGGCCTCCGGCCGCAACGCCTGTTCTGCGTATGCGCGGATCTCATCCAGCGTCACAGCGCGGTATTTGCGGATGCTCTCTTCCACCGGCGCCGTCTGGCCATAGAGCAGCGTAAGAAACCCCGCGCGCGAAGCCCTTGCCGCGCCCGATTCCAGGCTCATCACGAGGCCAGCGGCAGCCTGCTCCTGCGCCCGGCGCAGCTCCTGTTCCGTAACTGACGCCGGAAACTCGCGCAGAATGCGCAGCACCTCAGCCAGGGCCTGCACCTGTGTCTTTTCACTCAGGGCAAGCGATACGCCCGAAATGCCTTCAAGGCAGTGGTGGACATTGAAATATTCGACGGAATAGACAAGCCCCAGTTCCTCTCGCAGCCGCTGAAAAAGCCGGGAGGACGTTGATCCGCCGAGCATTGTGCTCAGCAGCGCGGCGTGATAGCGCCACGGATCTTCACCGGAACAGCCGGGGAAGGCAAGGATCATCTGGTTCTGCTCAACCGGTTTTGTCACAAAACGCTCCCCGGCATGGAACGGCGCGGGGGGTAAGAGCACGGGGCTCAGCGGTTCGCCCTCCCCCGCAGGCAGGTCACCGAAGAGCCGGTCTACCGCCTCGCGCAGGGCTGTTGTGTCAAACTTGCCGCAGACGGAAAGCACCATCCGCCTGGGGATGAAGAAGGCCGCCAAGTGCTTGCGCAGGGCATCCGCCGTCAATGCGCCAACGGTCTCACGCGTGCCCAGGATGTTTTTCCCCAGCATGTGTTCCGGCCAGACCAGATCGTAAAACAGGTCGAACGCCAGGTCCTCCGGCAGGTCCTCATACATGGCGATTTCTTCAAGCACAACGCCCTTTTCCGTATCCAGATCCTTTTCGGCCAAAAGGCTGCTACGGATCATATCAGCCAGCATTTCAAGCATCTTTTCGAGGTGCTCGGGCAGGGAGCGGGTGTAAAGGCAGGTGTATTCCTTGCAGGTATAGGCGTTCATGTTCGCCCCGCAGTCGTCGGCTTCCTCCGCCAGCTGGCGGGCGCTGCGGCTGGCGGTGCCTTTAAAAAGCATATGCTCCATCATGTGAGATATGCCGTTCAGCTCCGGCTGTTCATAACGCAGCCCGGAGGCTACGCAGAGGTTGACCGTGCAACTGCAGGCGCTGGGCATCTCGTCCATCAACAGCCGCAGGCCGTTGGGGTAAGTGTGCGTCTTGATCGTCATTCGTCTCCTTCCGCCTACCAATCCTGTTGGCCGCGAAATATTTCAGCTTCACGCTGGGCCTGTCGGAGTTCTTCCGCCGGGTCGCAAAATATGCATTCAAACGCGCCGAAGAGGATCGTATCCCGGTTTTCAAGCAACTGGCTGCCCTCGACGACCGCGCCGTTGCGCAACGTACCGCCCCGGGAGCCGGTATCAATCAGTACCCATCCGTTCCTGCGCCGGGCGATTACCGCGTGGTGGCGGGAAACCGTGCCGTAATTCAGCACAAGATCGCAGCGCTGGTGCCGCCCGATGGAGTTTTCCCAATGCCGCAGAGGCAACCGGTCGTGATTCAGTGTATTCAGCAACCAGGCCTCCGGCGGACTCTCGCCTTTGTGCCGCGCAAGCCAATAAAGGCACATCGACGCAATAAAGACGCCGATAACCGGCAGAACAACGCGATTCAACCCCAACAGAAAGTCTCTCAACTGCCAACACTCCATCCAGCGTTTTACGCGTCCATCGAAATCCTTTGCTCAAGCCTGCGAATGCGCGTCAGATCCAGCTCCTTCAAGAATGGCTCAAAAAACACCCCCGGCGCGCGCCCGCTGGGGTAAAGTTCCTTCAGCGGCAGCAGCACAAACGCCCGCTGCAACAGGCGTGGGTGGGGCAGCGAAAGCTCGAAATTTTCACTCTTCACCCCTTCATAAAGCAGCAAATCCAGGTCGATGATTCGCGCGGCGTTGCGGTGGGCGCGAACACGGCCCATGGCCCCTTCAATCCCCAGGCAGGCACCCAACAGCGCCATGGGGGACATGGCGGTCTCCACCTTAACCGCCATGTTGTGGTATTCCTCCTGCGCGTCACCTGCAGGCGCGCCTTCCGGCAGCGAGGCAAATATAGATGAAATTCCGGTGATTTTAACACCCGGCAGCCGGCTGACCGCCTGCACCGCCTTGAGTAATTGGCTGTCCTTTTCGCCCAGGTTGCTCCCGAGCCCGATAACCGCTTCACTCATCGTATCGACCCTTCCTCTCCATCTCTATCGCAAAGGTGATATCCGCGACGGCCCGCTTGATTGGCGCGTCCGGCTTATGCACACATATTTTCAACGAATCCACCGCCGGATAGGCGCGTAGGACGGCTTCGGCTGTGCGCCGGGCCGCGTGCTCAATCAGATTGCAGGGCTCGCCGCCCTCAAACGCCTGCGCGGCCAGCTTGACCACGCCTGCATAATTTACGGTGTCCTCTAGCCTGTCCGAAACACAGGCTCGGGCAAAATCCGCCCGGAGGCAGAGGTCAAGCATAAAAACCTGCCCGTCGCGGCGCTCTTCGGGGTTGCAGCCATGATAGGCAAACAATTCCAGCCCCCGAATCTCGATGCAACCGGCGGTCGCGTTCTGTACTATTGTACACGTTTCGCCTTCGGATGTCAATCGTTTTGCGCCCCCAAAATCCTGAGCCGCGGCAAAGCCGCACCCCTTTATGCGCTCGGCAAGGCGCGCAGCTTGCACGCTCTGGCGTACATCGTGCACCCGCAGGATATCGGCACCACCCAGCGCCGCGACCGTGTGCGCCGCGACCGATCCGCCCAAGCGCTCATCCGGCGCAGTGCCGCCGCCCACGGCGAAATCGACCACCCGCTTGCGCGAGGCCCCGATCATCAGCGCAACGCCAGGCGTACGCAGTTCCGACGCCGAAGCCAACAGCTGCAAGTTTGTCTGCATCCCCTTGCCGAAGCCGATACCGGGGTCAAGGCAGAGCTGTTCCCGGCGTAGGCCAAGCCCCAGCGCCTGCGTCAGTAAAGATTGCAGCCCCTCGCTTACGGCAGCCACAGGATCTTCGTCCTCCGGCACTTCCGCGTTATGCGTCAAAACCCAGCCCGCGTCATGCCGGTAAATCAGTTCGGCCATCGCGGGGTTTGCGCAACCGCTGACGTCGTTGATAATGGACGCACCGCGTTGCAGCGCCTCACGCGCCACCTCAGGGTAAAATGTATCAACCGAAATCGGAATCGTAATCTTTCCCCGCAGGACCTCCAGCGTCGGGAGCAGGCGGCGCAATTCTTCTTCCGGCGGCACGGGGCTGTGGCCGGGTCGCGTGGATTGCGCGCCCAAGTCGATGTATGCCGCGCCCTCGGTCTGGATTTCCAGCGCGCGGCGCAGGGCGGCCTCGGCATTGCTATATAACCCGCCATCCGAAAAAGAATCGGGCGTTAGGTTGAGGATGCCCATCACTTGCGCTTTATGCAACGCAAACGCAAACGGCAAGACGGCTCACTCCCCTTTCAGCAGACTCATGACTTCGGCGCGGGTCGCTGCCTCACGCATCAGGCCCCGCAGCGCGGAGGACCATGTCTGCGCCCCGGAGGCCCGCACACCCCGCATAGTCATGCAAAGATGCTCGGCCTCGATCACCACGGCCACGCCCTGACAGGGCAGGCGGCGGTATAAAAAATCCGCGATTTGCCCGGTCAGCCGCTCCTGCAGCTGCGGGCGGCGGGCGAAGCAGTTCACGATCCGCGCCAGCTTCGAAAGCCCGATCACCCGCCCGCCCTTGGGCAGATAGGCAATGTGCGCCTTACCGATGAAGGGGATCAGATGATGCTCACACATGGAATACAGGGGGATATCGCGCACGATGATCATCTCGTCGCTCTGCTCCTGAAAGACCTTCAGGTGCACCGATGGGTCTTCCGCCAGGCCTGCGAAAAGCTCCGCGTACATACGCGCTACCCGGCCCGGGGTCTCGCGCAGCCCCTCTCTGGTGGGGTCTTCACCGATCGCCTCAAGCAATTCGCGTATAGCGGCCTCAATGCGCTCCTGATCCATAGGCACTCCTTTTGATTATTCACTCACTTCCGGCAGAATCTGCACAATGTGCAGCGCCTTGATTTCCATATAAGAAACGCGTCGGGAAGAAATTTTCTTTTCGGACGCGAGGTTTGCGTTGGAAAGGACGCGGTATACCCGTTGGTTACTGAACAACCGCTTGATTGCCGCTTGATAGCCCGCCGCGTCAGCGCAGCGGAACTCCAGCATGTATTCCCCGGTGTTCACCGCTTCGGCCAACGCCTGTGCCAGTGCAGTCTCGGCATCCCTGTCGATCTGCCGGAACCACAGACCTTTGGCGACGAAATAATTTGCCTCGGTCGCGGTGCAGGGTTTGCTATCGGGGGCAATTTCATGCGAAAGACCCATTTCAAGGTCGTTCAGGTTGAAATAGCCGTGCGAAAACCCCCGCAGGCGCGCGTCGCCCTCTTTGGCGACTGGGTCGTCCCAAGTGACGTCAACGTGATACCAGTTACCGCCAACGCGCACCTTGTTCCAGGCGTGCTTCGAAGTCTCGCCCGAGCTGTTGGTTGCGTCGCCCGTCACGATGCAGCTGTCGATCTCTTGCTGATCCAGCAGCAGCACCATCGCGCGAGCGTATCCCTCGCAGGCCGCCTTCCCCAGCACCAATGCACCGTAGGCCGTATTCTCCTCCGCGTCACCCGTGTAACTATACTCGCAACGGCGCAGAATCGCGTCGTGAACAGCCAATTCTTTTTCGAATTCCGTCGCGCCTTTGGGAATCCCCGCCGCGATTACGGCGCAGATGTCCGCCAATTCAGCGCAGCGCCGCCAGTATTCGTCCGCGTCCATACGATAGGACGGATGGAACCACGATTTGCCGCCGCCGGTGCGGGTGATGCTTTCGGACGAAAGCTGGAAGATCATCGGGTTATCCCGCAAAAGTGCAAAAAAGACGTGGGAGATGCCGTCGCCACCCAGATGGGGGATCTCGATTCGTTCGGGGAAACCGGGCAGCTGCGCCAGTATCGCGTCGTAGGCCTGCCGCTCCTCCTGTGTCAGGGCCCGATAATGGCTGCGCACCCGGCCCTGCGTTGGCAGGCGCGGCGCTTCGCCGGGTTTGGGCGGCGGCAACGTAGGCAAGGGCTGCGATGTGCTTTGCGGGGCAAACGTGCTTCTTGGCCATTCCAAAAGATCAAGTCTACCTAATACCGCAAATGTCATGAGGGTAATGCCGCCGACCAACAAAAGTGCCAAAAGGACGCTTACGCAGCCGCATGCGCCGCGCTTCTTCTTTTGGGGCGGCGGAGGCTGATACAAAGGCTGCCACTGGGTCGGCTCCTGATTCATGCGACGGTTCCTTTCACGCGTTCTTTCAACAAGCTGTGCTTTTCACTAGTATTCCTGGCTGCTGAAACTAATGCCTCCGCCCTGCAACAGTGACAGGAGCATATCCGCCTGGGCGTCAAAATCCATTGTATTGATATCGGTCTCCACAAGATTCACCAGCTTTTCAAAGCGTTGGCGCATGTTTTCGGGGCTGTCGGCATATTTCGGCACAAGGTAAGTCTTCAGCATCAGCTGCCACAGTTCCCCCTGCAGGCGCATGCCATCTTCCTGCATGCCAAGGTAGCGGAAATATCGCAGCAGACGATCGCCGGGCAGGTTATTCATCCCCGCCGAAAGAGTCAGCGTAAACTCATTGGATTTGAACTCCACCCGCTGCGGCACCTGCACAGGCACACTGCCCATGGTGTTGACCGCCTGCGTGAACCCCGCGTCGCGGCTGTTGATATAGCGATCGATCCTGCCTTCGGTCAGGCTTTCCACAGCGGCCTTCAACTGCTTTGCGCCGCCCAGCCGCAGCGCCTGTTCCAGCGAGATTTCCCCCTCCGGCATTGGCGCTTTCGCTTTTGGAGACAGCGGAAACACCCCAATGTCGCGTTTTGCGGCATCTACGCGCAACAGCGCCACGAAGCGCAGAACCTTTCCGCTGTCATCGGTCTCGCTGAGTAAAAAGACCGCGCTGCCGGAATATTGCCAGCCTGTGCTCTCCTGCGCCGATTCGGTGGTCTGTGTGGTGTCGCCGCCGCCGCTGAGGATATCGTCCAACAGGCCGCTCCGCTGCATAACGACAACAGAGACCACGCCCAGCAGCAGGAAGATCGCAAAAAAGCCAAGCAGGAAACGACCGGCCTGCTCCATGCGCCGCTTGTCGCGCGATTTGAAATCAAGTTCATATTTTGGCATCGCTTTCCACTCCCCGTCGGTCTTTTATGATTCATGCATGTTTGCTGTCTTTTCAAAAGTCAGCACCGCAGCCGACTCCCCCGCCAGATATAGCTGCCTGCCATTCTTGCCCTCGCCGCCCAAGAGCAGCGACGCGCGCTCAAAGCGCTCTGGCAGTTCATAGCGGATCGCGTGGGGGTTTGAATTGGCGACAGTGATGAAGCCGTCTCCTCCGCCCTCCGGCGGGCGCTGATAGGCCACGCAGCCCAGTGAAGCGCTGATCAATTCAAAGCGGACACCCGCAAAGGCGCCGTTCCCCCGACGCAGACTGCCCAGTGCGCGGTACCAGTCAAGCAGTTCTTCCTCCGCCTGCCCCCAAGGGTAGCAGCCGCGGTTAAAAGGATCCATCCCTCCCTGCATACCGGCCTCGTCGCCGTAATAGACGCAGGGGTTGCCGGGCAGAGTGTATTGAAGCGCCGCGCAGAGCTTCAACCTGCGAATCCCCCGTGCCCGTTGTTCAAGCGTCAGCTGGTCACGGGCGTAGGCGGCACGGTTCTGGCCCGGCGCAGGTTCTCCCAAAGTCAGGCGCGTCAACGCCCGGGGGGTGTCGTGGGTGCCGATGTGGTTCATCAGCCCCCGCAGTGCGTAGGGCGGGTAGTGTTCCAATTGGCCCATGACGGTCTCAGCCAGCGCTTCGGCGTCGCCTTCCCGGGCAAAGCGAAGAATCGACTCGGCCAGCGGGTAATTCATCACGCTGTGCATTTGCCCGCCCAAGAGAAAGCGCCGCCTGCCCCCGTGGCTCCATTTGCAGCTGGCATCCTCCCAGACTTCGCCCAACAGATAGGCCTCCGGGTCTTCTTGCCGCACGGCGGCAAACAGGCAGTCAAGAAAGGCATCCGGCAGCTCGTCGGCCACATCAAGCCGCCAGCCCGAAGCTCCGGCCCGCAGCCACCGCCGCGCCACCCCGTCCTCCCCGGCAAAGAAGTCCAATACGCCGGGGTGTTCCTCGTTCAGCTCCGGCAGGATTTCGATGCCCCACCAACTGGCGTAATCTTCGGGCCAGCGGCGAAAGGTGTACCAGTCATACCAGGGCGAATCTTTGGATTCATAGGCCCCCGCCGTGGGATATCTGTGGTTTTTATTGAAATAGACGCTGTCAGCCCCGGTGTGGCTGAACACGCCGTCCAGCAGTATGCGAATTTCATACGACCGCGCCTGCGCACAAAGCGCACGAAAATCCTCTTGCGTTCCCAGAAGCGGGTCGATTTGCAGGTAGTCCGCCGTGTCGTAGCGATGGTTGCTCTGCGCCAAAAAAATGGGGTTGAGGTAGATGCAACTGACCCCCAGCTGCGCCAGGTAGGGCAGCTTTTGCGCGATGCCCCTGAGGTCGCCGCCGAAAAAGTCATATTCCGTGATTTTGCCCCGCGCATCCGGGTTCCAGTTGGGTTCCCCGCCCCAGTCACCACGCAGAATACGTTCGGGCGCTACCTCCGGCTTGGGTTCGCCGGAGGCGCAAAAGCGGTCGGGAAAGCATTGATACAATACGCCGCCGGGCACCCAGTCCGGAAGCCGTGCGGCGGGGTCATAAACCATCAACCGCCAGTAGCCGCCGCTGCCGATGCAGCCCACGCCCCGACCCTCGTCGCCAACCCATTCCTCGCCCGTGTCCGTCCGCAAGGCGAAACGGTAGCGGTATAACCCGGGTTCCGGAATGCGCAGGCGCAAGCGCCACCATTCCTCGTCGTCGCCCTGCATCCCCTCCCAGGCGAAGGGAGCGCGCGTTTCCCACGCGCCGTCATAATCCCCCCAGCAACGCTCGACCCCCCTGCAACCAAGCCGTCGGGGCAGAATCACCCGCAGGGTCAGTTCATCCTGCGCCGCGACCGCGCCGAAGGGCGTCTTATGCAGCGCACTGCGGGAACGAAACGGAACAAAATGCATCAGCCCTGTGTCTCCTCTTCAATCACGAGAAAACGGTCGTGCCCCTTGGCCTGCGTCAGCGAAGAGAAGACCTGTATCGTTGGCTGCGCCGCGCTCCAACTGGCGTCCAGCGCCCATGCGGCGTCGCGGGTATCCACTGCGATGGCTGACGCCGCCGAGTTCCAGAGGTCGCCACCGTATTCTTCGGCGCCGTCCAGCGCAGCCTTGGCGGGCATCAGGCAGAGCAGCCGGGTACCTCTGGCAGCCTGCTTAGCCCTTTGGATGAATGCGCGGAGCACGCGGTTGCGTGCGCCCAGGTCCCCTGGTACCTCTTCCCCTGCGAATACGGCCGCTTGCAGGTTCCCGCTGGGGAAGCAGACGGAATCCAGCAGGATATCATCCACGCCAATGAGCGCCAACTCCTGGATGACGCCGAGAATGTACTCCTGCGCCGCAGCGGAATAAGGGTTCAGCCAACGCTGGCTGAGCGCGTCACGCCAAGGCGTAGGTTTGGCGGTGTCCTTTTGCAGCACCGCGCCGTCCATCATAATCCCCGCAGCCAGGTTATCCTGAAAACAGTGCACCAGCGCGACCACGCGGATGCCCGCCGCCTTGTAATCCGCCAGGCAGGCCTCCATCTGCTGGCGCGCCTTGCGACTGGCCTGCAGAGCTTGCATCTGGCTCAGATCTGAACTGTAGGTCAGATAACCCTCGCGGTCCTTGACCAAAATCACCGCCGCGTTGCAGTTATTTTCGCGCGCCTCGGCGATAATGCGCCCGGTGCGCTCGCGGCTGTCTAGCATCCGCAAGGGCGCATAGACCGCCCGGAGCTCGGGCGGCGGCACAGAAGACGATCCCGCCTTTGTCTGCCCGGTGTCCGTCTTCCCGGGCTGCTGCGTGATGCCCGGCGCGGTGGTCGGCGGCAGTTCGGAAACCTGCAGCAGCGTTTCGGTGACAAAGAACCCAAGCACCAGAACCAACGCCAGCGCCAAGACGCGCGTACTTATGCGCATCAGACGGCGAAACCAACGAGATCGTCTGGTGTTGACACCGACGATGGAATCCTGAAAACTGCCGGATTTGCTGCTTCGCCACCGCCTCATCCCTCACCTCCGACACCGCCGAAGATCGAAGAGCCTGTGAAGCCCGTGAAGGCCAACGCCAGCAGGCCCGTATAAATCAGCGTAGCGGGTACGCCCGTGAACATCACGGGAATAGCCTTGTTCTGCTGCAACAAAAGCATCCCGCTGTTGATCAGCAAGGAAGCGATCGCGAAAGCCAGGCCCGCGCCGATGCCCATGGCGATGGCTCTGGGCAGGTTATAGCCCAGCTGAAAGCTCAGCAGCGGCACCGCCATAACAAGGGTGTTGAGCACCGCCATGCCCAAATACTTGAGCAGATAGGCCTGCGCCCTGAAACGCACAAGGGTGATCACCGTGCCGGTCAACAGATAGAGCGCCAGCAGCACACCGCCAAACAGCAGTACGCGCCATTGAAACTCCAATTCCTCCAGATGCGGAAACCACACGATGAGCAGGCGGCAAACCACTGCCGTCGCCGAAGAAAAAAACGAGATCAACAGGGAAAAGATCAGCAGGCCGCCGTTCTTCTTTGCCGCGCGAATGACCTCCGTCGCGCCCAACCCACCGCTGAAAACAAGGTTGTAAAGAAATACGGCATATAGCCCGGCGGTGAACATCGCCCGCAACTGCTCCCCTATCATTCGGATTCCCCCTTCCCCTGTTGATTGCGCAGCTCCAGCTCTTCCAGTTCCTTCAATTCATCCAGCACAGCCAACGCCGCGTCCAGTTCCGCCTCGGAAGTATCGCCTTTCTGCCCGGGCAAGATGGATTTTCCAAACTCCGAGGCCTCCAGTTTACGCAGCGAGGGCGGCAGGGGGCGCGGAGTTCGCTTGCCCTGCGCCTGCGCAACCGCTTCGGTTGGGATCGGCTTTGGATGGCTCTCTTTCACAGGCTCCGACTCTGCGGCGGGCGTGGTCTCTTCTTCCTCTGGCAGCACGCCGGCCGCCCGCAGAACACGGCGCCTTGTCTCCGCGTCCTCAAAGAGTTTACGGGTCTTTTCGCGCCGCACCTCCCGGTCTTCCGGCTCCAGTTCCATTGCCTTATGCGCGCCGACAACGATGCCGTGTTCCGAAAGGGTGCGCAGCAGCAGCTTCAAACCAGCCGCCAGCATGCCGATGATCAGAAACCCGCCAAAGGGCATCCACAGCCCGCGCACCTGCAGAGCCGTCGACTCGAACGGCCTGCCCCAAAAACTGCTGTTGCCAAAGACCTCGCGAATCACACCGACCAGCGCTGCAACTGCACCGTACCCCAGGGCATTCGCCCCGGCGTCGCGCAGGCACGCGGGCACGGCATGCAGCACGGCAAAGCGCTCGCAGCGTATTGCCGCCAGCGAGTTGATTGCCATCAAAGGTAAAAAGATATCCATGGCGGCGACGATGGGGTCTTCCATCCGTCGCATCAGGTATTGCAGCGGCACAATCAGCGCCAAACCCAACACAAAATAACAGGCCACGCGCAACCAGCTCGGCAATTTGCGCAGCAGCACTGAAGTCAATATCTCACACACCACCAGGTGCGCGCCCGCTGCGGCGGAAATCACCAACGCCGTGCGCAGGCTTGTCGCCACGGCAACGACGGGAGCCAGCCCGATGGCTTGCACCAGGATGGGGTTCGCCATCAGCGCGTCGCTAAGCCAATGCCGCTGCTTGGCCGTGACCAGCGGCCCTTCTCTTTTTTCCGCCATGATCACGCCTCCTTTGCGCCCGATTTGACGCCAACATCTTGCCTCTTTGCGAACACGATCTTCAGATGCCCATATTCCTGCTTCGCGCGGATCATCAGCGGCATCATGGCGTTGGCCAGCAACAGCGCAAAGCAGACGTTTTCCTCATAACTGCCCAAATGGCGCAGCAACATCGTCAGCGCCCCGGCCAAAGCTCCGTAGGCTAGACGTGTGAACCAGCGTCGTGGCAGCGTCGCAGGTTCTGGCAACAGGAGCACCGCCGCAAAGGCGAGGCTGCCGGAGCATAGCTCCATCCAGACCGAATCCAGGCGGCTTCCGCTTGTGCGTGGGAAGGCAAAGGCCAGCAGCGCCGCTATCGCCAAAAAACCCAGGCTGGTTAACGAGGCTGATCGGCGGCTCTTAAGCAAAAACGAGGCCAGCAGCAGCACGGCGATCACCACGATGCCGCCCGTGCCCATCGGCCCGACCGTCTGCCCCACGAAGACGGATGAAAGGTTTCGCGTATGCGGCACGAACTGCCCGCCGCGCAGCAGCAGTGCCAGCGAATGGGTATCCACGGGGTCCGCCAGCGAGGAGGGAATATAATGGAATACACGTTCGGGAAAACAGACAGTCAGGAAGGCAAAGCCCGCCGCCGCCGGAATAAACGGGGCGCTGTCAATGCCGCCAAAGGGGATTTTCACCACAAGAATGGCGAAAGCCGACCCGATGACCCCCAGCCAGGGCGATCCGTTCGCCGGCAGCATGCAGGTGATCCAAAGCCCAACGACGACGGCGTTCCAGTCGTCCACCGTGCGGCGGCGCAGGATCAACCTGCCGGCCACAGCTTCGCAGACCAGAGCGGATAAAGCAGAAATCACCGCCATACGCAGCACGGTCCAGCCGTAATAATAACAGCCGACCGCAAGCAGCGGCAGTGTCATTTCCAACGCAAGCAGGTTCCATCGCCGGGTCGCCCGGTTGTCGTGCAGCATCGCTTTCCAGCGCGGAAGGGAAGCTTCCTCCATTGGCGTCACCTCTCAATCTTGGAGAATTCTTGTTTATTTACCAACAATTCAGTATTGCACACAGCCTGTCCCCTCTATATGATAGTAATATGGCATTACGGCCGCACGGCCAACAGGGAGGACGGGAAACGTATGAGAATCGAAGCCATCACCAGACGCAAAATCATCGTGGAACTCAGCGCGGAGGATCTTTCCAGCCTGGACATTACCTACGAGGCGCTGGACTACGCCAGCATTGAGACCCGCCGGGTGATCTGGATCATATTGGACAGGGTGCGCGAAACCACGGGCTGCGATATCGACCCCTCCGGCCAACTGCTCATCGACGCCATGCCACGCCCCTCAGGCGGCTGCATATTGTTCTTCACGCTCCGAGGTGGCTGCCTTGAGCCTTTCGGTAGCAGCGCTCCGCCGGAACAGGTGCTGCGCAAGCAGGAACAGCTGCTGGTCGTGTTCGAATTCCCCGGCGTGAACGCTCTATTGGACTGCGCCGTGAGTTACGCCCGCGCCTGCGCGGAAGAACATCGCCGTCTCATCGCCGCCAGCGAAGTCTATGCCCGGGGCGGAAAATACCGACTGCTGCTCTGCCCCACTCAGGAATTGACGAAAGTGCGGCGATTCTTTTCGGAGTTCGGGGCTTTTTGCGGTGAAGACGGTTATGCCGCCAACGCAACGCGCGAACACTGGAAACGCATCGGCAGCGAGCGTGTCTTTGCCGAATTGGGCGGGCACGCAAAGCCGTGCAAATCGTGCACCGGTTGCGCCGAGCTGTTTCGCCCAGGCAATGTGTTCGTCAGCGTCGAGCACTGAAAGGCTAACTTTCGCCCGCCGCCGCGCGCAGCCCGTCAATCGCCGCAGCCATATCCGCCGCCTTGAACACCGCGCTGCCCGCCACGAAGACATCCGCCCCCGCCGCGCGGGCCATCGGTATCGTGCGTTCGTCAATGCCGCCATCCACCTGCAAACGGACATTCAGGCCCCTGCGGGCGATCTCGCCCCGCAGGGCTTTTATTTTGGGCAGCATTTCCGGCAAAAACGACTGCCCGCCGAAGCCCGGCTCAACCGTCATCACCAGTGCCATGTCCAGCATATCCAGGTAAGGGAACATCGCCTCGGCCGGCGTAGCCGGCCTTACGCTCAGCGCGGCTTTTGCGCCCAGCGTACGGATGCGTCGCAGGCTCTCCGGCAGCGCCGCGCCGCCGGTCTCAAGATGCAGCGTCATTCCGTCGGCTCCGGCCTTTCGGTAATCCTCCAGCCAGCGCTCAGGCTGTTCGAGCATCAGGTGGACATCAAAAAATAACTTTGAATGCGGGCGAAGGGCGGCGATCACCGGTGCGCCGAAGGTTAGATTTGGCACAAAGCAGCCGTCCATCACGTCCAGATGCAGCCAATCCGCGCCGCTTTCCTCGCAGCGCCGTGCCTCCTCCCCCAAACGGGCGAAATCCCCGGCCAATATCGACGGCGCGATGATCATCGGCATAGAAGCTCCTTGTTATTTTTCATTAAACATAATATTTGCGTCAGGCGCTTAGCCCATTGGCGAACACGTCGCACAGCAGGGTGGCCGAGCGTTCAGCTGCCTGCCGGGCAAAGGTCATGAAATCCAGGGCCGCGCCTTCGCCCGCGCCGTCAGAAATCGCGCGGAGCACGGCGAACGGAACGCCGTATAGCGCACAAGCCTGTCCAATGGCCGCGCCTTCCATCTCACAGGCGATGGCGTCAAACCCCCGCGCCAGCGTATCTTTCGTCGCCTGCACG
>JAVBOZ010000019.1:0-7259 GCA_031549985.1 Oscillospiraceae bacterium | reverse complement strand
ACACTCTTTCCCTACACGACGCTCTTCCGATCTCAACTCCTTTGTCATACCATACCAAGGAACAAGAGGGAACTACAACCTGGCCCACATGGGGTTGATCATGGCTTGTGTCATACCATACCAAGGAACAAGAGGGAACTACAACTACCGACAGTGCATATTTTCTATATCCTGAAGTCATACCATACCAAGGAACAAGAGGGAACTACAACTCGGCCTTTCATCTGTCGTGTGTTCATATGGTCATACCATACCAAGGAACAAGAGGGAACTACAACCTGTTCATGATCGCAGTTCAGTGTTGGTGAGTCATACCATACCAAGGAACAAGAGGGAACTACAACGCGTTGCCGGTGCGCGGTTGGCGTGGGCGTGTCATACCATACCAAGGAACAAGAGGGAACTACGCTCAGCCCGCTTCCGCCCTGATATACCTTTTGAAGAACGCAATGGCGTCGCCCAAGCTGCCCACCGGGATGCGCTCATCGGTGGCGTGGGTGCAGGTGAGCAGAGCAATTGGGGCAAGGAAGGGTGAAAAGCGATAGACGTTGTTGCAAATCGGTTCATAGAAGCAGGCGTCGGTACCGCCCATCACAAGGTAGGGCGCAATGATTGTGCCGGGGCCCAGCGGCGCGGCCAGGCGCGCGATCGTCTGAAACGCTGGGGAATCCGCTGGCGAAAACGGCGATGCCTCCTTCTTTTTCAGCACTTTGACTTGGATATCCTCCTTGCCCGAGACCTTGCGGATGTGGCGCTCGACATCTGCGGTCGTTACGCCGGGCATCATGCGGAAATTTGCGATGATGCTGGCTTTTTGGGGCAAAACGTTCGCCGCAGGGCTGCCGGAAGCCATGGTCACCGCAGTGGTGGTGCGCAGCAGGCAGGCGGCGGCAGGTATGTTTTTAAGCACCGCCACGATCAGCGGCCTCAGCAACCTGTGGTTGCAAACGACCAGCCGGAGATAGAACGGCAGTCGCCGCCCGGCATTCTCCAGAAGATCGCTGAAAAACGGAAGCATCTTCGCCTTGAACTGATGACGTTCAAGGTTGCGGATCACCTCGGCCATCTCGCCCAAACCGCTATGCTTCGGCGGCTGGGAGGAATGCCCGCCTTTGCGCAAGAGGGAAATCTCAAAGTCGGCATAGCCCTTTTCACTGATTCCGATGCCAGCGAGCGTACCTTCAAGCACACCCTTCACCTTGATGGGCAGCATCGCCCCACCCTCGTCGATTACGCTTTCGAGCTGTACGCCACGGCTGCGCAGCGTCTCGCGGATCGCCGCCGCGCCCGCTCCATCGGAACCAACGACCTCTTCGTTATGCCCAAAGCAAAGGTAGACGCTCCGCGTGGGCGCGTACCCTTCGCCCAAAAGGGTCTCGACTGCCTCCATCACGCAGATCAGGTGGTTCTTCATATCCATCGCGCCGCGGCCCCAGATGAATTCGCCATCATTATGGCCGCTGAAAGCCGGGTGCGTCCAATCGTCCTCGGTGCCTGAAGAGACCGGCACAACATCCTGGTGCGAAAGAAGGGCGATGGGGTTGAGCGAAGGGTCTGTGCCCTGCCAATGATATAGCAGGCTCGCCTCAGCGACGACTTCCCGCTTCAACTGCTTGTGGATCAGCGGATAATTTGCCTCAAGGTAGTCATGAAACCGGCTGAACTGCGCCCAATCCACTTTTTCGTTTTCCGGGTAAGAAATGGTTGGGATCTGAATCGCCCCGCTGAGACGGCGCGCCGCGCCCTCGGGGTCGCAAGCCTCCGGCGGGAAGGACTCCACCGCCGTGCTTTTCGGGCGAAACAGCGCCGCGCGAATGACCGTAATCAAAATGCACAGGGCAACGAAGCCCAGAATGGCCCAGCCGATGATTTCCATGGTGCTCAAAATTTATGTCCCCCTTACGAATTTTTGTCAACTGTGTGAAATTGCTTGAGATTCCCCTGTTTTGCGCTGCGTTTTTCCAACTCCTCCGCGACTTCAGACGGCGTGATTTCCATTTGCGCCATCAGCACCGCCGCGTGAAATGCCAAATCGCTCAACTCAAAGATGATCTGCTCCTTATCGCCGTTCTTTGCGGCGATGAGCGTCTCCGCGCATTCCTCGCCCAGTTTCTTCAGGATTTTATCCAGCCCCTGCTCAAAAAGGTAACAGGTGTATGAGCCCTCCTGCGGGTTCCCCCTGCGCTCCAAAATGATCCGGTAAAGATTTTCAAACGCGTTCATGCCTTGCCCCCTTCTTCAATTTAAAACACATTCAACAGCCGCGCGTTCCACCGCCAATCCGGCTTTGTAACGTTCCAGATAAGCCGCGAAACCATTCATGTCAACGGGATCGGGTTCAGCGACGACGCTTTGCGCCTTCGCGAAGACGCGCCGGTCAAGGTATTCCGCCAGCGAAAGGTTCTCCTCTTTTTGCGCAAGATACGCCGCCAGCAGGGCGATGCCCCATGCGCCACCTTCCCCGGCGGAGGCCATCACAGCCACGGGCACCTCCAGCGCTGCGGCCATCAGCCTCTGGCCGACATCTTCCGTCTTGAAGAATCCGCCGTGCCCCATCAGCTGCCGCAGGCGAACGCCCTCCTGTTCGGTCAACAGGTCCATGCCCAAGCGCAGGGTCGTCAGCGCTGAGAGCAACAGGCTGCGCATCAGGTTCGGGAGGTTGAAGCGGGCATCCGGGTGACGCGCCAACAGAGGCCGCCCTTGTGCAAACCCGGTCAGGTGTTCGCCGGAAAGATAGTTATAGCTGAGCAGGCCGCCGCAGTCGGGTTCGCCCGCAAGGGCAGCCTGATAGAGGGTATCGTAGAGTTGCGCCTTCGCGGGCGAAGCGCCGAAGCTCTGGCAAACCTCGCCGAAGAGCCGCGCCCAGGCGTCGAGGTCGGAGGTGCAGTTGTTGCAGTGCACCATGGCCACGGGATTCCCGGCGGGCGTGGCGACAATATCAATTTCGGGGTAATAACGCAAAAGCGGCTTTTCAAGCACCGCCATGGCAAAGATAGAGGTACCGGCCGAGACGTTGCCCGTCCGCGCGGCGACGGCGTTCGTGGCAACCATGCCGGTGCCCGCATCGCCCTCCGGCGGGCAAAGGGGAATCCCCGCCCGCAGCGCGCCGCTGGGGTCGAGCAGCCGCGCCCCGGCTTCGCTCAGCGTTCCGGCGGCTTCCCCGGCGGGCAGCGGCTTTGGCAGCAGGCAGCGTAGCGGCTTTGCGCCGGGCAGGCGTTCCGTCGCAAGGGCGTCAAATTTCGCCAACATGTTCGAATCATAGTCAAGCGTCCGGCTGTCGAGGGGGAACATCCCCGAAGCGTCGCCGACGCCCAAAACTTTTTCGCCCGTCAGCTGCCAGTGGATGTACCCGGCCAGCGTGGTCAAAAAAGCAACTTCCCCGGCGTGGTCTTCACCGTTGAGGATCGCCTGAAAATAGTGCGCGGCGCTCCAGCGCTGAGGCATGTTAAATTGCAGGGCCTGCGTCAGCTGCGCCGCCGCTTCTTCCGTTATGGTATTGCGCCAGGTGCGGAACTGTGCCAGCTGCTGATCGGCGCCGTCAAATGCAAGATAGCCGTGCATCATCGCGGAAATACCGATGGCTCCCACTGTCTGCGGCGCTTCGCCGTAGCGTGCCGCAACCTCTGTGGCCAGCGCCCGGTAACAGGCTTGCAGGCCAATCCATGCATCCTCCAGCGCGTAGGTCCATACGCCGCCCTCCAAGCGGTTCTCCCAGTCGTAGCCGCCGCTGGCCAGCGGTTGGCCGTCTTCGCCGATCAGCACCGCCTTGATGCGCGTGGAGCCCAGCTCGATGCCCAGAGCAGTCTTCTGCCAGAGAATCTTTTCCGCCATCCCGTCTCCCCCATTCTCCATAATTCTATGCTCTAATACTATACACTATGGCCGCAGGAAAATCAAGTTTTTTCCGGCTCCCACTTCTCCCCGCCCAGCCGCAGTTGCAACGCTCGCAGTTTGGCCCGCCGCTGCTGATAATCGGGCAGCACCTCCGCCACGGCGCGCCAAAAGCGTTCAGAGTGATTCATCTGGCGCAGGTGCGCCAATTCGTGAACGACCACATAGTCAATGGTATCCTCTTCAGCCATCACCAGCCGCCAGGCAAAGCTGATGCTTCCGTGTAAAGAACAACTGCCCCAGCGGGTTTTTGCGCCTGTAATTTTGACCCCGGCTGGGGATACGCCCATTTGCGCGGCAAATTGCAGCGTCTTTTCGGTCAGCAATTGTTTGGCCAGCAGCCGGTACACTTGAACGCAGGCCGCCTTGATTTGTTCGGGCTCGAGGCCGGGCGACATATAAAAGCAAGCGCCATCGAACCCTACCCGGCGACCAGGCCTGGCGGCGATCGGGTACGCAGCGCCGCGATAGAGTACGCTGTCGCCATAGGTCAAGACGAAAGCGGCCTGTTCAGTCTGCCTCTCTTCCACAAGCGAGAGCTTTGCGCGGATCCATGCCTCCTTCGCGGCAACGAAGCGCTCAATTTCGCGCAGGGGCATCTTCAGCGGCGCGCGGACTTCCACGCTCGCGTCGGGCCGGATATAAATTGCCGCCGTCTTGCGGTTGGAACGAATGACAGTGAAATCAACCATGCAAGGCTCTCTTTCAGCGCTTAATTGAACAATCTGAGGTTATTCTAACATATTCGCAGCGCCTATGCAACCGTCTGTTTTGCAATTTTTGCGGCAGCCTCTTGCATTTTTGAAATAATTGCTGTACAATTGATATATCCTAGGCAACGGACATTCTCGCGTTGAATTTCTTCGAAATTCGGAAAGGAATGATGTTTTTTATGCAAACACGCATGAAACTGACCCCGGAAGAACAGGCGATTCTGGATGGACAGCAGGGCGAAACCCTGGCCAAGGTGATGAAGACGCTGGTGCTTTACGGTGATGCCTTCGGCGCGACGGAGTTCGTACCCGTCAGCGGCCAGGGGCATATGGTGACAAGCTTCGGGCTTTCGGTGTTGCAGCCGGTGTTCGATCTCATGCAAGAACTGATCGACGCGGGGCTGAAGGTGGAAGAGACATTCACCGTCGACCCGCGCCCGCTGGATTACCAAAACGTGCCCTGCGGCCTCGTTGAAAAGCTGATCTTCAACAAGATGATGTATGGCGCGCAGGAACCCTATGAGGCGCAGTTGCGACAGCTCGGCCTTAAGAGCGGTGACAGCTTCAGCTGCACCTGTTACATGGATGAGGTGGGCAACCGGCCCGGTAAGGGCGACGTACTCAGCTGGGCGGAATCCTCCGCCGTGGTGTTCGCCAACTCCGTGCTGGGCGCGCGCTGCAACCGCAACTCCGGCATCATTGAACTGTTCGGCTCCATTCTGAAGCGCGTGCCGAAGTTCGACCTGCTCACCGACGAGGGCCGCAAAGCCGGCTGGATCGTCGAAGTGCGTACGACCACGAAGCCCGAAGCGCAGATTCTCGGGTCCGCGATCGGCATGAAAGTGATGGAGGCCGTACCCTTCGTTAAGGGGCTTGACGCCTGGATCGGCACGGAACTCAACGATGAAGCCGAAAGTTACCTCAAGGACTTCGGGGCGGCGACCGCCTCCAACGGCGCGGTCGGGCTTTACCACATCGCGAACCTCACGCCAGAAGCAAAAGAGTTTGGCGAAGATCTGATTCGGCCGGACGCGAAGGTCTATGTGATCGACGACGCGGAGCTGCAGCGTGTGCGCGACAGCTACCCGAATATCTGGAAGAAGCCGGAGGCTAAACCCAAGCTTTGTTTCATCGGCTGCCCACATCTGAGCTTTGCCCAGCTGGGCGAATGGGAGGCACGCTTCGCTGATGAACTGCGCGCACAGGGCAAGACCGCGCTGGCGCTGCCGACAGTGTTCAGCGCCGCGCCTGAGGTAATGGAACATTTCAAGCGCGATAACCGCCCCGCCTATAACCGCCTGCTGGCCTACGGCGTCCGCCTGACCAGCATTTGCCCGCTGATGTATATGAACAACCCCATCTGCGCCAAAAAGCCGGTAATCACCAATTCCAACAAGCTACGCACCTATACATCCGCGCGCTATTTTACCGACGACGAGATCACCGCTATCGCCGTGAAAGGAGGGTTTTGAGCATGACTAAGGTATTCAAGGGCAGGCCCGTTATCGCTGGCGAACTGCCGCCGACTGAGGCCGTTGTCTCCCGCCAGGGGGTGAATACCCTGGCCAGCTTTCAGAAAAGCGCTTTGATGAAGAAGAAGACCGTCATCTGCTCCGACCAAAACAACCCCGACATTTACAACAAGGAGCTTTCAGGTAAAGCGCTGTGCCTGCCCCAAACCATCGGCTCCACGACCGGGGGGATGGTGCTGTTCACCGTCTGTTCGCTGGGCATGGCACCCGCCGCGATGCTCTTTTCGGAGTCCATCGATTCCCTGGCCGCCGCGGGCGTGATCCTTTCCGAAGTTTGGGCGAAAGACAGCATCATTGCGGTCGATTCGCTGGGCGCGGAATTCCTCGAATACATCAAAGACGGCATGCGCGTCAGCGCGACGCCGGACGGCGAAGTGACGGTGGAAGGGTAACGGGTTGGCAAAAAGATAAAGATGAAAGCATGTAATCGTCTATTGCGGTTACATGCTTTCTTTCACTTGTTATTTTGGATCACGTCATCTGCCGCACCCGCAGCGGCAGGCCCAAACTCTTCGCGATCGCGCGGCACTGCTCGATTTCCTCCGGGTTGAGGATGTCCACCACGCTGAACGTCACATGCGGATAAATCTCTTTTGCCTGCGCAGCGAAACGCAACATCGCGTCGTAGCTGGCTAGGCCAAATTCAGGCACACATAGTTCGGCGTAGCGTTCGGCGTTCGGCGCGTTGAGGCTGATTGACAACGCGTCGACCAGACCTTCCAGTTCCCGCACCGTGGGGCGGCCGTTGATCAGGTCGCCAAGACCGTTGGTGTTGATCCGCAGCGAAAGATGCGGCGCGTGTTCATGCAGCCAACTCGCCGTGCGCTTTAGATTGTCCAGAGCCGAATAAGGCTCCCCGTAACCACAGAAAACGGCTTCGGTTGCCCGGGAAAAGTCGAAGCCCTCCAGTGCGCTGCGAATCTCGTCCCAAGTGGGTTCGGCTTGATGCCAAAGGCTCTGCGCGCTGCCGACGCCCTCTTGCTCGGCACGGAGGCAGAACACGCAGGCGCAGGGGCAGCGGTTGGTGATGTTGAGGTAGGGCGTACCGTTGAAGGTATAGATGATGTCAGCCATGGGGGCTCCTTTCGCGGTTAAACCATCAGTCCGCAGATCGCGTTGGAGA
>JAVBOZ010000009.1:0-12172 GCA_031549985.1 Oscillospiraceae bacterium | reverse complement strand
AGGACCCGGAGGGCCCGGCGCACACGGGGGCCATGGCGGCCGCCGGGGGCCCGGAGGACATGGCGGACATGGAGGACGCGGGGGGCACGGGGGACACGGCGGGCATGGCGGTTTCGGTTTGTCAGCTGGGCAGCATTGTATAAAATTGCAGTGGCAGACGCAACAGTCTGCGTTGCGTCTGCTGCCTTGGCCGTTTGTGCCCAAAGATGGGCAGATTGACGGTAGGGATATGTTGGTCAAGCGTTTTTCATCGCGTTTGTTCATAGAGTAGCCTCCATCTTGTTCGAAAATATAAAATGCATAAGCGAAAACGCACGAGTACTGCATTTTATTCAGAATTTTCGGCATGTGTGCGAATCCGTTTCCAAGCCGTGCTTATGCATCAAGCCCGCCTCCAGCGCATAAAAATGCGCTGGAGGTGGTAATTATGAAAATTGATCGCGAAAGCGCGATGACCGATTCCCTGGGCCGCCCGGTTGGCGACGACAACAACTCCCTGACCGTATCCAATACAGGTCCGGTCTTGTTGGAAGACGTGCAGTTCATTGACAAAATTGCGCATTTTGACCGCGAACGGATTCCGGAGCGGGTGGTGCATGCCAAGGGCGCCGGCGCTTTCGGAGAATTTGTCAGCTACTTTGATCTTTCGAAATATACGATGGCCAGCTTTCTTTCGGAACCCAAGAAAAAAACGAATACCTTTGTCCGCTTTTCAACCGTCATTGGCGGCAGGGGTTCGGCGGATACCGTGCGCGATCCGCGCGGTTTTGCGGTGAAGTTTTATACAGACGAAGGCGTCTATGACATTGCGGGTAACGATTTGCCCGTATTTTTCATCCGGGACGCGATCAAATTTCCGGATGTGATCCACTCGCTGAAGCCGGATCCCGTCACGAACATTGTCAACCCGGTGCGCTTCTGGGATTTTATTTCGCTGACGCCGGAAGCGACCCATATGATCACCTGGCTTTATTCAGACCGCGGGACGATCAAAAGTTACCGCCATATCGATGGGTTTGGGGTCAATACGTTTACCTGGATCAACAAAGACAACGCGTTCTTTTTTGTGAAGTACCATTGGAAGACGCAGCAGGGCCTTCAGACGATCAACCGTGCGCAGGCGCAGGAACTGGCGGGCAAGGAGCCGGACATTGCGGTCGCCGATTTGTATGACGCGATCGCTAAAGGGAATTTCCCGAAGTATGAGCTGTGCGTGCAAATTATGACGCCTGCCATGGCGGAGACTATGCCGTTTGACGTTTTGGATGACACAAAGACCTGGCCGGAAGACCGCTTCCCTCTGCAGCCCATCGGCATGATGACGCTCAACCGCAACCCGGAAAATTTCTTTGCGCAGGTGGAACAATCGGCGTTCTGCCCGGGGAACATCGTGCCGGGCGTCGGCCTTTCGGCCGACAAAATGTTGCAGGGGCGTAGCTTCTCTTACTTCGACACGCAGCGTCACCGCATCGGCCCCAATTTTTCGCAGCTGCCTGTGAACCGTTCGCAGTCGCCGGTGGCGAACAACCAGCGCGACGGTGCTATGACGTATGAAATCATCCCCGGTTCCGTGAACTATTTTCCAAACAGCCTCAACGGCGGTCAGCCGCAGCCGACACCCGCCCTTTCGATGGAAGGTATGTTTGCCTCCGGCAACGCCGTGCGCCAGCCCATCGGCAAAACAGATGATTTTACGCAGGCAGGGGAGCGCTACCGCTCGCTTTCGCCGGAGGAACGTGCGGCGCTTTCAGACAACATAGCGGCTGAATTGTATATGGCTCCGGCGGATATTCAGAAGCGTGTGTTGTCGTACTTCGCCAATGCGGATGCGGATTTCGCGGCGGCAGTCCGCGCCGACATGAAGAAATACACGTAATGTGATTGCATGCTGCGTGCCCGTACCGATTGGTACGGGCACGCAAAATTTCTTGACAGAGGGTCGCAAGGCAGTTATACTATAGCCAACGCAATAGGCGCTGAAAAAGCGAAAGTGAAATGAGGCCAAAAGGGATGCTTTTTATCATCAAACCGATCTGGGCAGTCGTTACTGCGCTGGTAATGGCGATTGTGGGTATCGCTGAAAATCCGCTGCCTCCCGCCGAGGGGGAAAACTGCATTCTGGTTGGCGACGAAAATTACATGCTCGAGGGCTACCTGCTGCGCGCGCAGGACGTCACAACTGACGGGACGTACTATTATTTCAGCTCAAACTTCTTCCTCTATAAGACGACGCTGGACGGCATCTCCGTCAAAAAAAACCTCTTCGCCATCCCGATGGATCTGCTGCTGGAGGGGCTGAACCACATCGGCGGGATCAGTTACGCGGGCGGCAAAATTTACGCGGCACTGGAAAGCAACCCGGGCTTCGAACGTTCCTGCGTCATCGTCTACGACGCCAACACGCTCAAGCCGACAGGCGAACGGCTGCTGTTGCCCGGCGAGGATTTCGTCAATGGCATCCCGTGGGTTGCCGCTGACCCGGAGCGGGGCGTTCTATACTGCCTGAAATCCTACACCACCTGTACTCTGAACGCCTATTCGCTCGATGGCCTACAGTTTGCCTACGATGTTGATCTTTCCCATAAGCAATTCTCATGGATCCAGGGCGGCGACATGTACCAGGGTAAACTATATCTCTCCTGCAACACGCAAAACACCCGGTATAAACAGGTTTGGGCGGTCGATGTGGAGACGGGCGAATGCCGCGTCGCCTTTGAACGGGATGTGGGCGCGGCGAACGTTGAGGCCGAAGGGTTAACGGCCCTTGCCACGCCCGACGGTGCGGTGTTCCACATCGTCGACGCGGGCAAACTGAAATTAAACGTGCATTTCAGGCACTACGCGATGAAATGACGGAAAAAACCGGTCAATTGCTTCCGTCTTCCAGCACCTCATTCAATATCTCGACGCCCCGGCGGAGCTGTGCATCCGTCGGGGTTGAAAAATTCAACCGCACGGCGTTGATCTTATCCCCGGGTTCGACCGCGAAGGCGGAACCCGGCACTACGGCTACGCTTTTGGCCAGGGCCGCTTTGACAAAGGCCAGCATTTCGGTTCGCTCCGGCAGTTCGCACCAGAGAAACAGCCCGCCTGCCGGCCGCCGAAAGCGCAGTGCGCCTGCCGACGCTGCGGGGGCAAGACCGTCGCACATCAAATCGCGTTTGGCGCGGTAAATCGCGCAGATAGTATCAATGTGTGCGGCGACATCATAGTTTTGCATCCACTCGTCGACCAGCAGCTGCGAAAAGATGGCGCTATGCACGTCGCTCGCCTGCTTGCCGACCGTCATTTTCGCGATGACCGGTTGCGGCGCAAGGGCGTAACCGACACGGATGCCGGGCGCGAGAATCTTCGAGAAAGAACCGGCGTAAATGACGATGCCTTCGCTGTCCATGCTCTTGATGCAGGGTGGCGTCGTTCCCTCATAGCAGAGCTCGCCGTAGGGGTTATCCTCCAGAATGAGGACGCCGTATCGCAAAGCAAGCTCATAGACCCTGCGCCGCTTTTCGGGCGACATCGTGGCCCCGCCGGGGTTCTGATAGTTCGGTATGGTATAGATGAAGCGGACGTTCTTCTCCTCTTGCAGGGTGCGCTCCAAAGCGTCGACGTCCATGCCGTCGGCTTCCAGCGGAACGCCGCGCAGCCGCACGCCGTAGGAGCGGAAGGTGTTGAGCGAACCGATGAACGAAGGCGTCTCGGTGATTACACAGTCACTTTCGTTGCAGAGCACCTTGGCAGCCAGATCCATCACCTGCTGCGCGCCGGAGGTGATGATCAGGGCGTCCGTGCCCGTGCCCGCGCCCAGGCGATGGCGCAGGTCGGCGGCAACGCGCTCGCGCAGAGGGCCGTAGCCCTCGGAGATGCTGTATTGCAGGCAGTCGATTGGGCGCTCTGCCAACAGGCGGGCGCTGATTTCCGCCACAGCCTGGGTGGGGAAGGCCTCCGGCGCGGGGTTCCCGGCCGCGAAGGGGATGATCCCCGGTTGGGAGGTCGCCTTTAATATTTCGCGGATCGCGGAGGGTGCCAGGGCGTTCATCTTGTTTGAAAAGGTATATTCCATAGGGGACTCCGTTCTTCAGAATGTATACTTTATACTACCCCTTGATAAAAATCCTTGCATCGTTTCGGTCTTTCGTCTGAACCGCGTCGTTCTCGTCCTTGACAGGCGCCAGCCTGCCTGCGTCCTCTGCCTAGCGGTACAAACGAAATCCTCGAAACGCTTGCAACGCTTTTTATCAAGGAATCGTATTAGAATCATTGGTGAAAGCACATTAGAACGCGCATTCAATCAAAAAAACCACCGCGTCCATTTCAGGGCATAGGCCGGATGCAGCGCCCCGCCTAGCCCGGCGGATTGTTCCGGCCTGGGCGCGTCCTTCATCTGGCGCAGCCAGCGCAGCCGTTCCGACCGGATCGCCGCCGCTGAAGGATCCACTTGCTGCGGGTCAATCAAAAACGGGTTGCCCCGCCGCCTGTTCCAAAGCGCCAACCGAGCGCAAAATCCTTCGTAATCCTTGCGGCCCGCGCTTGTCCAGGCCGCTTCCGCCATCGCCAGCGCCCTTGGGAAGGCATGCGCCCAAAGCTGCTGCTTTCCCTCAATGAACTCCGTCCAGAGGCAGCATTCCAGGCCCAGGGCCTGCGACAGGCCTTCTTGCGCCAGATCAATCCCGTAAACCCTGCGCAGGGGATTGAAGGCGTGAGCATAATCCAGGTAAAGATACATCATATCCGAAAAGACGCACTGCCCGCCGGAGGCGCAGAATTGCTGAACATCCCCCCAACGGTGCATTTCGGCCCAAAACTGGATGGTGACATCCTCCGGGCGAAGAGCGCTGGCCAGCGTCTCGTTCCAACAATGGCATTGCTTACCCAAGCTCCGCATGTGGTCGGCCACGCGGCAGGTGAACCACCCTTGCAAGTCCTCCCAATTGCGTAGCCCAAGAGCCTCCATGCGCTCTTGACAATGGGGGCAGGTCTTCCAAGCGGTCTTGGGCACCTCGTCGCCGCCGATGTGAAAGCGCGGCGAGGGGAACAGCTCCGCGACTTCGTCCAGCAGGGACAGCAAGAAATCAAACGTGCTCTCCTTCCCGGGGCACAGGACGGTGCTGTAAATCCCCGGTGCGGTGCCGACCTCGAGCGGCTGCCCGGTGCAGCCCAGTTCGGGGTGCGCCGCCAGCATCGCCGTGGTGTGCCCCGGCAGCTCGATTTCGGGCATAATCTCTACACCCCGGAGTCGCGCATATTCCACAACTGTGCGGATTTCCGCCCGGGTATAGTGCTCCTGGCCTGCGTATAGTTCGGGGAAGCGCAGGCTTTCGATCCGCCAGCCCTGGTCGTCGCTCAGGTGCCAGTGAAAGACATTGAGCTTCGTCAGCGCAGCTTCTTCGATCGTTTCCAAGATCACCGGCACGGGGAAGAAATGCCGGACGCAATCCAGATGCAGCCCCCGGTAGGCATAAACCGGCGCGTCAAAAACATCGCAACAGGGTGCGCTTTTTCCTTCCAACAGCGCGAATAGGCTTGTCAGCGCCCAGATGACGCCTTGCTCCGTGGCGGCCTCAACCTCGACGCCGCGCGATTCGCTCACCCGCAGGCGATGGGCCTCCGGCGGGAACGCGGGGTTGCGCACGCAGCGCAGAAGCGGGCTTTCCTCAACCAAGGCAACGCGCAGTCCGGCGCGTTCGGCGAAAGCGGTCAGGCAGTCCGGCGAAAAACCGCCGAGAGAAACCCGGAGTGGGTCGGGCAGGGATAGGCTGCCCGGCAGTCTGCTGGCCGGGCCGTTGGGGGCTGGTATGATATTGATAACGTTAGGCATAGAATATTCCCTCCCACGTGTTCTTTCGTTCATAATAGCACATGCATGCCGATTTGTAAAGCGCGTCTTCATGCGCCGTGAGCAGAAAGCGCTTGACGAAGGCGGCGGAATGCGGTATAATTCTTTAACACAGGCGAGCAAAACGCCTTGCCTGATGTCAAGCATCATTTAAGAAAGGAGAGGCAGCACATGAAAGACGAGACCAAATGCCTGCACGCGGGGTATAGCCCGGCAAACGCAGAACCGCGCGTTGTGCCCATTGTGCAAAGCACAACGTACGTGTACGATTCCACCGAGGAGGTCGCCTCCATCTTTGACGAGCCGACCAAGGGACTGATCTATTCCCGTTTCGCCAACCCAACCGTCATGGCGGTTGAGGCGAAAATCGCCGCACTGGAAGGCGGTGTGGGTGCGATGTGCACCTCTTCCGGGCAGGCGGCAACGCTGCTGTCGATCCTGAATCTGTGTTCGGCGGGGGATAGCTTTATCAGCGCTGCCGCGATTTACGGGGGATCGGTCAACCTGTTTTCCGTGACGCTGAAGCGGCTGGGGATTGAGTGCATCTACGTTGACCAGGATGCGGACGAGGCGGCAATTAACGCCGCGTTCCGCCCGAACACCAAGCTCGTATTCGGCGAGACCCTGGCCAACGCCGCGCTCAAGGTGCTGGATATCGAAAAGTTCGCGCGCGCGGCCCACGCGCACAATGTTCCGCTGATTGTCGACAACACTTTCGCTACGCCGGTTTTATGCAAGCCATTTGATTTTGGCGCGGATATCGTCCTGCACTCCACCAGCAAGTACATGGACGGTCACGCTGTGCAGATCGGCGGCGTCATTGTGGATAGCGGCCATTTTGACTGGGCGAAGGGCGATTTCCCCGAAATCACAGGCCCCGACCCCTCTTACCATGGAATCAGTTACACCGAGACCTATGGCAAGGCCGCGTATATTATCAAGGCCCGGATGCAGCTGATGCGCGATTTTGGTGTCTATCCGGCTGCGCATTCGGCGTTTCTGCTAAATATGGGTCTGGAGACCCTCGCAGTCCGCATGGATCGCTATTGCGAAAACGCCATGAAAGTAGCCGAATACCTGTGCGCTTCGCCGCACGTCGAATCTGTAAAATACCCCGGGCTGCCCGGCGATGAAGGGTACGCGCTGGCGCAAAAATACCTCAAGGGTGCGAGCGGCGTCATCTCCTTCGTCCTGAAAGACGGCAAGCAGAGCGCGATCCGCTTCATGAACGCGCTGCAATTGGCGTCGAATCAGGTGCATGTCGCGGATATCCGCACCTGTGTGCTGCACCCGGCCAGCGAGACCCACCGGCAGCTGACCCCCGAACAGCTGGAAGCCGCAGGTATTCATCCGGCGATGGTTCGCTTTTCGGTTGGGCTGGAAAACATAGACGACATTCTTGCGGATCTGGAACTTGGTTTCGCGGCGGTATAAGCGCCTGCGCTGATACTGCTCCGCCATCCCAAAAGATAAAGGCGCTTCTTTTAGTGAAAAGAAGCGTCTTTTTATTTTCCTGTTGACATATTGTGCGCAACACAGTATAATGAATACGACAATAATGCGGAAGGGAGTTGCAGATGGATAAAGATGAACTTATCTCTGGCTTTTTGCTGGAACTGCGCAGGGGGACGCTCATCCTCTGCGTATTGGCGAAGCTGCGGGCACCGACCTACGGCTACAACCTGATCGCGGAGCTTTCGGGCACCGGCATGGCCATTGAGGCCAATACGCTTTACCCGCTCCTGCGTCGGCTGGAGGGCCAGGGCCTATTGGACAGCGCCTGGAACACCGAAGGCGCGAAACCGCGCAAATACTACGCAGCCACGGCGTTTGGGCTGGAGGTTCTGACCGCGCTGCGGCAACATTGGGAAGCGGCTACGCAGAACATCAACATGATATTGGAGGAGGAATCGAAGTGAAAAACGAACTGATTGACCGCTATGTTTACGCAGTCGTTCGCCATCTGCCGCTGAAACTGCGGGCGGATGTGGAAAAGGAGCTTGACAGCCTGATTTCGGATATGCTGGAGGCGCGCTGCGGCGCGGTGCTGCCAACGGAGAAAGACATCCGGGTCGTGTTGACAGAGCTTGGCCCGCCGGAGGAACTGGCCGCGAAATACAGCGGCGATGAGGCGCAGGCGCTCATCAGCGGCAGTTATTTTCTGTTGTATAAGCTGGTGCTCAAGATCGTACTGCCCATCGCCTTGGTGGGGATCGCCTTTGCAAGTATACTGTCGCTGTTTGCCGACGGCGGCCTTGCGGAGCGCAACCCCTATATGTTGCTTGGGAAAATCATTGGGCAGGCGGTGGGCGGCGCGGTCGGCGGCACCATGCAGGCTTTCGCGATTATCACTTTTGTCTTCGCCATACTGGAGCGCAAAAAGGTGACATTCGACGACGGCGACTTTTTCGCGCGGCTGCCAACCGTGCCGAAGGCGGAAGAGCGCATCAAAATCCACGAGCCGATTATGGGCATCGCCTGGTGTGTTCTGGCTGCGGCTGTGCTGCTCGGTTTTCCGCAGGTCATCGGCGCGTGGAACAAGAGCGTCGGTTGGGTTCCCCTGCTGGCAACGCAAGTGGTGCGGAGCCTTTGGCTGCCCATTCTGCTGTGGTTCGCCCTGGGCGTTGTGAAGGAAGTTGTCAAGCTGGTCGACGGGCGATATACGTTGCGCGTAGGCATCGTCACGGGCAGCGCAAACTTATTGACAATCGCCTGCGTTGCGGTCGTGTTCCTCCAAAGCAGGATCCTCAACCCCGCCTTCCTGAAGCACATCGACCAGTTTCTCGTCGGTGAGGGCGGTGCCGAAATTGCGCCGCTGTTCGCGAAAATCAACCTGCTCTTCCTGTGCATTGTTCTGTTCGCGTTGGTTCTCGACACAGTCACCGTCGCGGTGAAAGTGCGCAAGCACAATCGGTAATGAAATAACGACATGGAACCCTTGTTAATACTAACCCTTCAAAAAAATGCTTGCATCGTTCCGGCCTTTCGTCTGTACCGCGTCGTTATACCAATCCGCCTTGCTCATTCGCTAACCTCCGCCCCGTATTTTTCCGCCAGCGCCATCACGGCCTGGCGGTCATTTTTATGTTCGCAACGCACCAGCGGAACGCCGTTATAATGCCGCAGCGCGGCCTCCAGCGCCGCCGCGCCGCCGCTGAAGCCAAAGCACAGCGGCAATTGGGTCATGCACTGCAGCTGCCCCACCGCTTCGGCGGCCCGGGAGGGGTCTGCGTCAGCCGGAAGCGGTAGTACAAGCAGTTCCGCGCCTTCGCATTCCAAGTCAATCGCTGCGTCGCAGAGCTCCTCCCAGTCGCCGGAGCGCAAGGTCTCGGCGACGACAGTGGTGTCAAGCGTACCCATCTGCGGCGTTTCATCCGGCAAAAGGATTTTGCGGGCGCTGCAAAGGATGGGTCTGTGCTGCCCATGCGGCAGCACAGGCGTTTTCCCCCGCAGCCGCGCAGTCAGCGCCGCGATATGCGCCGGGGTTGTGCCGCAGCAGCCGCCAAGCAGCGCCGCGCCCAGC
This sequence comes from Oscillospiraceae bacterium, assembly GCA_031549985.1. Lineage (GTDB taxonomy): Bacteria > Bacillota > Clostridia > Oscillospirales > Acutalibacteraceae > WRMQ01. The sequence goes on along the minus strand of JAVBOZ010000009.1, from coordinate 2,816 downwards.
GCAAACATTTTCTCGCCCTGCTCGGCGAACGCCTGAGGCGTCATATTGAAGACGGCGCGGCCATTCTCGACCTGCGGCAGGCCCGCGTTTGGGTTGACGATCACGGGAATGTTTGACTGCCTCAGAAGCTCCGGCAGTATGCGCAGGGCGCGCTCCGGCCCCGCGCCGCAATTGACGCCGAAGGCTGCCGCGCCCAGCGCCTCCATCGTGGCCAGTGCGGCGGCGGCGGTGCCCCCGGTGAGCAGCCTGCCGTTTTCCTCAAAAGTCATTGTAACGGCGAAAGGCAGCGCAGGCGCACCCTCTTTCGCGCCCAGTGCGGCCGCCTTGGCCTCAAGCGTGTCGCTCATTGTCTCAATCAGGATGAAGTCCGCACCCGCCTCTGCCGCCAGGGAAGCGGCTTCGCGGAAAATCGCAGCGGCGTCCTCGAAAGCAAGCTCGCCGTAGGGCGCGAGCAGCCTGCCCGTCGGCCCCATGTCAAACGCCGCCCAGGCGCTGCCCTCCCGGCCGCAAAGGCGGATCGCCTCTTTGGCGTTGGCCACGGCGGCAGAGATCAGCTCTTGCAGCGCGTATTTGCCGCCGGGCGGGTAGTGCGCCGCGTTCGCGCCGAAGGTATTGATTTTCAGCAGATCAGCGCCGGCATCCAAACAGGCGCGGTGGAACTGAACCAGCGTCTCGGGTCGGGTGACGCTCCAAATCTCAGGGCGATCACCGGTGGCCAGCCCCTGCGCCTGCAGCGTGGTACCGGTACCGCAGTCAAAGAAGATTGCGCGTTCGCGCGTAAGCGCTTTCAGGTCTATGGGCATGTCCATCCTCCTCGTAAAAAAACTGGTCTTTATTGATTCCGCGCAACCGCCAGCGCCAGCGCATCGCTCAACCCATCACAGGCCGTGCCGCAGGCCAGCAGCGATTGCAGCGCTCGGTCGCAGGCAAGCAGTTCGCGGCTATCCGCTTTGTGGGAGAACAATTCCCGCAGCGCTTCGGCATAAAGGTCGTCGCACTCCCGCGCGAGCGTGCCGATCCGCTGTGTCAGGCGAAGAATGTCGTCTGAGCCTTTTTTGAGCTTCGGGAGCAATGCAGCCGCCTCCACCGCAAGTGTTGTCCTTTCGGCAAGCTTACGCGTCAACGCCCCGAACGCAGAAGGGGCATGTGCCATCTGCAACGCGAAAATCTGTCGCAGGGCATTTTCGGCGGCGCTGGTCACTGCCTCCAGCCCGGCTGAGACCGCCAGCAGATCGGCGCGATCCAGCGGCGGCAGAAAATCTTCGACCACCGCTTCGGTTAGCGCTTGACGAAGCTCCGTGCTTTCCTTCCGGGCGGCGCGCAGGCGCTCCAGCTGTTCCGGCAGGGCAAAAAAATCATAGTTTGTCAGCACGTTTTCCAGGGCCCGCGCGGCTTCAAGTGCGCGTGTTCCCTGCCGCGCCAAGCGGCCAAAATAGTCAGTCTGCGCCTTCATACGCGCCCCTTTCAGCTAAAAATCTTCAGAAACAACAGCGCCATTGCCCAGCCGATCAGCCCGCAGCCGGGGAAGGTCAGCGCCCAGGCAAGCGCCATTTCGCGAACAACGCTCCAATTGACCTTGCGCAGGCTCCGCGCCGCGCCCACTCCCATGATGGCGGTGGCCTTCGTATGCGTTGTGCTGACCGGCAGGCCGCCGAAGGAGGCCAGCAGCATGCAGACCGTGGCGGCAAGATCCGCCGCAAGACCCTCATGGGCCTCCAGGCGCACCATGTCCATACCGACCGATTTGATGATCCGATAACCGCCGACGGAGGTGCCGGCGGCCATCGCCAGGGAACACAGGAGCATCAGCCAGAGCGGAATGGTGAACGCGGTCGCGTCGGCGCGCCCTTGGGCGAGGAAGATTCCCAACAAAAAGACCCCAATAAATTTTTGGCCATCCTGCGCGCCGTGCATGAAGGCGCTGCCCGCCGCCGCCAGCGCTTGCCCGCGGCGAAACCAATCGGAGGCCCGACGGCGCTTCATCCGAGCCGCCGCACGGTTGATTAGCCCGCCGGAACCAAAACCCAGGCCAAACCCCAGCGCGGCGGAAAGTACCAGGCCATAGAAAACCTTGATCCATTCGCGCCCGTTGATGCCCGCGAAGCCGTGGTTGATGGCGATCGCCGCGCCGGAAAGGCCCGCGATCAGGGCATGGCTCTCGCTGGTGGGGATGCCGAAATACCAGGCAGCAACCGCCCAAATCACGATGGCCGCCATCGCCGCGCAGAGAGCCGTCACGGCGCTCCCGGCGTCTTCGCCAAAGCTGACCATGTGGTAGATCGTTTGCGCTACGGTGGCGTTGAGCGCCGTCATAACCAGTATGCCCAGCAGGTTCATCACCGCCGCCATGGCGATCGCCGGGCGCGGGGCCATGCTGCGGGTTGAGACGCAGGTTGCAATGGCGTTGGGCGCATCCGTCCAGCCGTTGACAAAGACAACGCCAAGCGTGAGCAGCACAGTCGCCGCCAAAATTGGATTGCCGGGCAGGGCGGCGAGAAATTCCGCAAAAGATATTGTCATATGCGCTTACCGGCGTCAATGGACCTGATCATCGTTATTTTAGCATACGTCGCCTGATTTTGCAACCGGCATTGCCGGGTAGGCGTTGGTATGGCAGGCAATTTCTCTTTCCTCAAGCGCTCATCCTCCTCCGTGGATCGTTCTTTATACTATTCCTTGATAAAAAGCGTTGCAAGCGTTTCGAGGATTTCGTTTGTACCGCTAGGCAGAGGACGCAGGCAGGCTGGCGCCTGTCAAGGACGATAACAACGCGGTACAGATGAAAGACCGGAACGATGCAAGGATTTTTACCAAGG
>JAVBOZ010000144.1:0-2772 GCA_031549985.1 Oscillospiraceae bacterium | reverse complement strand
CCATATCGATGCTGTCCCAGGGGATTTCACGGTTGAACTGCGTACTGATATGGAGCAGCGGTTTTTGCAGGCGTGTCAAGCCACGGATCCACATCTTCGAAGGGGAAAAGGTGTGCATCCAGGTGATTACCCCCGCGCAGTCCGGGTCGCTGTTGGCGGCGGAGATAGCTTGCTCAATCTCGCCGGAGTTGCGCACGACGCTTGTCGACACCACATCCCAGGGGATCATGGGGTCGGCGTTCCAGCCCTCCGCCATGGTTTTGCTGTGGATGTCAACGGTGCGCAGCACCTCTTCGCCATAGAGATCCTGGCTGCCCACGATAAAATGAAAACGGTATTGCATGGCAATCCTCCCAACGAGACAAGTTATTTCAGCTGCGAATTCATCGCCAGATCGAACAGCCGGTCGCCCAGCATTGCCTTGGATACGACGGACAGCCGCGCGATTTTGCCCGAAAGGTAACGCGGCTTTGGTTTTTTCGCGTTGATCGCCTTCAGGATGCTTTTGACCACGGCTTCGGCGCCTGAGGCCGCTTTGCCATCCGTTGCGCCTTGCAGCAGGCCATGGCTCTTGCGGGCAAAGTCTTCGTATGCGGTGCCTGCGCTGGCGGCCAGCAGCGAGTTCTTCGCGCCGTTCGACCATTCGGTCTTGATGGGGCTGGGTTCGACGAGAATCACCTTGATGTTGAAGGGTTTCAGCTCGATGCGCAGGCAATCCGAGATGCCCTCAAGCGCGAATTTCGAGGCGCAGTACCAGCCACTGAGCGGGGAATAGACCTTCCCGGCGACGCTGGAGATGTTGATGATCCGCCCGCCGCCGCGCGCGCGCATCGAGGGTGCAAGCAGCTGGATGAGGCGCACGGGCGCGAAGAAGTTGACCTCCATCTGCGCGCGCCCGACCTCCATGGGCACGGCTTCAATCGGCCCGTATTGCCCATAGCCCGCGTTATTCACGATGACGTCAACGCCGCCGCTTTCAGTAAGGATACGCTCAGCCAGCGCGGTGACGCTCGCGTCGTCACTGCAGTCAAGCCGGGCAACAATGCCGCCTTTTTCGGCAAGCTCCGCCATCATATCGATCGAGCGTGCCGCGCAATAGACCGTGTAGCCATCGTCGATGAGCCGCCGCGCAGTGGCAAGCCCGATGCCCTTCGACGCGCCGGTAACCAAAGCTATTTTTGCCATAGTACCCCTACTCTCTATCTCCAACGCGCAAGCGTCGGCACAAACTGCGAAAGCTGTGCTCTGGCGGCCTGTTCGCCAATCTTTCGCGCAAGGTGCGGTACGCCCATTTCGATCATGTCCCGCGCCGTTGCGTGGGGTGCAAAAATGCCCCGTCCATATAGCAAAAGGTGCAATATATGCTGCTTGATCCGTCTGCTTCCCTGGCCTGATAATCTTTATGCGCCTCGTCAAACGGCAGGCCGCAACTCTGGCAAAACTTTTGGTTTTCCATGTTAAAATTCATCCCTTTCTGAATTTTGAAGAAATTCCAAGCGTGAAACGGAATCAGGCACAAATAGGGCATGAAACTATATCTTTCACGCTAACACTCCTCACACAAACTATTATACCAGCATCTTGCCGAGCTCCGCCAATTCCTCCTGCGCCTCGGGGGGGATCACCGCAAGCTCGACGCCCATCGCCTTGCCCTCGAGAATCTTTGCGGCGGTAATTTCCACACAGTCGGTCATGTCTGAGGCGCGGCGCAGGCTGGTGCCGGCCACGACCAGGCCGTGGTTTTGCATGATCACCACCGCGCCCTCTTCGCCGACCGCTTCGCCCACCAGAACGCCGAGTTCGGGTGAACCGGGGATCATGAAGGGTACGACCGGCACTTCGCCGAAGAACGCCGCGTCGGAGGAAATCGGCGTAAACTTCAGGCCCGCCAGCGCCATGAGCGTGGATTTTGTCGCGTGGGAATGGATTACAGCGGTGATTTCCGGGCGGCGTTTATAAATCTCAATATGAACGTTCTTTTCGCTGCTGGCCGAAAGCTCGGTCGGAGCCGCGACGTTGCCATCCATATCAAGGCGCACCATCTGGTCGGCGCGCAGGTCACCCTTGAAGATCGAGCTGGGCGTGATCCAGATCTGCTCCGGGTTGTCGTCGCAGCGCGCGCTGATGTTGCCGCCGATACCGGTAATCAGCCCCTTGGCGTACATCTCGTTGGTGATGCGCAGGATTTCGTCGCGCACATCGCCGGTCTTTGGTTTTTCGGGCGCGGCTGTTACGGCGGTCGGAGCGGCGGGCGCTGCCTGCTGCACGATCACCTGCTGCACGACCGGCTGCTGTTTACCGAACGCCCTTGCGAAGAAACCCTGCTTTTGCGGCGCGGGCGCTGGAATCCCCGCCTGAACCGTCGCGGGTGCGGCGTCGGCGATTGGCGCGGCCACAGCCGGAGCCGGTGGAGTGGAAGCGGTTGTTACCGCCTGCGCGGCGAGCGCCGCCACGTCCACTTTGCCGACCTTGGCGATCGCCGCTTCGTAAGAGCTCATCATCAGCTTGAGGATCGACTGCATGCTCATCGCCTTGCGCACATTGCCGGTAAAAGACATCTTGCCGGTCATCGCGGCCTGCGCCCCATTGACCGTGCCAAGCATCATACCGTCGAAAATTTCGATGGGCATGCGCAGATTGACCTCCGCCGGGCCGCCCGGCAGTTCGCCGAGGCCCGCCTCAACGCTGCCCTTGTTGAAGTACATGTAACAGCTTTCTTCGTTTTCTTTGAAGGTGATCTGGAAGGAAATATCCTTGCCCGCCGTCTTGGCT
>JAVBOZ010000115.1:0-7653 GCA_031549985.1 Oscillospiraceae bacterium | reverse complement strand
TGTAACACATACATTTTAGAAATTACAAGACGCTAGGCAGAGGACGCAGGCAGGCTGGCGCCTGTCAAGGACGATAGCAACGCGGTGCAGACGAAAGAACGGAACGTTGCAAGGATTTTTACCAAGGGGTAGTATTATTATAAGAACTGAAGGGGTTGAGGCAATGCCGAATGTGCGCAAAAAGCCGGAACTGCTCGTGGGCGCGGCAGGGCTGATTATGGCTGCAGGGCTGTTGCTCTGGGCCGGTTTCGGCGAGTCGGCAGCCATGCGGGCGAAAGGCGGCGACCCAACGCAGGGCTATACGCTACAGGCGGAGGACCCGTTTGCGGTTCCGCTGGAGACGCCGCCGCAAAGCGATGCAAACGGAATCATGTCGGATGCGGCGAATCCGTTTGGGGAGGGCAACGCACCGGGCACTCAGACGCATCCTTCCAAAAGCGCAGAATTGCCCGACCTGCCTGAAGCGCCGCAGACTTCGCCCGGAAGTGCCACGTACGCGACCAAGCCAAAGACGCCGAGCATAGTGCACCTGAACAGCGCAACTTCGGCGCAGTTACAGACACTGAAGGGAATCGGCCCCGCCAAAGCGCAGGCGATCCTCGATTACCGGGACGCTCACGGATCCTTTACGGATGTGCAGCAGTTGCTGGACGTCAAGGGCATTGGCCCGGCAACACTGGAAAACATATTGCCCTATGTGGTGCTGTGAAACTATGCGATATTCGGCGACTGCGGCAAGCCGTGAAAAGACGCGGCGACGTGTTGCTACGTCGCCGCGTTTGTGCTGTCAATTTGGTTTGTCAGGCCGGGTTGGGGGCCGACACCGGGCATACACCGGCGCACGCGCCGCAGTCGATGCAGGTCTCCGGATCGATGACATATTGGTCGTCACCGGCGTGGATCGCCTCCACCGGGCATTCCGCCTCACAGGCACCACATGAAATGCAGTCACCATTGATTACATAGGCCATGGGAAACTACCTCCTTTCAAGAAGAGCTTTCGCCTTTTGTTTGGATACGAGACTATTGTAGCACAAAGTTGGTCAAAATGCAAGCCCCATTGCTTTCCCAATTGTAGTCATATGCGAAAAAAACACGCCCGCCGAAAAAATGTAGGAGTACAACACATATTGGACAACCGGCCTCCTCCTTGCGCTTGGGGCGCGTCGTCGGCCTGGCTGGGAGGAAAAAGGGAAGAGACAGGGCACAACGGTTAGACTATCTTGTGGAAGCAAGAAAACAACCGAAAGAAAGTGCCCTATCCTCATGAGTAGTATCACACAAGACATGAAATTTAGACAGTCCCTGCTGCAAATTCGAAGAAAAATACGGCGCGAGCAAGGCAGCGAGGCGGTACAACAAGGCACGTAGTTACATCTACTTTTGGAAGGCGCGATGGGATGGCTCGGTGGAATCTTTGGCTTGCCGATCGCGACGACCACATAGCCACCCGAATCAGCACACAGCAGCGGAACTGAAACTCATCTTTAACTACCGTCGGCGCAACCCAAAGCTGGGGCTGATTGAGTTATGGGATCGGCTGCGAAAGGCCGGATATACCCGCCGCCCGGAGAGCCTTTTTCGAGTGTTGCGGCGCATGGGCATGCTGCCAACGGCAGGAGATGAAAAGAAGAAATACGTCCCAAAGCCTTATGAATCAATGGATCACGCGGGTGAGCGTGTGCAAATTGACGTGAAGGTTGTGCCAAAAAACTGCATCGCCGACCCGGAACTCAAGCTTTACCAGTTCACCGCAATTGATGAGTTTTCGCGCCTTCGTTATCTCGCCGCTTACGACGAGCACTCCAGCTTTTCCGCCGCCGATTTTTTACGCAAAGCCGTTGCATGGTACAAGCGGCGTGGCATCTTCCTCGAGTGCGTCCAAACTGATAACGGCGCCGAATTCACCACCAGACTACTCTCAAAGGACGAGCAAAAGCAAACCCTTTTCGAAAAAGCTGCCGCCGATCTGGGCATCAAAGTCAAGCATATCAAGCCTTATACCCCGCGCCACAACGGTAAAGTTGAGCGCTCCCACCGCGAAGATCAAAAACGCTTCTACTCTAACCACAACTTCTTTTCCCTCGACGATTTTCGCGCACAGCTAGCTGTGCATAACCGCTGCTCCAATAATCTCCCCAAGCGCCCTCTCCGCTGGCTTTCTCCTGTCGCTTTCCTCGCTGCTGCCATTTTTTAACTGTGTCCAATATCATTGACAAACTAACATATCGGGGCGTGGTCAAAATCTTGGTATTTATGCGGACGCGCGTGGATTTACGCTGCTGAAGGCGGGGCTGCGCACTTGACAAATTTCGCGCGCTGTGGTATAAAATAAGTAGCGGTTTACTCTGCAAAATAATTTGGCTCTTTTAGACAACCGTATTGATACAGGAGGCAACGGGAGCTGTGCTCCCCTACAAAAGCACGCAACGGCCAAACCGGGCGAACAGTGTTCGCCCGCAATTACGCATCAATACCAACGTCTAAAACAGCCAAAAATTTTTGGAAGGAGAAAAGAAGATGAATGAGATTCTGAGCGGGATTTCAACGGTGCTTGGCAGGCTGTTTGATTTTGTCTTAAACCTGATCGGTCAGGACGCGGACGTCAAGAGTATTTTTGACGCCATTCTGGAGCTCTTTAAGAACGTCTGACGGCAACAAAAAACAGCAAAGCCCCGGGTTGCGCCCTCCGGCAGCGGAGTGGCGAGCGTCCGGGGCTTTTTGTTGGCTGCTCTTATACTACCCCTTGGTAAAAATCCTTGCATCGTTTCGGTCTTTCGTCTGTACCGCGTCGTTATCGTCCTTGACAGGCGCCAGCCTGCCTGCGTCCTCTGCCTAGCGGTACAAACAAAATCCTCGAAACGCTTGCAATGCTTTTATCAAGGAATCGTATTAGAAAATTCATTGGAATTTGCCGACAGGTTATTCCGCCTTCTGCGCCTCGCTGTTTTCACAGGGCTGGTTCGCCACGCCGCAGGAAGTCTTGCAGGCCGATTGGCAGGAGGTCTGGCATTCGCCGCAGCCGCCGCGCTGGCAGCTGGCGGCAAGATCCCTGGTCTCGAGGGTTTGGATGCGCTGCATAAAGGATTCCCCTTTCCAAATTGGTTGCGATTGACGTTGAATAGTATACAACAGGCGCAGGCGTTTGTCAATGCCCATGTCCCGGTGCGCAAAATCCTCTTTGACTTTTTTGCGGGAATATGATATGCTATTTGCGTTGTTTTATGTTACAGTAAATCGCGTACGCATAGGGAGGTCAAAGCAGTGAATTGGGTGCAAGAACTGAAAGAATCGTTTGCGCAGGCGTTTGCGCAGGCAGCCAGCGAACAGGAGCTGGAACAACTGCGAGTGCAATATCTGGGCAAAAACGGGCGCATCACGCGCGCCCTGGCCGAGCCGGGCGGCGAGAGCGACGCGCAGGCTCTGCTGCAGATCCGAAAGGAACTGAACCTGCTCAAGAAGACCGCAGGCGCTGAAATCAGCGTCAAGGCCGAGCAGCTGCGCCAGAGCGCCATCGACGCTGCGGAGCTTCAGACGCCGCGCTACGACACTTCGCTTCCCTTGGGGTTGGAGCGGGGTTCGTACGCCCCCATTACGTTGATTCAGCGGGAGGTCGAGGCGATCTTCGCCAGCATGGGCTTTTCGGTCGAGGATTACCCCGAAATCACCGACGAATTCAACTGCTTTGAGGCGCTGAATATCCCGCCTTATCACCCCGCACGGGATATGCAGGATACCTTTTACCTCGAAAACGGGCAGGTGCTCAAGACCCACACCTCCGCCGCGCAGAACACCATCATGCGCAAATACGGCGCACCGCTGCGGGCGGTCTTCCCGGGCCGCTGCTTCCGCAACGAGGCGGGCGACGCGCGGCACGAAAACACCTTCTTCCAAATGGAAGGCATGATGATCGACAAAGATATTTCGATCGCCAATCTGATTTATTTCATGAAGACGATGCTTTCGGAGGTCTTCGGCCGACCGGTCAAGGTGCGGCTGCGCCCGGGCTTCTTCCCCTTTGTTGAACCCGGCTTTGAGCTGGATATCAACTGCCTGATCTGCGGCGGCGAGGGCTGTGCCTCCTGCGGGCATTCCGGCTGGCTGGAACTTTGCCCCTGCGGGATGATCCACCCCAACGTGTTGCGTTTCGGCGGGATCGACACGGATGTATACACCGGCTTCGCGTTCGGGCTTGGGCTGACGCGCCTTGCGATGATGAAATATGGCATTAAAGACATCCGCGACCTGAATTCGGGTTCGCTGAAGGTGCTGGAACAATTTGTTTGATGCCGGGGGCATTGCCGCGCATTGATTATAACGCACAAACAGAGGGAGCGTTCGTATGTTAATTTCCATGAACTGGATCAAAGATTTTGTTGACCTTGGCGACCTTGACCTTGCCGCCCTGATCAATCAGTTTACCCTTTCGACCGCCGAGGTGGAAGAGGTCTACCGTAAGGGGGAGCGCGTCAGCGGCGTGGTGACGGCCAAAATCCTTTCGGAAGAAAAGCACCCCAACAGCAAGAAGCTGCACCTGCTTAAGGTGGATGACGGCACGGCGGTGCACGACGTCGTCTGCGGAGCGCCGAACGCCCGGGCGGGCATCACGGTCGCCCTGGCACGCATAGGCGCGCAAGTCGGTGATATTACCATCGGCGAGGTTATGCTGGCGGGCTGTCCTTCCCGCGGCATGTGCTGTTCCGAGGCGGAGCTGGGCTTCAGCGCCGATCACGCCGGCATCTTGGAATTGGAAGACGGCACCCCGCTGGGCGTCGATATCAAGACGCTTTTGCCCGTTGACGACATCGTCTTTGAAGTGGACAACAAATCCCTGACCAACCGGCCCGACCTCTGGGGCCATTACGGCATCGCGCGGGAATTCGCCGTGTTGGCCGGGCGGGAACTTCGTCCCCTTGATCTGTTTGACTTTACGCCCTATGAAAGCCTGCCACCGGTCTGCATTGAGACAGAGGACGACGGCTTGCTATATCGCTACACCTCCCTGCGCATGGAAAACATCATGCGCAAAATCAGCCCTGCGGCGATGCGCATCCGGCTGTTCTATTGCGGCCTGCGGGCGATCAACCTGCTGACCGACCTGACGAACTACGTGATGCTGGAGCTGGGCCAACCGATGCACGCTTTTGACGCGCAAAAGGTGGATCGAATCGAGGTGCGGCGCTTCGCCGAGTCCTTTGCCTTTCGCACCCTGGACGGCGTCGAGCGCGCCGTCACGCCGGAGGCGCTGATGATTTGCAGCGGCGGCAGGCCCGTCGCCATCGCGGGCGTGATGGGCGGCGAAGATTCCGCCATCGCGGACGATACGGATTCGCTTCTGTTGGAAAGCGCGAACTTCGACGGCGTCAGCGTCCGCAAAACCTCGCAGAAAATCGGCCTGCGCACCGACGCCAGCCAGCGTTATGAAAAGACCCTTGATCCTGAATTGACCACCGTCGCGGCGGGGCGCTTCGTGCGCTTGCTGACGCAGGCGGACCCAGGTGCCAAGGTCGTCACGCGGCTGACGGATGCCTATGTCAAACATTTCGCGCCCATTTCGTTCAGTCTTGAAAAGAGTTATATCGACCGCATGGCGGGCATCGAGGTACCCTGGGCGCATATTGAGCGCACCCTGCGCGGCCTGGGTTTTGGCCTGCGGGCCGAGGGCGGCGCGATCAGCGTTGAGGTGCCCTCCTGGCGAGCGACGAAGGATGTCTCGATCCCCGCCGACATTGTGGAAGAAGTCATGCGCGTCTATGGCTACGACAACATCGAACCGACGACCACCCGCAGCCCGCTGCGCCCCGTGGCCGCCGACCCCGTTAAGTGTGTCAACGACGCGATCAAAGACCGCCTGGTGGAGCGTTTTTGCCTGCATGAGGCGCACTCCTATCTCTGGTATAACAGCGTGCGCTGGAAGAAACTCGGCCTGCCCGCTGACGACGGCCTGCGTCTGGCGAACGCCCAGGCGGCGCAGTGCAGTGTGCTGCGCACTTCGATCATCCCCAGCTTACTGGATTTTGCCGAAAGCAACAAAAACGCCCGGCCTGAATTCGGCCTGTTTGAGATCGGCAAGATCGTCGACGGCACGCGGCCCGACGGCACCGCCAACGAGCGCGAGGTGTTGGGCATTGTGCTTTTCAGCAAGGTTGCCCGGGAAAAGGATCTTTACCTCAAGCTGCGGGACATCGTCGCCTATCTGGGCGAAAGTTTGCGGCGCGTCCGGCTGGAGTTCCCGGCGCTTGAGAGTGTCCGGTTCCCCTGGCAGCACCCAAAGAACAGCGCCGCCATCGCCTTTGGCGGGCAGGCGCTTGGATTCCTCTCACTACTTTCGGCCCGCAACCGGCAGAGCATCGACGGCAAGGCGGCCATCGCTGTGGCGCAGCTGGATACGCGGCTCTTCACCGCGCTTGAGGCGCCGCCTCTGATTTATCGTGTGCCGCCGAAGTTCCCCGGCATCCATTATGATTTGTCGCTGCTCACCGGGCCGCAGACCCGCTACGCCGAGTTGGAAGCTGCGCTGCGCGGCGTGGATTGCCCCTACCTGCGCGATATCCGGGTGATCGACCTCTATGACGGGGAAAAGGCCAGCATCACCCTACGCCTGGCTTTTCAGTCCGACGAAAAAAGCCTGGTGTTCGAAGAAATCAAGCAATACGTGGATCAGATGCTCCACCTGCTGGGCGAGAAGGGAATCTATTTAAAGGCATGAGTATACACGCCTACACCCTCTTTGGCAAAAACATCATACTCGACATCGGCAGCGGGAGCGTCCATTTGACGGATCCCGTTGCTTTTGCCGCGATCACCCAATGGGAGGCCGCGCCGGACAGGGAAGCCCTGCGGTCTTCTCTGCATGCGGCGTTCCCTGCGCTGCCCGAAGCGGAGTGGAACAGTCTTTTCGACGACATCGAAGCGCTGATCCGGCAGGGCAAGCTGTTTGCGCCCGAAGAAGCAGGAGGTCTAAGCTATGCTGACTTGGCCGCGCAAAAACGAGCCGCCCAGCCGGAGACCGTCAAGGCGCTTTGCCTGCATGTGGCCCACACCTGCAACCTCGCCTGCGATTACTGCTTCGCCAGCGCGGGGAAATATCATGGTGCCGCAGCCCTCATGCCGCTTGAAACAGGCAAACGCGCCCTGGATTTTCTAATCGAAAAATCCGGGACGCGCAAAAACTTGGAGGTCGATTTTTTTGGCGGCGAACCGCTGATGAACTGGGAGGTCGTCAAGGCCCTTGTGGCTTACGCCAAAGGGCTGGAAGCGGCCCGCCAAAAACATTTCCGCTTCACACTGACCACCAACGGCGTCTTGGTGGATGACGAGGTGATCGATTTTTGCAATCGTGAAATCGACAATGTCGTGCTCAGTCTGGACGGCCGCAAGGGAATCCACGACCGTCTGCGGCGTTTTCCGGGGCGGCAGGGGGCAGGCTCGTACGACCTGGTTGTGCCAAAGTTTCAGCGTTTTGCCGCTGCCCGGGAACGTGCGGGCCGAAGCTATTACATGCGCGGCACCTTCACGCACGCCAATCCCGATTTTTGCGCCGACATCTTGCACATGGCTGAGCTGGGCTTTCGGTCTCTCTCCATGGAGCCGGTCGTCTGCGCCGATGACAGCCCGCACGCCCTGGCCGGGGACGACCTGCGCGTCGTTATG
>JAVBOZ010000133.1:0-2712 GCA_031549985.1 Oscillospiraceae bacterium | reverse complement strand
CGGCGGGCCGAGCGGCGGCGACGGCGGGCATGGGGGCAGCGTCTTCCTGCTGGCCGACGATCAGCTCTCGACCCTTTCCGATTTCCGCTACCGACGCAAATATCAGGCGGAAAACGGCGCGAACGGAGAAGCTGCGAAGCGCAGCGGCAAAAAGGGCGGCGACCTGACCATCCGTGTGCCGCGCGGCACCCTGGTGCGTGAGGCCGAAACAGGCCGCCTGCTGGCCGATATCTCGGGGCAGGAGCCGGTTCTGCTGGCAAAAGGCGGACGCGGCGGCTGGGGCAACTGCCACTTCGCCACACCCACCCGGCAGGCACCCCGCTTCGCCAAGCCAGGCACCCCCGGCGAGGCGGCGGAGATCACGCTCGAGCTCAAGCTGCTGGCGGATGTCGGCCTGCTGGGCTTTCCGAACGTCGGCAAAAGCTCCTTCCTTTCGGTGGTCAGCGAGGCCAAGCCCATCGTCGGCAATTACCCCTTCACCACGGTTTCGCCCGTCCTGGGCGTCGTCAGCCTGGAGCTTGGGCATTCGTTCGTCATGGCGGATATCCCCGGCCTGATCGAGGGCGCGAGCGAGGGCATCGGCCTGGGGCACGATTTCCTCCGGCACGTTGAGCGCTGCCGCATGCTGCTGCATATTCTGGACGCGGCGGGCAGCGAAAACCGCGACCCCCTGGAGGATTTCGCCGTCATCAACCGCGAACTGCGTTCCTATCTGCCGGAACTTGCCGACCGGCCGCAGATCGTCGCGGCCAACAAAATTGATCTGGCAACGCCGGAACAGCTGGCTCGCCTGCGCGAAGGCATCGAGGCGCAGGGCTACCCTTATTACGAGATGTGCGCCCCCATCACAGAGGGCACCGCCCCGGTGATCAATGCCGTTGCGGCGATGTTGCAGACTCTGCCGCCCATCCGGCGATATGAAGCCGAGGCCTTCCCGACGGATTACTTCGAACAGAACAAAGACAGCGGCTTCACCCTGGAGGTGGAGGACGGCGTCTTCTTGGTAGAAGCCCCCTGGCTGCTGCGCATTCTGCGCAACTGCGATATGGAGGATTACGAGTCGCTGCAATATTTTCAGCGGGTACTGCAATCCAGCGGCATCATTGCGGCGCTGGAGGAACGGGGCGTTCAGGAAGGGGATACGGTGTCCATTTATGACTTCGAGTTCGACTATGTCCGATAGCCCCCAGCCGGAGCGTCCGGAATTGCTCAGCCCGCTGGGGCTGGCGTTCATCGGTGACACCGTCTATGATTTACTGGTGCGCGAAGCGTTGCTGCGCGAAGCCAACCGGCCGCCGCGTGCGCTGCACCGGGCCGCCGCGGCGCTTGTCAATGCCCGCGCGCAGGCACAGGCGGCGCAACAACTTGAGCCGCTTTTGACGGAGCGGGAGGCGGAGCTGTTTCGCCGGGGCAAAAACGCCCAGCCCGGGCATGTGCCCCGCAGCTGCTCTTGGGAGGAATACAGCATGGCCACCGCGCTGGAGTGCCTGTTCGGCTGGCTTTGGCTCAGCGGGCAGGCGGAGCGGGCGCGCGCGCTGTTCGCGGCCGCGCAAGAAGGGGACGGGTAAGCGACGCGGGGGCAGGATGGTTTCGCCCCGCGTTTTTTGCGGGCAATGCGCGTTTGCCGCGGTCGAAGCTAGCAAATTACTTGCATTTTTTCCCGCGCCGTGCTACAATAGCGCCTAACGGGTCGTTAGGCGCATTGGGAAAAACCGGTACGGTTTTTCAGAATCGCACCTTGATCTATGGTACAATATTTTTCGTTCAAAAAAGAACGCAATGCAAAGAAAAGAGGTCACTCCTTGATCCAGCAGCGCACAGAACTTCGCAACATCGCAATCATCGCCCACGTTGACCACGGCAAGACCACCCTGGTGGATGTCCTGCTCCGGCAGAGTGGCGTCTTTCGCGCCAACGAGGCGGTGCAGGAACGCGTGATGGACTCCAACGACCTGGAGCGGGAGCGGGGCATCACGATCCTTTCAAAGAACACGGCGATTCATTACAAGGATACCAAGATCAACATTGTCGACACCCCCGGCCACGCCGATTTCGGCGGCGAAGTCGAGCGCATTATGATGATGGTTGACGGCGTTCTGCTCTTGGTAGACGCCTTTGAGGGCTGCATGCCGCAGACCCGCTTTGTGCTGCAAAAGGCGCTGGGCCTGGGCAAAAAGGCCCTGGTGGTGGTCAATAAAATTGACCGCCCCGGTGCGCGCGCGGCGGAGGTGGTCGACGAAGTGCTTGACCTCTTCATCGAATTGGGCGCGGACGACACCCAGCTGGAATTCCCCGTGGTCTTTGCTTCGGCGCGCGAGGGTTACGCCTCCCTGGATCCCGACCAGACGGGCGGCGACATGCGCCCTCTGCTTGACGCCATTTTGCGGGAGATTGAGCCGCCCAGGGGTGACCCCGAGGGACCGCTGCAATTGCTGGTTTCTTCCTTGGATTATGACGATTACGTCGGTCGCCTCGGCATCGGCCGCATTGAGCGCGGGGCCCTGCGGCCCGGCGTTGCGCTGCGTGCCGTCTCGGTGCGGGCGGAGGGAACGAGCGATGGGGGGCGGAACGTCAAGCCCAACAAGCTCTATCAGTTTGAGGGGCTGCGCCGGGTTGAGTCGAACGGCGCGTCCGTGGGCGACATCGTCTGCGTCGCGGGCGTCGCTGATATCAACATCGGTGAAACGCTCTGCGACCCCGACTGCCCGGAGG
>JAVBOZ010000102.1:0-3934 GCA_031549985.1 Oscillospiraceae bacterium | reverse complement strand
CTTCAGGGTGATTTCGCCCTGCGCCTGGTCATATTCAATCGTGAAATCCTCCGCAACGTTGCTGTCGGTCTCCAGCGTCACCGCACAGTCGAGGCTTTCGTCGATCACCAGTTCCCCCGCAACAGCGCTTCGCCCCAGGCTTCCGGCGCGGAGCGTAAATCCCTCCACGATACCGCTCAGTTCAAGGGTTTTTGACACATAGTCGCCATTGCCCCGCAGCGAAGTACGCAACGGGATTCCGAGACCGCAGGACGCCAGCGCCAGGGCCAGCGTCAATGCCAGCGCCAGCGCTAAAAGCCGTTTCGCCGCCTTACGCATGTCAAACCTTCTTTCGTTGCGCCGTCACCAGCCGAGCTTCCTTTTTCCGTTTTTGTTGAGGGGGACCTCAAGGATGCGGCTGACATATTCCATGCTGATCATTTGGGGGCCGACAGGGTTCTTTGTGCCGCGCACCAGCAACCAGTTTTCCTCCAGGCCCTCCACCACACCGACAACCGCAACGTTCACACCCATAACATTAATCGCGCATTCTTTCCCGATAAACTGTCGCAGGCTCTCGATCATCACTGCTTTCCCCTTTCGTCTGCGCCGCTTGATAATTACTGTTTGGCATTGAATTCCCCATTCTTTCAGCTGCTGCCACTCCAGCCAGACGGCTATAAAGAGAGGCAGAAGTGTAATCCAGATTGCCTCCAAAGCCATGATCCCCTCTCATCAAGCCATCTTCCAGCTAATATCTATTGTCTAAAATCCAGCATCCTAAAGATGCAGTACCCGCGCCTTGATCTCCTTGGTCTTGCCGACGTTCCAAAAGTTTTCGCCCAAATAGCCGCAGGTGCGGCGCGTGACGTTCATGCGGGCGTGGTCTTTGTTGTGGCACTGCGGGCATTCCCATTCGAAGTCGTCGTTGATGGTGATCTCGCCGTCAAAGCCGCAGACGTGGCAATAGTCGCTCTTGGTGTTGAACTCGGCGTACTGAATGTTGTCGTAAATGAAGCGCACGACCTCTTCCAGGGCCTCCAGATTGTGGCGCATATTGGGGATCTCAACATACGAAATCGCGCCGGAGGAAGAGATGGTCTGGAACTGGCTTTCAAAGGTGAATTTCGCAAAAGCGTCGATCGGCTCGCGCACATCCACGTGATAGGAATTGGTGTAGTATCCCTTGTCAGTGACGTCTTCAATGGTGCCGAAGCGCTCTTTATCTACGCGGGCAAAGCGATAGCAGAGGGATTCCGCCGGGGTTCCGTAAAGGCCGAAGGCGATGGTGGTCTCCCGCTTCCAGCGTTCGGCGACCTCGCGCATATGGCGCATGACTGCCACCGCGAATTCCTCACCGGCAGGCTCGGTGTGGCTGACGCCGCGCATCAGCCTGGTGACCTCATAAAGGCCGATATAGCCCAGGGAAATCGTGCTGTAGCCGTTGAGCAGGTAGGGGTCAATGACCTCGCCCTTGCCCAGGCGGGCAATGGCACCGTATTGCCAATGCACGGGGCTAACGTCACTGCGGATGCCCTTCAGAGCGTTGTGGCGGCACATCAGAGCCTCAAAGCAAAGCTCCAGACGCTCATCAAATAGCTTCCAGAAAGCTTCGTCGTCGCCCTTGGCCAAGATGCCGATCTGCGGCAGGTTGAGGCTGACCACGCCCTGATTGAAGCGGCCTTCGAAGCGGTAGTTGCCCTCCGCGTCCTTCCAGGGGTTGAGGAAGCTGCGGCAGCCCATGCAGCTATAAACATTGCCCTCGTAATTTTCCCGCATCTTTTTGGCGGAGATATAGTCGGGGTACAGGCGCTTGGCCGAGCATTGCACCGCCAGGCGTGTCAGATAGTCGAAGCGACCTCCCCGCAGGCAGTTGTGCTCATCCAGCACATAAATCAACTTCGGGAACGCCGGCGTGACGCAAATGCCCTTCTCGTTCTTGATCCCCTGTATCCGCTGGCGGAGAATCTCCTCGATGATCATCGCGTTTTCTTCCACATAAGGGTCGTCCTCGCGCAGGTTCATGAAAATCGTCACGAACGGCGACTGCCCGTTGGTGGTCATCAGGGTGTTGATCTGGTATTGGATGGTTTGCACACCCGAACGCAGTTCCTCCCTCAGGCGAAGGTCGACGATCTTCTTCCGCGTCTCTTCATCCAGCGAACCGCCGATCTGTTCTTTCAGCTGGTTTGTAAACTTTTGGCCGCTACGGCGCAGAAACTTGCCCAGATGGCTGATATCTACGCTCTGGCCGCCGTATTGGCTGCTGGCCACGGCGGCGATGATCTGGGTCATCACCGTGCAGGCCACCTGAAAGCTGCGCGGGCTCTCAATCAGCTTGCCGTTCATGACGGTGCCGTTGTTGAGCATGTCGCCGATATTGATCAGACAGCAATTGAAAATCGGCTGCAAAAAGTAATCGGCGTCGTGAAAGTGGATCGCGCCCTCGTCGTGGGCCTTGGAGATTTTTTCGGGCAGCAGAATCCGCCGGGTAAGATCCTTGGAGACCTCGCCCGCGATGAGATCGCGCTGCGTCGCCGCTGTGACGGCGTTTTTATTGGAGTTCTCCTCCATAACATCCTTGTTCTGCGCCCGGATGAGGCTCAGGATGGAATCGTCCGTGGTGTTGGCCTTACGCACCAGGGCGCGGGTATATCGATAGATGATATATGCCTTGGCCAGGGCATATTTCTCCATCTCCATGAGTTTTTGCTCGACGATGTCCTGAATATCCTCGACCAGGACGCGCGGGCGGTTCCGGTTCTCGACAGCGGCGGCAATCTCCTCAATCTCGGCCTCTGTGACGCGGAACTGCGCCTCAACGGCCTCGTTCGCTTTGCGCACGGCGGTGACGATCTTGCTGCGGTCGAAGGAGACGGAGGTCCCATCTCTCTTAATAACCTTCATGATGCTCGGCTCGCTTCCTTTCTGCTTAAGCGCACGGTTCGGCCCCGGCTTTCCGCGCGCAATGTTTGTCGAGATGTATTATAGCAGACCGCATGGGAAATTGCAAGAGCTTTCACAAAATATAGTTGCTTTTTTTGTTTTTCCCCATTCCTTCCACTATATATTGTTATTTGGAAATAATTGTATCGTCAGACATTGAACCGGAACAGCACAACATCACCGTCCTGCATCACGTATTCCTTGCCCTCACTGCGCACTAGGCCTTTTTCTTTGGCCGCGGCCAGGCTGCCGCAGGCGATCAGTTCGTCGAACCCAATCACCTCGGCGCGGATGAACCCGCGCTCAAAGTCGCTGTGAATTTTTCCGGCGGCCTGCGGGGCGCGGGTGCCCCGGCGGATCGTCCAGGCGCGCACCTCCGGCTGCCCGGCGGTGAGGTAACTGCAAAGCCCCAGCAGGGCGTAGCTCTTGCGTACCAGGAGGTCAAGCCCGCTGCTTTCAACGCCCAGTTCCGCGAGAAATTCGCCCCGCTCCTCCGGCGGCAGCTCCGCTACCTGGGCCTCCAGTTCGGCGCAGATCGGCAGCACCTGGGCGCCCTCCCCGGCGGCGATGGCGGCAACGGTCTGGTAATTGCGGTTGCCTTCAATGCCATCCGCGAAATCCGCCTCACAAAAATTGCAGACGTAAATCACCGGCTTGGCGGTCAGCAGGGCGATACCCGCCAAAATTTCCTGCTCCGCCTCGGTGCAGGGGTAGGTGCGCACAGGGCCGCCCTCTTCAAGATGCGCCCTAAGCCGCCTGCAAAGCTCCAGCTCAACCGCGATGGATTTATCGCCCTTGAGCGCCTTCGTGCCGCGCTCGATGCGCCGCTCGAGCATCTCCATATCGGCAAAGATCAGCTCAAGGTTGATGGTCTCAATATCTCGCGCGGGGTCAATGCTGCCTTCGACGTGGATGATATCATCGTTTTCAAAGCAGCGCACCACGTGCAGCACGGCGTCGACCTCGCGAATATGGGAAAGGAATTTGTTTCCCAACCCCTCCCCTTTCG
>JAVBOZ010000028.1:0-9711 GCA_031549985.1 Oscillospiraceae bacterium | reverse complement strand
ACGCAGGGCGCGCTTGTAGGGCGCGACGACCCCGGGCGCAATAACGCGCGCCACGCACACGCCCCTGCGGCGGTTAGATAAGCATTGTAGGGGCGGCGTCGGGCCGCCCGCAAGTAAGCTGATGCCTTTGTTCACTCGTCTATTGTTTTACCGAGGAAGAGTCTAAAGTCCAAAATCTAAACGCTGGAAAGGATCCACCCTATGCCAACCAATCAAAACGCCTATGATGTCGCGGCCTATGTCTGGCCGTCTTACACCGGCGATGAGCCGCGCGCCCGCATCTTTTGGCCCGAAGGCATCGGCGAATGGGAGACTGTGAAAAAAAGGATGCACGAAAAACCGGTCTGGGGCTACCAAAACGAGGCCGACCCGGCGGTGATGGAATTCCAGATTGGCCAGGCTCTGGCGCATGGGGTCAACACCTTCATTTATGACTGGTATTGGTATGACAACCGACCGTTTTTGGAGCAATGCCTCAACGGCTTTTTGGCCGCGCCCAACAACGGGCAGATGAAGTTCTTCATCATGTGGGCCAACCACAGCGCCAATACGCTCTGGGATCTGCGCAATTCCCACGACATGAGCACCCCCATCTGGGACGGCGCGCTGCCGCTGCACATCTTTCAAAATATCGCGCGGCGCTGGATAGACACTTACTTCTGCCGCGAGAATTACTATCGCATTGACGGCAAGCCCGTGCTTTCGGTCTTTGACAGCAACAACATGATACGCGGCCTTGGCGGGGCGGAGGCCACGGCCCGCGCCATTGATTGGTTGCGTGAGGAGATGGTCAAGGCCGGGCTGGGCGGGTTGCACCTGCAATTGATCAAATTTGGTGGCGCCGGTATCTTCGAGGTTGCCCGGCAGATCGGCGCGGATAGTCTCACCCATTACCAGACCGCCTGTTACGCCCCTACGGGCGTGGATTACGCCGACTGGCTCCCCGCGATGCGGGCGGAGTTCGCGGCGGCGCAGGCCTCCGGCCTTCCTTATTTTCCGCACGTCTCGGTGGGCTGGGGCAGCCAGCCGCGTTTTCTGCGCCCGACGAACGACGGCATGCGCAACTGCACGAAGGAGAACATCCGGCAGGCGTTGCAACTGGCCAAGGATTATGCCGACAGCCACCCCGGCCAGCCGAAGCTGGTCACGCTCAACAGCTGGAACGAATGGACGGAGACCAGCTATTTGCAACCGGACGACAAGAATGGGTACGCTTATTTGGAAGCCGTAAGGGAAGTATTTATATGACCGACAATTACCGTGATAAACTCCAAGGCGCGTTCTATGCCCGCGCGGCGGGCTGCACCCTCGGCGTGCCGGTGGAGGGCTGGGCTTTCGAGGAAATCCGCGATTACGCCGCGCAGCTGGGCGTCGCGTTCCCACTGGCCGATTATTGGCCCGAAACGCCCATGCCCGATATTCTGCGGTATGGCGAACGCATGACGGATTACCTCAAGGGGCAAATTTCGCGTATTCCCTGCGATGACGATATCGGCTATACGCTGCTGTCCCTATTCATCGTTGAACAAAGCCCGAACGGGCGGGATTTCACGACCAAGGACGTGGGCGACGCCTGGCTCCGGCACCTCACAGTCAGCTGCACGGCCGAAGAGATTGCGCTGCGCAACCTGAAAAACGGCATCCCCTGGTATCAAGCGGCGGAAGTAGAAAACCCTTATTGCGAATGGATCGGCGCAGACATCCGCTGCGACGGCTACGCCTACATGAACCCCGGCGACCCGGAGCGGGCAGCCGAAATGGCCCGGCGCGACGCTTGGATCTCTCACCGGGGCAACGGCGTCTATGGCGCGCAGTATTTTGCCGCCGCAATCGCCGACGCGTTCACCTCAAACGACGTCCGGCGCTCGCTGTTGCGCGGTCTTGATTTCATCCCGGAAGACTGCGAGTTGGCCAAGGGGCTGCGCTGGGCGCTTGAGCTTTGGCGCGGGGTCGGGAATTACGAAACCGCCGTCCGGCTGGTCGATGAGCGGTATCCCGATATGCATCCGGTGCATACCATTAACAACGCCTGCCTGACCGTCTTTGCGCTGGCGCTGGGCGGGGAGGATATCGGGCGGGTCATCGCCGAGGCCGTGGCCATGGCGCATGACTGCGACTGCACGGCGGCGACCGCCGGTTCCATCGCCGGGGCGGCCTATGGGCTGGCGCGGCTGGAACCCAAATGGTACGCCTGTTTCAATGACCGCGTTGGCAGCTATTTCCATGGGGAAAAAGAATTCGCGGTCAGCGATATCCTGACGCGATTTGAGCGGTTGGCCATTCAGGATTGGCACATATGCGGCCATCCGCAAGGCGCCTAAATATCAAGTACAATCGTCTAAAAGCCTAATTCAAAAAGGAGCATAATCTATGCCCGGTCTGCAAATCGGCATTGATCTCGGTACCGCCTCCATCCTCGTCTATGTGCGGGGCAAGGGGATTGTGCTGCACGAGGCTTCCGTCGCGGCGGTAGACGTCAAAACCGGCGACGTGCTGGCCCTGGGCAACCGGGTCTTTCATATGGTGGGCCGCACACCCGGTTCGCTTCGGATCGTGCGCCCCATCCA
Source organism: Oscillospiraceae bacterium (assembly GCA_031549985.1). GTDB lineage: Bacteria > Bacillota > Clostridia > Oscillospirales > Acutalibacteraceae > WRMQ01. Next base: position 7,144 of record JAVBOZ010000028.1, on the reverse strand, counting down.
GGACGGTGTGGTTTCGGATTTTTCAGTTGTCCACGCCATGATCGCCTATTACGTCAAGCGCATCTGCGGAAACCGCATGTTCAAGCCCAGCGTGATGATCTGCATGCCCGCCTCGGTCACGGGGCTGGAGCGCAGCGCCATTTTGGAGCTGGCCATCGCCGCCGGGGCGGGCCGCGCCTGCCTCGTGGAAGAACCCATTGCCGCCGCGCTGGGAGCGGGGATGAATATTGCCTACCGGGGCGGTCAAATGATTGTTGACGTCGGCGGCGGAACCACGGACGTCGCCGTGCTGACCATGGGTACCATGGCGCTCGCGCGCAGCGCGAAGGTGGCGGGCAACGCCCTGAGCGGCGCGATCCAGCGCTATCTGCGCCGGGAGCGCAACGTGCTGGTCGGCGACCTGACGGCGGAAGAGATCAAGCAAAAGGTGGGCTGCGCCCGCCTGCGCAGCACGGAGCTGGCGATCTATACCCGCGGCCAAAGCTATATCACGCGCCTGCCAACGCGGATAGAAGTAACATCTACCGAGAGCTTTTTGGCGATGCGGGAGCGGCTGAACGACCTTGTCAACGTCATTCAGCGGGTACTGGAAGAGACCCCCCCCGAAATGGCGGGCGATATCTATGACCAGGGCATCGTGCTCACCGGCGGCGGTTCCCTGCTGCGGGATTTGGATGCAATGCTGCGCGAGCGCACGGGCCTCAAGGTGCGGGTGGCGAAGGACCCCGTCAACTGCGTTGCACTCGGGTTGGGGGTTCTGCTGGAACGCCAGGATATTCTGGAAGACAACAGTTATTTTTACCGCACGGACGACGACATCGGCGAATACGCGCGCAACCGAAACTTGTAGTCGGCTGCGCCGCAGTTGGCTGTGCCCTGATCACGGAGGACCGAGGTCGCTCGCCTCTATAGGCATACACCAAATCCATAGGAGGTCCCCCATGAAAAAGAAGCTGCTCTGTGCCGTTTTGGCTCTTTCCCTCCTTTTACCCGTGGTCGCCGTTTCGCCGTCGGCTTCGGGCGAAGAAACGGACGGCAAAAGCTATCGTTGGCCCGCCGGGCAGGCGATGCCGACCTTCGCGCCCATGGCCGAGACCCTCGACGCAATCGACGTGCGTAGCCTGCCCTTTGCCGAACGTCTGGCAGTGGCCTGCTTGCAGGGTATTGTCAACCGTACGCAGCCGCGCGTCTTTTTGGTGGATCGCGACACCGATTCCCGGGATGCCTGGGGCGCCGATCTGGGGATTTCCTCTGCCCCTTTGCCCGGCTGGAAGGACGCGGTCACGAAATACCGCACTGAGCTGAAGGGCTTGGTCGTCTTCAACCCCGCCGTGCAGGCAAGCGCCAACGTGGCCACCACTGTCGCCGGGCTGACTGACACTCTCGCTGTCTCGCCTGATCTGGCGGCGGTGCTTTCCGCCGCGCCGTATAACCTGCCGGTCTTGACCGACCTGCGCACCGCGCCCATCACCGACCATCTCAGCGCCTACCGCTGGCTCTATGAGAATTACTGGGCGCAGTGCACCCGTCGCACGATCTGCGGCCTTGCGCCGGACGGGCACTTCCCGCTGCGGGATTTCGCCGTAGCGGTGGGTGCGGCGGTGATCTGGCTGGATGCAAAAATTCCGGAGGAGCGGGCGGTGCTCAAGCTCTTCTTTGAAGGCACGCAGCCCCTGGACTGCTTTTATACAGGCTGGTGGCCGAACGAACCGGCCGGGATATCTTTCGCCAGCGCCTTTGGCGTAATGACCATCGCCTCGGATTTTTATCTTAACTACAGCGTCTATTCCGCCATGCCGCGCGAACTGGATATCCCCGCGATACCGGCTAAACCGGTGCTGGAGGACGGGAAAATCTACGTTTCGCTCAACATCAGCGACGGCGACAACATCCAATACGACCAAGGGGCAATGCGTGTGGCCAGGCTCTGGGGCAGCGCCGACCGGGGTAAGGTGCCCATCGGCTGGACCTTCAGCCCGGTGATGCTCGACGCGGGCCCGCAAATTCTGAACTGGTATTACAAGACCGCGACGCAGAACGACGTCTTGATCTGCGGGCCTTCGGGCGTGGGCTATTCGACCGCCGCCCAGTGGCCGGGCAAGGCTTTTGCGCAGCGTTACGGCGCGATGACCAACGCCTATTTTGAGCGTACCGGCATCAACATCATCACCGTCTGGAACAAACTGACCGGCAGCCGCGCCGAATGGTTCGCCAGTCGCATGCCCTCCCTGCTGGGCCTGACCACGCAATTCGATTCCGGCCCGAAGATCCGCTTTACCGGAAATAACACGCCCGTCGTCTGGTTCGGGTCGGATGTCCGCAATTCGCGGGGCGCGATGTCCTATGACAGCGGAACCGACAATATGAAGCTGCGGCTTAGCGCTGCGGCGGAGCGGGACTGCGAAGACGCCCAATTCTTTGCCTGCCAAGTGGATGTCTGGCATACCAGCGTCTCCGATCTTGTTCGCCTGACCGATGAACTGGACGCGGCGTACCCAGGCCGGTTCGTCTTCGTGCGGCCCGACCATTTCATGATGCTTTGCGGTGAATATTATGGCAAGCCCTATCTTGCGTCGCTGCAAAAGACCGCCTCCGCTTCGCGCGATAACGGCGGCGGCCCGGCGGCCATCACCGACGGCACCTTCAGCACCGGCTGGCAAGCGCCCGCCCCGGGGGAAGCGGCGTTGCAAATTGACCTGGGCGAAAGCGTCGTGTTGGACCGCTACGTCCTTAAGAACGCCGAAACGAACGATATGGGCGCCAGCCTGAATACCCGCGCCTGGGAATTGCAGGCCAGCACCGACGGTGCGCGGTGGACGAGCGTCGACAGCGTCAGCGACAACGGCGAGGCCATCGTATACCGTGCTCTGCGGGCGCGTACCGGACGGTATATCCGTCTGGTGATTAAAGACCCGGGGTCAGACGACATCGCCCGGGTGCAGGAGCTGGAGATTTACGGGGTCGCCGAAGCCCGCGCCGACGATTCGCGGGTGACGCTACGACGCATCTGGAAGGATTTTGTGACCTGTTTGGCCAACCCCGTTTTTGAAATCATTGTGTGGGTGGAAAGCTTGTTCGCGGGGTAGGCAGGGAAGGATATAACATGTATACCATTGATGAAGTTGAAACCATGCTCAACGACATAGCCGACGAAATCCCCGACGCTTTTTTCGAGCGCCTGAACGGCGGCGTCATCCTGCTGGAAGAATGCAAGACGCATCCCGAAAGCGCGGGGGATTTATACATCATGGGCGAATATTGCAACAGCCAGGTCATGGGCCGCTGCATCCGTATGTATTACGGCTCCTTCATGCGGGTGCATGCCTACGCGCCGGAGCCGGAGCTGCGCCAACTGCTGCGGGGCACGCTGCTGCACGAGTTTACCCATCATCTGGAGTCACTTGCGGGCGAGCGCGGGCTTGAAATCAAGGATAAATTGCGGCTCGAGGAATACCGCCGGGTGCACCGGAACGATGCGTAGCAGACAACAATCATGGGTCATAACAAATGATAGAACACGCCCCCGCCTTTTGATTGAAAGCGGGGGCGTCGCGATTCTATTATTGATAATCTTCTTCCGTCAGCAACGTGCGGTTCAGCCGCACCCAGTAATTCTCAAAGATGTCCTTCGGGTTGCCCACGCCATCCACAATCAGCACAGTCTCGCTGTCTTTCAGCCGTTCGAAGGCCAGCATATATTGCTCCCGAATGATCTTCGCCCGCTCCACGTTGTCCCATTTTTCCTCCGTCGCCCGCTCCGCCGCGCGCCGCCGCTCGCATTCCTCCGGCGGTACGTCGATGAAGATCGTAATATCCGCCTTGAGCAGGCGCATAGCGGTCGTATTATACGAGAGCAGCGTCTCGAAGGACGTTTCCGGGCTTTGGTAGGCGAAATTCGAGAAGTAGCAGCGGTCGCACAGCACATGGTTGCCAGAGCGCAACTGGGGCAGGATTTCGTTTTGCATATGCTCGTGCCGGTCGGCGGCAAAGAGCAGCGCCTCGGTCTCGCGCTGGACGAAGATGCTCTTCTTGCTGATGCCGCGGCAGATCAGGCCCGGCACGCTGTCGCTGGGTTCGCGGGTAGTGAAAACCTTGCGCTTGCGCGCGGGGCGGCACATGCTGGCCAGCCGTTCGCGCAAAAATTCCAGTTGTGTGGTCTTCCCGCAGCCGTCAAGACCCTCAAACACGATGAACTTTCCCTGTCCGGGCATAGATGTGCCTCCCTGCAGCAAAATTAAGCGTAATACATAACCTGCCAGATCACGCCGTACTTGTCCTCCACCATGCTGTATAGTTCGCAGAAGAAGGTTTGCTGCAGCTCCATATAGACCTGACCGCCCTCTTTCAGCTCGTTGAAGAGCCGCGCAACCTCGTCCTTATCCTCCATGCTGAGGGTCGGGCAAAGGTTGTTCCCCTTGACAAACGGCGTACCGGCGGGCGCGTCCGAAAACATCAGCACCATGCCGCCGACCGGGATGCCCGCGTACATGACTCTATCTTTGTCGGCCTCCGCCAAAGGATAATCGGGGTCAGGCGGCGCTTCACTATAGGTCATCAGGTCTTGCACCTCGGCCCGAAAGACCTTTGCGTAGAAATCGAGCGCCTCGCGGCAGTCGCCGTCGAAATTGATGAACAGCTCAAGCTTCATGTTGAATCCTCCTAATATAGATGTTGTAAACGCACCCAATGGCGGTTTGTTCAAGTATACGCCCGCAGGCCGGAAAAGTCAAGCTATCAATTATCAAACCGCGCGGCGCGGCCTGGTGGCTGCAACGCGCGGTTTACGCACAAAACAGGATTTGTTTAAAGGTCGTAGTACTTCTTGAATTCCAGTGGGTGCGGGACGGTGCTGACTTCCTCCGCGTCCCTGCGGATCTTTCGCAGCTGGCTGTCAATCAGTTCCTGGCTGAACACGCCGCCGCTGCGCAGGAAGGCGTTGTCGCGCTCGAGCGCAGCGGCTGCCTCCTCAAGAGATTTTGGCAGCCCTTTGACGACCTTCTTTTCCTCCTCGGTCAGGTAATACATGTTCTTGTCGTAGGGGCCAAAGCCCAGCTTCGTGGGATCCGAACGCTTCTGGATGCCGTCAATGGCCGCCATCACGATGGCGGAATAGCAGAGATACGGGTTGGCCGTGGCGTCGGCGGGCCGGAACTCAAAGCGCTTATCTTCGGGCCTGCGCGCGTAGCCAGGAATGCGGATGACCGAGCTGCGGTTCGAGGTCGCGAAACAGATCGTCACCGGTGCCTCATAGCCCGGTACCAACCGCTTATAGGAATTGGTGGAAGGACAGGTCAGCGCGGTCAGCGCCGGGGCGTGCTCCAAAATGCCGCTGATGGCGTAAAGCGCCGTCTGGCTCAGCTGCGAATAGCCGTTTTCGTCAAAAAAGATCGGCTTGCCTGCGTTGAACATCTGCAGATGTACGTGCATGCCGCTACCGCATTCACCATAAAAGGGTTTGGGCATAAAGGTGATGGTTTTACCGTTTTGCACCGCAATGTTCTTCAGCAGGTATTTTAGCTTTTGCGTCCTGTCCGCGATCTCCTTCAGCGTTGCGAATTCCACTTCGATTTCCACCTGCCCCGGGCCGCCGTTCTCCGCATGGTGGTATTTAACGGGGATCCCGTGTTCTTCCAGTGTGCGCACCATCGTATTGCGCAGGTCATAGCTGATATCGTAGGGGAGGTCGGCGTGATAGCCTTTGTGGCCCATCACCTTATAGCCCTTGTTGTTGGCGAAGGCGTCATAGGGGCTGTCAATGGTGTTCCAGGCCGCCTGCGCGGAATCAAGATGCACCTCTATGTGGTTGATCTCGTTACGGAACTCGATATTATCCAGCACATAAAACTCAAACTCAGGGCCAAAAAGGCAGTGGTCTGAAATGCCGGTCGCCGAAAGGTAGGCTTCGGCTTTTTCGGCCACATGCCGTGGGTCGCTTTCAAAGCGCGCATAGCCGCTGTCGGTAATCCTGAAAATATCGCCGATCATGGAGATGGTGGGGATGGCGATCACCGGGTCGACGAAGGCGGAAGTGAGATCGGGAATGAAGACCATATCGGATTTTTCGACGGTGAGAAAGCCATAGCTTGAGCCGTCAAAGCCGATGCCTTTTTCCAAAAGTGCGGGCGTAAACCGCTCGATGGGGATGGAGAGGTGATGCCAGCGTCCATCCAGGTCAATCTCTTTGAAGTCGACCATTTTGATGCCATGTTCTTTCGCCATCGCCTGAAATTCGCCGAAGGTCTTGCACATAAAACATTCTCCTTTTGCTCTCGTGGCTCCAATAAACTTTGCCCACACCGTTAACGGTATGGGCAAGCAGTGCTTGTCTTGTTAATTAGTATATCCATTTTTTTACCTGTTGTCAAGAAAAAATCGTACTTCTATGGTTTGATCGGCTTCTTGCCCGGGTTGTCAATCACCTTGCCGGATTCGTCATAGCGCGAGCCGTGGCAGCTGCAATCCCAAGTGCGTTCGGCCGGGTTCCAGTGCAATTTACAGCCCATATGCGAGCAGCGTTTGCCGCCAAGGCTCGCCAGCCCGCCGATCGCATGCACGGCATTTGAGATGAGCTGCGGGCGAAACATTGAGCGCTGCGGGCTATACAGCGCCTCAAGCTCGCTTTTGCCTTCGGTGACCAGGTCGGCCAGCAGGTCGGCGGCAACCATCGAAGAAGTCATCCCCCATTTATTGAACCCGGTGGCGACGTAAATATGCGGCTTACCCGCGCTGTGCCGGCCTATATAGGGCAGGCCGTCTAGCGTCATGCAGTCCTGCGTCGCCCAATTGTACCGCTCCGTCGCTCCGGGATACGCGCCTTGCGCCAGGGTGCGCAGTTCTGGGTATCCGCCGCCTTTTTTACCGGTACGGTGGTCGCCGCCGCCGATGAGCAGCATGCTGCCATGATGCCGGAAGGAATGTCCATCTTGCCGCTCATCGACATACATGTCATCCACAGGCTGCGCGTTTTCAAGCGCGATTACATAGGAGCGGTGCTGGTACATTTTGAGGAAATACAGGCCGGGGATGTTAACCATCGGGAAATGCGTGGCCAGAACGATGTGTTTCGCGCGAATCTTCCCGTGATTTGAAAGGGCGATGTCATCATCGATATCCGTGATGAACGTGTGCTCGGCAATGTTCAGCC
>JAVBOZ010000051.1:0-35725 GCA_031549985.1 Oscillospiraceae bacterium | reverse complement strand
AGAGCTCGGCGATGGTCTGCGCGGCCTGCGCCGCGCTGCGGCGCTCCAAAAAGAAGAAGTCCCGATCTTTGACGTCCAGCTCCGGCATTTCGCCGCGCACAATCTTATGCGAATTGAGGATAATATGGCTCTCCAACGCCTGCCGGAAAATATGCTGCAAGCGCACGACGGGCAGTTCGCCCGCCCGCAAGAGGTCTTGCAGCACGCTGCCCGCGCCGACGGGCGGCAGTTGGTCGGCGTCGCCCACCAGCACCAGGCGGCAGCCCAGCGGCAGCGCCTCCAGCAGCGCGGCAAAGAGGGAGATGTCAACCATCGAGATTTCGTCGATGATCACTGCCCCTGCCTCCAGGGGATTGCGTTGATTGCGGGCGAAGCTCTGGCGGTCGTCTTCCGTCCACTCGACCTCCAACAGCCGGTGAATCGTCTTTGCCTGCGCGCCGGTCAGTTCCTGCATCCGCTTGGCGGCGCGGCCCGTCGGTGCGGCCAGCGCGACCTTCAGCTGCGCGGATGTGAACAGTTCAAGGATCCCCTTCAGCGTTGTCGTCTTCCCGGTACCGGGGCCGCCGGTGAGGATCAGCAGGCCGCGCTCCAATGCCGTGCGCATTGCCAGGCGCTGGTTCTCGTCGTAATGCAGCCCATGCCGATCTTCCATGCGGCAGATCACGTCTTCGGGGTCGCCGGAAAGTTTGGTCTCGGCCGGAGGAAACCGCCGCAAAAAATCCACCCGCTGTGCGGCGCTGCTCTCGGCTGTATAAAGATAAGGAAGAAAGAGAAACTCCCTTGCCGGGGCGCAGGACGGTGCGTTCCCCGCATCCTGTTCGTTGAGGCCGGGGCGCGGCTCTCTGCGCCATGAAATCAGCCGCCGCTGTTCCAGCAGCGGTTTGATCGCCTCTTCCGCCTGCTCCGGCGTAATGCCCAGCAGCGCGGCGGCGGGCGCGGAAATTTTGTTCATCGGGACGCAGGTATGCCCTTGCCCGGCGGCGCGGCGCATGATGTGCAGTACGCCCGCCTCCAGGCGACAGAGGGGGTTTGGTCCCTCCGGTATGGTTCGGGCGATGGCGTCCGCCCGCTCAAAACCGATGCCAAGGCCGCCTTCGCAAAGAATATAAGGGTTCGCGCGTATCAGCTCCGCCGCGCGGGAACCATAAGCTTTATGCGCCCGCAGGCATTCCGAGGTCGTCATGCCAAGGCGTTCCAGGGCCAGCATCACTTGGCGGAGCGAAAATTGCTGACTATAGCTCTCGCTGATCTCCTCCGCCTTTGCGCGCGAAATGCCTTTCACCGTGGCAAGGCGTTGGGGGTTGCTCTCGAGGATGGAGAGGGTCTCGTCGCCGAAAAGCTCGACGATCCGCAGAGCCAGCGCCGGGCCGACGCCCCGCACCACGCCGGAAGAAAGGTATTTCAGTACCTCGCCCTGGGTGGTGGGCATGCTGCGTTCGCAGAAGCTGGCGTTGAACTGCCGCCCGAAGGAAGGGTGCCGCGTCCAGCGGCCCCGCAGGCGCAGCTCTTCGCCCGGCGATACCCCGGGCAGCACGCCCACGGCGGTGATCAGTTCCCCGCTTGCGGCGAGGTCCAATACAGTAAAGCCGCTCTCTTCGTTGCGGAAGGTCAGGGCCTCAACAACGCCGCGCAGCTCTTCAAGGTCGTCATATTCTGTTGGCGTGGCGGGCGAAAAATCTGACACTTGATAGTCCTTCTGCTTTGGATGAATTGAAATGCGCATCCGCGTAAACCAGGTATCATTTATGCCCCGTTACGACCGTGCCAAAAACTTCCGCATCAGCGCCGGGCCTTCTTCCACAAAGATGCCGGTGCCTGCGGCGGTCTCTTCCGTGACGGTCGCGACGCCTTTGCCGCTGCCTTGTTCAATGCTACGGTAGAGCATATATGGTACCGGATCGCTCGAATGGGTGCGCGTCGCCAGAGGCGTCGGGTGATCTGGCAAAATCATGACGGCGTATTCCTCGCCGCAATTGCCCAGGTAGTCCAGCACAATCGGCAGAACAAGCTCATCAATCAATTCAATGGCACGCACCTTATTTTCCGCCTCGCCCCTGTGGCCGCATTCGTCCGTGGCCTCAATGTGCAAATAGACGAAATCCTGCCCGGAGCGCAGTTCTTCGACCGCGCAGCGGGCCTTGCCCTCAAAATCGGTGTCGATGGTGCCGGTCGCGCCGGGCACGGCCGGAGTGCGCATGCCCGCCAGGATACCGATTCCCTTGAGCAGGTCGACGGCGGAGATGACGCTGCCCCGCTTGCCGAAGGTCTCTTCAAAGGAGGGAAGCGCCGGAAGAGTGCCCGCCCCCCAAAGCCAGATGCTGTTGGCGGATGCCGCACGGTTTCGATTGACGGGGTGATCCTTCAAAAGCGTAAAACTCCGCTCCTGGAGGCGAAGCAGGGGAGCGGCGATATCGGTCTGGGGCAGGTGTTCCGCCACGGGTTTGTTTGTGATGTCGTGCGGCGGGGTGAGACGGCCCAGCGCGTCGAGTTGCGTGCGCCCGTCTTTCCAGAGCAGGCAGTGGCGGTAAGACACGCCGGCGCAAAACGTGAACTGCGCGTTGCCCAATTCCGCCTGAACGGCTGCGATCAACGCTCCGGCGTCGGGGGTGGCGATGTCGCCGCCGGAATAGTCAAGCATTGTTTTTGCGGCATAGGGCTCTTCGTCTGACAGCGTCACCAGGTTGCAGCGCAGCGTCAGGTCGTTCGGCCCCAGCGGTACGCCCATGCTGACCGCCTCCAGCGGAGAGCGGCCCGAATAATAGCGCTGCGGGTCATAGCCCAGGACACTGAGGTTTGCCACATCGCTGCCGGGCGAAAGGCCTTCGGGAATCGTTCTGACCATGCCGACCTCGGCGTCACGCCCCAAGGCGTCGAACCGAGGTTTGCGCGCCAGCTGCATGGGGGTCTTGCCGCCCAGCGCGGGGCAGGGGGTGTCGGCCATGCCGTCATAAAGAAGGATGAGGTGTTTCATGAATGCCCTTTCTGTTCGTGACTCTGCAATGATGGTTCTTTCAGTTCCAAACGGATCAAAAAACGCGGGCCGCCCACTGCATACGCCAGCGCAATCATGCGGGTTTTTAGCGGTTCATTTGGCATTATTATTCCGATCCTTTCTTGGTTGTGGCACAAGAGTCAACAAAACAGGAGGGCCGCCAAACAAAAGCGCGCCAACCATCAACCGGGCCTTCAGGCGTTCAGCAAATGCATAATTATCCACGGGGAAAAGCCGCCGAAGCTGCCTGCTGAAGAGTGCCTTTTTGAAATATCGTCTCGCTGTTGGCAGTTCGTGCAGCTGCGCGGCCGCGATAAGTAAGCGTTCCCAATACCCTGGGTGGTTGTTCCAGCGCGCGCGCGTGAATTCAGCTATAACGCAATGAATCGCATAGATGGGCAGAAATTTTCTTAACAGCGATTCCTTCCCATGTTTGCAACAAAACTGCTCAAAGCGCCAAACCATTTCCATTACCTGCGGAATCCGCAGACGAGGTACATGCATTAAGGAGTTTTCGCGTTCAAAGTAATAATACAAAGGCTCATTTACCGCGCTGATTTTGCCTGCCGTCGCGCATAGGTATGAGCGAAACAATTCATCTTCATATCCGATTGTTCGTTCATTGACGAATCGCAGGCCAAAGGATTCCACCAACGAACGGCGAATCATTTTGTTGCAGACGCTGGACATCGAAAAATCAGTTATTGCAGCAAAGAAAAACTCCTGTAAGTTTTTTTCGTCAAGAATAACGCCGTCATACGCACCGGGAATCGGATCCGAATAACTGTCTAAAGTATCTTGGTCGTCTTTGAGAAAATAAAACCTGCATTGAACGACATCAGCATCGGTCTCCTTTGCTTTATTCACCATTTTTTCCGCCATGGTGAAATCAATCAAGTCGTCAGAGTCGATGAACATTAAATACTCACCCGTAGCCGCATCCATGCCGCTATTGCGCGCGCCGGAAAGCCCACGATTCTCCTGGTGAATCACCCGGATTCGAGTGTCGTTTGCGGCGTATTCTTCGCAGATTCGACCGCAGGCATCCGGAGAACCGTCGTCGACCAAGATGATCTCAATGTTCCTATACGTTTGCCCTACGATGGAATCCAGGCATCGGCGCAGGTAGGGCTCCACGTTATAAACGGGCACCACAACGGAGACTAAAGGTTGCTGATCGTTCATGCTGCGCTCTTCTCCTATTTCGTAATTAGCCCCGGTGCAAATCGCTTTGCAACGCGCATGTAAATATCCAATCCGCCGTAGGCAAAACATAGCACAAGAATGCGGTTATGCAAAACGGAAGCAGCGCCCTTCCCATGGGTTCGTATGTATATACCCAATCCGCGGCTGAACGCGGCCCGCCGCACCTGCCTTCTGAAAGTGCCTTGCTTTCGTCGGGCAGCTAGCGCGGCTGCGCATCGTTCTTTTGCTTCCGGAACAGTCATAGCTTCCAGATCAAAGTAATCGCCGCGCATCAGCCAAGCCATTACGGCGTTCGCCAAATGCCGCCGCAACTTGCCCGGCGCCTTCGCCCGGCGTAAATAGTTCTCAAATTCCTTGGCCAGCCTTGGCCTGCAGGCAATGCGGTGTGGATATGAACTCGCCTGGGTCAGCGAATCGCCACGCTGACGATAGAAATAAAGCACTTCCTGCACGATCTCCAGCCGACGCAGCTCACTGAACAGGCAGAGCGTAAACAGGAAATCTTCGTTACACACAAGCTTGGTGTCGACATAACGCAGAGTCATGTGTTCCACCAGCGCACGGCGGTATAGCCGCCCCCAGGCGCAATCCCATATATAGTCGCCCAGAACCCAGCGGTAATTGACTTCTTCGCGGTTTTGCTCGTTGATTTCAAGGCTTTCCAGGTTGTCCGGCCCGAAGATGCGCGCCTTTTCCTGCCGTCCGTCCTCATAAGTATAATTCACCCGGCACTGCACCAGGTCGGCATCCGTCGCAAGCGACCGCTCAACGAGCTTTTCGGTCAGGGTCAGGTCAATCCAGTCGTCTGAATCGACGAACATCAGGTACGCACCTGTAGCCACATCCATGCCGGTATTGCGTGCGCCGGAAAGCCCCTGATTTTTCTGGTGGATCACCCGTATGCGGGCATCGCTTGCGGCATATTCCTCGCAGATTTGACCGCAGGTATCCGGCGAGCCGTCGTCGATGAGAAGAATCTCGAGGTTGCGATAGGTCTGCCCGACAACCGAATCCAGGCATTGGCGTAGGTAGGGTTCGACTTTGTATACCGGCACGATCACGGAAACAAGCGGTTGATTCATGCGGCATCCTCCCTTGGGGCGAATTTTTCTCGCAGGTGATAGAGAAAATCCAGGCCGCCGAAGGCATAGCCCAGCGCCAGCAAGCGGTTGAACAGTTCTTCGGTTAAGCCAATGCCCTTGGCAACGCTATAAATATGCATCCCCCGCCCGAAGGCCGCGCGCAGAAAGTACCCGCGAAAACCGCGCTCTTTTCGCAGTTTTCGCAGCTCAACTTCCCCGGTGGCGCGCACCTGCGCTTCTGCGTGAAAGCGACACTCCAGATAGGCATAGCGGATGAACACAAACGCCGCCATCGGCACAACCGCCCGCCGCAGCTTCGGCAGCGGTGCCTCTTCGCGCAGATAGCGTTCCAGCTCCCGCACCAGCAGCAGTCGCTGCGGAATCTTGCGCGGTGCGCTCAGCGATCGGTGGGTCAATGAGGCGGGCACCTGCCTGTAATCGTAAAGCGGCTCCTGGATTACCTCAACCCGCTCCAGCGTGGCAAAGAGGCAGAAAAAAAAGATGGCGTCTTCGTCGCTGCGCAGCGGCGTGTCAATAAAACGCAAGTTCCCCAAAGCCGAGACCCGCAGCAGCCGCCCCGGCGGGCAGGCCCAAACATAGGGATAAAGATAGCGCAAATACACCCCGGCGCGGCTGGCATCGTCCATCCGCAGCCGCTCAAGGGTATCCGGTCCGTTGATCAGCGGATTCAGGCGGGGGTTTTCGCCGTCTTCATCCACGTCAAAGACCCGGCATTGCACCAGGTCTGCGTCAGACTCTTCCGCCCGGGCGACCAGCCGCTCCGCCATAGTTGGGTGCGGCCGGTCGTCAGCGTCAATGAAGAGGATGTATGTGCCTTTTGCGTGATCCAGCCCCGCATTGCGCGCGGCGGAAGGCCCGGCGTTGGCTTGATGGATCACCCGTACACGCGCGTTGGTTGCAGCATATGCGTCGCAGATAGCTCCGCTGCCGTCCGGCGAACCGTCGTCCACCAGAATGATTTCAAGATGAATATATGTCTGCCGCAGAACGGAATCCAGGCATTCGCCAAGATACCGCTCCGCGTTATAGACGGGGACGATGACGCTCACAAGCGGTGATTGCATAGCGGCGCCTTTCTTTGTGCGGCATTTATTTGCCCGCAGCCTCTTGAACGGCCACTGCGCAGGCGACGGTCGCGCCGACCATCGGGTTGTTGCCCATGCCGATCAGGCCCATCATCTCCACGTGCGCCGGGACGGAGGACGAACCCGCGAACTGCGCGTCGCCGTGCATCCTGCCCATGGAATCGGTCAGGCCATAGGAGGCCGGGCCCGCCGCCATGTTGTCCGGATGCAGGGTGCGGCCGGTGCCGCCGCCGCTGGCGACGGAGAAATAGGCCACGCCGTTCTCGTTTGCCCACTTCTTATATGTCCCCGCAACGAGGTGCTGAAAGCGCGTGGGGTTGGTGGAGTTGCCGGTGATGGAGACATCTACGCCTTCATGTTTCATGATGGCCACGCCCTCAAGCACGTCGTTCGCGCCGTAGCAAAGCACTTTGGCGCGTTCGCCGTCGGAATAAGGGACCGCCTGCACGACGTTCAGCGTGTCGGTATAAAAATCGTAGTCTGTCTGCACATAGGTGAAGCCGTTGATGCGCGAAATGATCATCGCGGCGTCCTTGCCCAACCCGTTGAGAATCACCTTCAGCGGAGCTTTGCGCACCTTGTTTGCGGTCTTGGCGATGCCGATGGCGCCCTCCGCCGCGGCAAAGGATTCATGCCCGGCCAGGAAGGCAAAGCACTTGGTTTTTTCATTCAGCAGCATCGCGCCGAGGTTGCCGTGGCCCAGGCCGACCTTGCGGCTTTCCGCCACGGAACCGGGGATGCAAAAAGCCTGCAGGCCCTTACCGATGGCGGCAGCGGCGGCGGCAGCTTCTTTGATGCCCTCTTGCAGGGCAATTGCAACGCCCAGGGTATAGGCCCAGACGGCGTTTTCGAACGCGATGGGCTGCACGCCCTTCACGATGGCCTCCACGTCAATGCCCTTGGCAAGGCAGAGCGCGCGGGCGGCCTCCAGGCTTTCGAGCCCATATTCCGCAAGGGCGGCTTCCAGTTTGGCGATCCGGCGTTCCTTGCCCTCAAACTTTACATCGTTTGCCATTGTGTGCACGCTCCTTTCTCCTTATTCTTCTCTCGGGTCAATGTATTTCGCGGCCTCAGCAAACCGGCCATAGCTGCCGGTGTTCTTTTGCAGCGCCTGCGCAGGGTCGGTACCGCGGCGAATGTCTTCCAAAAATTTTCCAAGGCGAATGAACTCGTAACCGATCACCTGGTCGCCCGCGTCCAGCGCCAGGCGGGTGACGTAGCCCTCGGCCATTTCCATGAAGCGAACACCCTTGGCCTTGGTGCTGTACATCGTGCCGATCTGGCTGCGCAGCCCCTTGCCAAGGTCTTCCAGCCCCGCGCCGATGGGCAGGCCGTCTTCGCTGAAGGCGCTCTGTGTGCGGCCATAAGCAAACTGCTGGAAAATTTCGCGCATGGCGACGTTGATCGCGTCGCAGACAAGGTCGGTGTTGAGGCATTCGAGCAGTGTCTTGCCGGGGAGGATTTCGGCGGCCATGGCGGCCGAATGGGTCATGCCCGAGCAGCCGATGGTTTCCACCAGCGCCTCTTCGACGATCCCCTCCTTGACGTTGAGCGTCAGCTTGCAGGCACCCTGCTGCGGCGCGCACCAGCCTACGCCGTGGGAAAGGCCGGAAATGTCCTTGATCTCGTAGGCCTTTACCCAGCGCCCTTCCTCCGGGATGGGTGCCGGGCCGTGGTGCGGCCCCTTGGCGACGATGCACATGTTCTCGACTTCGTGAGCGTAATTCATCGAACGAACCCCTTTCATGATAACGCTGTGTTATGATAACTTGTCTATTATACCATAGAGAGTGCGGGGGAATCAAGAGGGCGGGCAGCGTTTTTCGCTTTTTGCCGCAAATTTGAACGCGTCGCCCCCTTGACAAATACCTCAGCGCGTGCTAAGATAAGAGTATCAAGGGGGCGCGTGGCGTCGCCGAGACAGCGTTCTCAAGGTGTTTGCTAAGAACTAACCGCTCACGCTATTGGTGGTTGTGGAGCGGTTAGTTCTTTTTATTGGATACGTGGAAGAGAATTGCCATCGCTAAGTACAAAAATGCCATAGCGAGCAAAATTTCCAGCATAGCCTCACCTCCTTTCGGAGGAGAACCACCGCCCCGGCAAGCAACCAAACGCCAAGAGTATTATATCACAGGATTTACCATTTTGCAACCGCAGGCAACCAAAAGAGTCACAGGAGCTCAATTGTAATTTTTATTGCAAATGACTTACAATATAACTCATGGCAAATTTGTGAATGGCGCAAGGCCAGTCTGTAAAATCTCAAAAAGCCCTTGCACTTTGCCCTGAATTCTGCTAAACTGATCATGCTATAAAGATGCCATATTTTGAAAAGCAGGTGATTAACTATGCATCCATTGGGAACACTAGCAAAGGTTTCAAAAGGCGCTTTCCGGCGCGGTTCAGACAAGTACGCCAAAAAATTCCCGGAGCCCGCGCCCTCCAAAGGTGTCTACGACGCCCTGGATGCTCCGAAGAGCGACCATTTCACCCTGGGGTTTGCCAAGACGGAGATCATGCCCCCCGATCTGCGCAAGCCAGGTGATGTGCCTAAGAAGAAATATTGGGTTGCGGGTTACCGCACCCACAACCCTGCTGTCGGGGTGCTCGACCCCATGACCTGCAGCGCCGTCTGGCTGGACGACAACAGTGGGCGCGGCGGCATTTTTCTGGTCTCGATTGACAACGTCGGCATGAGCAGCTATGATAGCGACGTGATCAAAAATTCGATGCGGGAAGAGCTGGCGCAAATCGGTTGCCGCGAGGTGTTCATCATGAGCACCCACAACCACGCCGGCATTGATACCCTGGGTTATTGGGGGCCGCTGCCGTTCACGGGGCGGAACCCGAAATACATGGCGATCCTGCATGAGGGCTGCCGCCGCGTGATGCGGGCGGCCTATCGGACCCGCAAGGACGGTCAGCTTTACCACGGCGCAATTGAGGCTCCGCCCGTGCTGCGCGATACCCGGCCGCCGGTGGTGTATTCCAACACCCTGACCCGCCTGCGGTTTGCGCCGGAGGACGGCAGCCGCGAGACCTGGATCATCAACTTCGCTTCCCATTCCGAGGCGATGCTGGGCAAGAATTCGCTTGTCAGCGCGGATTTTCCCTGCTACCTGCGCCGCGAAATTCTGGCAAACGCGGGTGCGGAGACGATCTATTTCATCGGGGCCATCGGCGGGCTGATCCGTCCGCTGGAGCTGGATGAGGATAACATCAAGTCCACCATGTCCTGCGGGGCGCAGCTGGGGCAGGCCGCCATGCAAATCAAGCCTGAAGATGAGCGTCAACTGCCGCCGCTGCTGAATATGCTGCGTCAGCCCTATGCCTGCGAGGCCGAAAATCTGATGCTGCTCACCGCAGAGAAGCTGGGTATTTTCAAGGGTAAGCGCGTCGCCGCAGGGGACGCCGGAACCGGGGCGGCGATTTTGACGGAGATGACATACATCAACCTTGGCGGGCTGCAAATGCTGCTGCTGCCCTGCGAGCTGTTCCCAGAACTGGCCTATGGCGGCTACCTCAGCGCGGAGGAATCCGCCACGGGGCAGGGGCCGGAGATCAATCCGACGCCGCTGACGCAGATCGCGGGGGACGACAAGCTCCTGGTCTTTGGCCTTTGCAACGACATGACCGGTTACGTCGTTCCACCCAACGATTGGTTTCTCGGCGAAAAATCTTACTACGACAGCAGCAAAGACCCCAGCGGCCGCGGGCACTACGAAGAGACCAACTCGCTTGGCCCGAAGACGGCGGAGACAGTCGCGAGTGTGTTCAGCGGCATCATGGCGACCGTGAGGGCGTGGCGGCCCGGCGAATCAGCCTAGGCACATTGCATAATGAACCCCAAGAAAGGAACATCTGTATGAAGAAAGCATTTTGTCTGTTATTGGCGATCGTCGCCGTCGCGGCGCTGTTCGCGGGCTGCGAGACCAAGGATCTTGACAGCGGAGAGGTCGTCACCACCGGGACCACCGCTCCGAATTTGGACCTGACTCCCGATAAGGTGGAGCAGGCGATGAGCGAGGCGGGTATTACCGGAACGAATTTGAGCCCCGATGAGCAGGCGAAGCTTCAGAGCAAGCTGCACGAAAAGGGTTACGATGTGACATTCGCAAACGGCGAGCTGCAGGTCAAGCCACCCGCGGGGATCACCCTGCCCGCCACCACCGCGCCGAAGCCGACAGAACCGAAGACCATGCCCAAGGGCGAGGACGCAGACGTGAAGGAGGTAGAAGAGCTGCTTGCGGGTGTGCAGGCGATCTTCAAGAGTCAAAAGTATACGGTTAAGGGCACGATTAACACCTCAATGCCCGGCCAAGCTCCGACCTCCACCCCAACAATTATTGCGGTAGATAAGGAAAAAATCGCCTTTGAAACGAACGGCGCGGATCAAATGGCGCTTAGCGTTGCTTCGGGTGAAAAGGATTACGGCCAAAGCCAAATACTTGCCGCATATTTTGAGACTATTTTTGGCAAGACTGTGCGCATTGTGGCGACTAGCGATAAGTTACTCTACGTCTTTCCTGACAAAAAGATTTATACGGATTTTAGCGCCCAAATGGGGATGGCGAATATGGACTCAAGTGCTTTTGGTGAACTTGCCACGGCTTTTTCCAGCATGTTCGAGGTGGACGAAGAAACCGACGAGATCAAGGCCAGCAAGGTAAAAGATGGCGGCAAGCAATACACTTGCGCGACCATAACAAGCGAAGGCGACGTGACACGTACTGTGTATTTTTTGGGCAAGGATTTAAAGCGTGTGGAGACAACAGTTATAGACCCGACAACAAAACAAACCGTTCGTACCGTATGGATAGTCGACTCAATATCTAATACGGTAGATGCGAAATACTTCGGCACCGATGGTATGAAAACGTTTGATCCAGCAAAGTATGCAAATGTTTTGGGGCAGTTAAACGGGGGATGATATGAGGCGATTGGGCAAAACTACTTTGGCGACGCTGCTGAGTGCGCTGCTGCTGCCCGCCGTGGTGGCGGGCTGCGGGCAGGCGCCGAGTGAGACGCCGGAACTGACGCTGCCAACCTATCAAAGCTCTGTCAAAAACAGCGACGGCACAGTCACTGTTGGCATCACCGACGCGCAGGCGGACACGGCCTTTTCCAACGACTCCACTGCCGCGACCGGGGCGACTGCTGCGCTCGTTACAACCAATGCTGCCGGAACAAACGGTATACAGACCATGATCCCCGCAACCAAAGCGGCCGGAACGAAGGCCACGACGGGATCGAACGAAGGAGCGGCGCTCTTTCGCGCTGTGCAGGCAATTTTCAGGGGCGGGACGTTTACACTGAAGGGGCGCGCCAGCTCCGATCTCCCCGGCAGCTCGGGCGGACTTTTGCCCGCCATTTGGGTGGCGGACGGGAACAGGCTGGCCTTGCAGACCACGCCCAACATGACGAGCCTGCTCAAGGCTTCGGGAGCGAATACGGCGAACGCGGCGATGCTGGAGCTTATGTTGGGCAAGACGTTCCGCCAGGTGGTAGCAGAAGATAAGGTCTTATATGTCTTCCCCGACCGTAGGGTCTATCTGGATATGACCGGCAAGGCCGCTGCCATCCCCTCGGTCAGTGGCAACATCGCCAGAGCGCAGGGTGATATCAAGACCACCAACGAGACCATCGGCGGCAGAGCGTACCTCTGCGCGACGGCGAAGGACCCTGAAGGCGTGATTTGGCGTCTCTTCTTTGCGGAGGGGGAGTTGGCGCGCATCGAAAAAATCGACGGTGGCAAAAGAACCGTTATTGAGGTGGATTCGCTCGTCTCTACGGCGGACGCGAAATACTTTAGCACAGACGGTATGATAACGCTGGATCTTTCGAAACTTGGGTAACCATTTGAGTGCGAACTGGAAAGGATGATTTTTCTGAGGCGCTTCAAACAGCCGCTGGCGCTGTCGCTGGCGACCGCACTGTTGGCGGCGGTCCTGTTGGCGGGCTGCGGCAATACGGTTGATGATCCGACAACCACCGGAGTGGCGTCGGATACGCGCACCGCCGCATACACGGAAACTGTCGGCGACGGTATTTCTATCTCGTACAGCGTGCCCACACAGACTGATACTACCGAGGCAAGTGTGACGGAGTCGGCGACGCGCACGGTCGTGGAATCACGCACAAAAAAGGATAATACGCCCGCGAACGCTTCACCGCAATCGGCGCAGGTATTGAAATACGTCGAGCAGGTGCAGGATATTCTCAACAGCAAGAACTTCACGCTCAAGGGGAATGGCTCCCTGGGCAGCGGCACGGCCAGTGCGGTTACGCTGGCGGCCAGCGGCGATAAGACGGCCATCGAATTCCCTACCGCGATGCTCTCGCAGCTTTCAGGCGAGATGGGCATCGGCGACCTTTCCGGCCTGGAAAGCGTCGTTGGTGAGACCTCAAGGCTTGTGGTTTCGCCCGGGCGCGCCCTGCTGGTCTTCCCGAGAATCAGTAATTATGTGGACGTGAGCGACGAAGCGGGCGACATGCAGCTGGGTGAAATCGACAATCTGACGGAATATCTCGGCGGCAGTGACGTGCTGAAAAACGTCAAGACTTCCACAGCGAAGCTGAACGGCAAGGAGCATCAGGTGGCGACGATTGCCGACGATAGCGGCAAGTCAATTGCCCGTTTGTATTTTTTAGAGGGCCAGCTCCGGCGTATTGAGCCGTTGGGCGACGCGAAAGGAACCATTCCGGCGCTGGATGTGACCTCGCTTTCGGGCACGACAGGCTCCCGTTTCTTCGAAACTGACAATTTGCTGCCTCTGGATTTGAAGAGCATGCAGTCGATCCTGGACGGCTTGGGCCGCGACCTGAATCTGCCCAGCCTGCCCAGTCTCAGGTAAGCGCTATGGTAGCAATGATCACCGGCGCTTCCGGGACCCTTGGTTCCGCGATGGCGCGCGCGTTGGCGGCGGAGGGCTTCCGCCTCGCGCTGCATTATCATGACAACCGCTTCGCCGCCGAAACTTTGGCGGCGGAGCTTTCGTCTGCCTACCCGGCAGGCGTCTTTTTGCCGTTTTCAGCCGACTTACGCGATGCCGCAGCGGTTGACCTTCTCTTTGAAGAGGTTGAAAAATCGCTCGGTAGCGTGGATGCCCTCATAGCGAACGCCGGAACGGCCCTCCCACAGCAGTTGCTTCAGGATACCGATCCGGCGAAGTTTGATGATCTGTTTGCGGTGGATGTGCGCGGGGTCTACCTCTGCTGCCGCCGGGCGTTGCCCGCGATGATCCGCAAAAAATACGGGCGAATTGTCACGGTCTCCTCCATCTGGGGGGTCAGTGGCGGTTCCTGCGAAGCAGCGTATTCCGCAGCCAAGGCTGCGGTGATCGGCCTGACAAAGGCGATTGCGCGGGAGGCAGGGCCGAGCGGGGTGACCTGCAACTGCGTCGCGCCTGGGCTGATCGAGACCCGAATGAATGCGCACCTCAGCCCGGCGGAGCGGGCCGCTTTTGCCGAATGCACAGCCTTAGGCCGGGTGGGGCAGCCAAACGAGATTGCAGCCGCAGTTCGATATTTTGCCAGCGAGGCGGCGGGATATACGACCGCACAGGTGCTCGCGGTGGACGGGGGATATTGCTAATACTATAATGATAACGTTTACGGGCGGGGTTTTATTCCCGCCCGTAAATCATGCGCAATATGATTCTATTTTTCGTTGGAAGAATAGACAAAATCTTCGCAAAACCCATACATCAAAGGTTGATGCATGGTATTGTTTTTTGCTTTACCTTTGGTGCAATTGCGCGCAGAGGACGGTGAGGTCGTCTTCGCGGCCGTCGGCGCGCCGCCGTACCGCCATGCCCGCCAGATGTTCCGCCAACGCCTGCATATCCCCCGCGCCCTCCGTCCATTCTTCCAAGGCCTCGCAGAGCCACGTCTCGTCTTCGCCCAGCATACCGTCCGAGACCAGAACCACCACATCTCCGCTCGTCATCACCGCGCTCTCCATCGCCGGGCGGATATTGCGCAGGATTCCTGCGGGCAGAGCGCTTAGCTCGACTCGGGTCGCGCGCCCCCCTTGGCGGAGGAAGGAGACAGCGCCGCCTGCCTTACAGAACTCCACCTCACCTGTATAGAGGTCTATCCCCGCAGCGTCGAGGGTGGCCAGGCTCTCTTCGCAGCTCTTAACCAGCAGCGCCGCGTTTGCCATGCGCACCGCGCTTTCGGAGGGCAGTCCGCTCCGCGTCAGTGAGCTGAATATCTCCGTGGCCAGCGCGGAATCCACCGCCGCGCGGCCGCCAGTACCCATGCCGTCGCTGAGTATCAGCAATTCCCTGCCTCGCCCGTCCTGAAAGCAGTCGAAGTAATCGCCGCAATATTCTGCGGCGCAGGAGCTCATCTGAACCGCGCCCAGCGTGATGCGGTAGGCGGGCTGTTCGGCAAAGCTGAGCAGGCTGTCGCCGCTGCCATCGTTCAGCGCGGTGACAGCTGGCAGCTCGAAGTCAACGCCTGTTGCCCTGCCGATTGCCCTGGAAAGGGTCGCGTTTCGCTCCGGCTCAGCGGGGATGCGCGCGGCCAACGTTAATACCGCCGCGCCTGAGGCGTTTCGGGCGCAGCTGGCGGCGCGTACGCGATAGCCAAATTCCTCCAGCACCCGGGCGGCGGTCTCCGCCGTCTCCGGCTCATAGGTTTCGCCCCGGCCCGCTTGGTCGCAGAGTTCTTCAAGCACTTCCGCCAGCGCATCGAATTGTTCCGCCGCCGCCTGCCGCAGGTCGGCGGTTTTTTGGTGGCATCCTGCACGGATGGCGTAGGCCTGATGTGCCTGCTCCAGCGCCAGGTTGAGTGCGGCGGGTTTGCGGCAGGGCTCCGCAAAGCCGCAGGCGCTGCGCAGCATCTCCGCCTGCTCCGTGTTCAGGCTGTTTCCCTCCCGGAGCTTGCGCAGCGCACCCGCGAAAAACGCGGCGGTCCGCTCCGGGTGATCCCGCCAGCAGTGATCGTGATCCGCGCAGGCGGCGCAGACGGCGTCCTCCGCCTGCGCGCAGATGCCCTGCTCCACAGGTGCGCTGATTTGTGCCAGCCCCGCCGCGACCTCCTCCACGTAGGCCGCTACGCGGCGCACCGCGCCCGCCGTCGCGCGCAGGCGCAGTGCGCTCTGGCTCTCCGCCGGCGTGACCATTTGAACCGGGCTGGCAAACAGCGCCCGAAGATATACCCAAACCTTGCCCGGCACGGCCAGAAAGACTGCGATGGCCGCGATGCTCTCCAGGGCAAACACAACCGAAAAAGCCGCGTCCGTCGCCGATGCCTGCAATACAACGTACAGCGCGCAGGTCAGCGCGAAGCCGCCCGCCACAGGGATGCTCGCGGCACCGGGGGCGGTCGGCTCCTTCGCGGTGGGCAAATTGGCGGAGACTCCCCGGCTGAAAAGGCCGGCCAGAAGGCCGCCAAAGGCAAATACACCGGCGAGCGAGGGGTCTCCCCCCGCAAGCACCATCGCGCCGCCGACGCAAGCGCCCGCCGCCGCGCCGCCGGTCTCTTGCCAGCAAAAGGCCGCCGCTAACACCAACGCAACGCCTAACACACGTGCGGGAACGAAAAGACCGAAAGAAAAGCCTGCCAGCGCGCAGAGCGGCATGGCGGCGCAGAGCAGGAGCGACGCGCGTTCCCTGCGCCCGGCATGAAGGCGGTATCCTATCCCCGCGCCAGCGCCGGTGAATGGGGCGGCTCTGACGTTCCGCGCGACGGCGATGAAATAGGCGCAGCAGCCCGAAAATACCGCCCCGCAGAGCAGAAACAGCCAAGCGGAACCACCATTAACGCCGGAATCCGCCTGAGGAGCCACCAAGCCCACCAGCCCCGTGGCAGCCGAGCATAAGCCCGCGCAGAATGGCGCGTAGATCTGCCTGCGCGCACCCAATCGACGAAAAGCAAGGTTGCCCAGCCCGGCGACGGCTGCTGCGGCCATGATCGAAATATTCAGCGGATAGGGCAGAAAGAGCAGGCAGCCCAGCGCGCAGCCCAACACCTGCGAACCCAACAGACGCACCGGAGCGGCTGCGGCTGCAGCAATGGCGAAGGGCGCGGTCGAAAGGAAAGCGTCCCCGGCAAATCGGGACTGCGACAGCAGTGCGCCCAACAACAGCGCCGCACCCTGCAGCGCCGCTTCGGTTGCCAGTTTGCGCATCTTTTGCGCATCTGTCTTGTAGATGCGAGTGGTTTGAAACTCCCGGGTTTTTTCGACTGACATATTGACCTCCGTTCCGCCGCTTATCGCGGCGAGATATGTGCGAACAGAATCCTTTAGTTTTTATTATAATGCTTGTCCACGCTTGATTTTGTCAAAAAATGGTAATTATTTCGTATTTTTATGATTTTGTGCGCTGCATCTTTTATAGCAAACAGCCCAAAATAAAGGTGGACATTTGAAAGGAGGCAGCGCCATGCAGCGCCCGCACATCACCTGCCCGGGCAGCGAGCTCCGCATATTTATACCCGCCCCTCTGCCGCCATGGGAGCGCCGCTCCGCTGAGCACCCGCGCTTCGGCAGGGGAGCGAATGTGAACGTTTCGTTAATTCCGCGAAAACCCACTTGACAGCCGCTGCGCACGGTGCTAAAATCAAGCCACAAGGTCAAAGAAAGTCAAAGTTAAAAAAACAGAAGGAGGTGAGGCATTGAACCTCAGCAGCACCATTGCGCAGATGATTCTGGAGATGCTGGAGGAATCGGGCGACGCCGAGATCCAGCGCAACGTTTTGGCGCAGAGCCTGGGCTGCGTGCCCAGCCAGATCAACTATGTCATCGCCTCGCGGTTCCCGCCCGAACAGGGTTATATCGTGGAGAGCAGACGGGGCGGTGGCGGTTACATCCGCATCCGGCGGGTGAAGCTGGGCCGCAGCGCGGTGTTTATGCATCTGGTCAACGCCATTGGCGGCCAGATCGGCGAGGCGACCTGTCGGGCGCACATCGAAAATCTCCTGCGTGAGGGAATCCTCAGCGGGGGTGAGGCGGCGCTCTTTCTGGCGGCTACGGCGGATAGCTGTCTGCGGGCGCTGCCGGGCGGCGCGGAGCGCAACGCTGTTCGGGCGGCAATCTTCAAGCAAATGCTCCTGGCGGCGGAATGAAGATCCGCCAACGCACACATAATGAGACGGAGGGATTCATATGCTTTGTGAACAATGCAGGCAGCGGGAGGCGACAACGCACATCCGCAGGGTGATCAACGGCGCGGCGGAGGAACACCACCTCTGCGGGGAATGCGCGCGCGAATCCGGGGCGGCAGTGCCCAATATTACTTTGCCGGTGATGGGCGATTTTGGCTTTCAGCTGGGTGACCTTTTCAGCAATTTTTTGGGCAGCAGTTTCGGCGGCATGACGCAAGCTGCGCTGCCGACCGGCAGACGCTGCGCCGCCTGCGGCGCTTCGCTGGCGGAGATCGCCCGGGATGGCCGGGTGGGTTGCGCCGCCTGTTACGATACCTTTTTTGACCAGCTGCGACCGACGCTCCAACGCATTCACGGCGGCTTGCAGCATAAGGGGAAAGCCCCGACGCTCGACCCTGCAATAGAGCGTGAGGCAAAGCGACGGGCTGACGCCGAACGCCTACGGGAGGATATTACCGCCGCCGTGCGGGAAGAACGCTACGAAGAGGCGGCCCGGTTGCGCGATGAGGTTCGCAAACTGGAGGAAGGGGGTGCGGCGCAATGAGCAAGAAGTGGTATGAGACGGCGGGTGCCGAAGGCGACGTTGTGCTGTGCACACGCGTTCGCCTTGCGCGTAATCTGCGGGAATTCCCCTTCCCAGCCCGGCTGGATGCCGCTGGGCGGCAAAAGGTCACCGAATTGGTGCGAGAGGCGCTTCGGGCTGAAGCGCCGGAACTGACCTTCACCGACATGGCGCAGCTACCCCGGTTGGAGGCGCTTTCGCTGGCGGAGCGGCGGCTGATCAGCCCGGAATTTGCCCAGGGCATCGCGGGTACGGGGCTGCTGCTGAACCCGGAGGAGAGCGTGAGTGTCCTGATTTGCGAGGAGGATCATGTGCGCCTGCAAGCGTTGCGCCCCGGCCTTGCCCTCTTTGAAGCCTACGAACACGCCGACGCGCTCGACACCGCGCTGGGCCGCCGCCTGCGTTATGCCTTTGATGAGCGGCTCGGTTACCTGACGCAGTGCCCCACCAATTTGGGCACGGCAATGCGGGCATCGGTCCTGCTGCATCTGCCCGCGCTGACGGCGCTGGGGCGCGTGGCCCTGCTGGGGGAGAGCATCTCCAAGCTGGGGCTGACGATTCGCGGAGCGTTCGGCGAAGGCAGCGACGCCGAAGGGGCGCTGTATCAGCTCAGCAACCAGATCACGCTGGGGATCACCGAGCGCGCTGCGCTGGAAAACCTGCAGGCTGTCACATTGCAAGTCGCGGAACAGGAGCGGCGCGCGGCAAAGGAGTGCCTGCGTCAGCCCGCGTTTGAGGACCAGGTCTGGCGCGCGTGGGGTATTTTGGGCAGCGCACGGCGCATGGAAAGTCAGGAGGCCATTCGGCTGCTATCGCTGGCGCGCATGGGCGCGGCAAGGGAACTCCTGCCCACCCGGGCGGAGGACATCAGCGCGCTGATGGTGCTTACGCAGCCCGCCACGCTGAGCCTTGGTAGCCAGACCGCGCTGAGCGCGGAGCAAAGGGACATCCGCAGGGCGGAGATGATACGAGAAAAGATTGAGAGATGACTTCCAGGGGCGGCGTCCTCGGTGCACGAGGCGCGGTATGCGGTGCGCCGAGGGCGTCGTACCCTACAGCACACTTGTTGAACTGATAGAATATCCCACGGAAAGAAGGGACGCATATGCCTTACCATTTCAAAAATTTCACCGAAAAGGCCAACGAGGCCATGAATGTCGCCATTGAGTGCGCCGAGAGCATGGGGCACACCTTCATCGGCAGCGAGCATATTCTGCTGGGTCTGTGCAGGCAGGGTGACGGCGTCGCCCACGCGGCGCTCAGCGCCCGTAAGGTTAGCGAGCGCAGGCTGGAAGACGCCATCCGGGGCGAGTATCCGCCCGGTGCCCCTACGGTGCTCTCAAACGCCGATTTTACGCCGCGCACCAAGAATGTGCTGGAGCAAGCTCTTGCGATGGCGCGCTCCATGGGTTCTTATGTCGGCACGGAGCACCTGCTTTACGCGTTGCTGCAAGAACGCGGTACGGCGGCGGCAAGCCTGCTGGCCGCGCAGAACGTTTCGCCGCAGGAGCTGCTGAGCGATTTAAGCCGCGCCATCAAGGGCGGCAAGCCGGAGGAGGCCACTGTGGGTGGCGGCGAGACCGCGACGCCGGCCCTCGACCAGTTCGGGCGCGACCTGACCAAGATGGCCGCCGAACAGCGCATCGACCCCGTCATCGGTCGCGCAGGCGAGATTGATCGCGTTATGCAGATTCTCTGCCGCCGGACGAAGAACAACCCCGTGCTCATCGGGGAGCCGGGGGTAGGTAAGACCGCCATCGCGGAGGGCCTGGCGCTGAAAATCTCCACCGGGGAGGTGCCGGAGCTGTTGCGGGGCAAGCGGGTATTCAGCCTTGACCTGACTGGCATGGTCGCCGGGACGAAATACCGGGGTGATTTTGAGGAGCGTATCAAGAACGCCATTGAAGAGGTGCAAAAAGCGAAGAACGTCATTCTTTTTATCGACGAGCTGCATACGCTGATCGGCGCGGGCGCGGCGGAGGGTGCAACCGACGCAGCCAATATCATGAAGCCTTCGCTGGCACGGGGCGACATGCAGGTCATCGGCGCGACGACGCTGGATGAATACCGCAAACACATCGAAAAGGATGCGGCCCTGGCGCGGCGCTTTCAGCCGGTGATGGTAAACGAACCGAACGAAACCGAGGCCCTGCAAATCCTGGAGGGCCTGCGTGATAAATACGAGGCGCACCACAAGATCCGCATCACCCCGGAGGCCATCGCCTCCGCCGTCCGTCTCTCGGCGCGTTATATTGGCGACCGCTTTTTGCCTGACAAGGCCATCGATCTGGTGGATGAAGCGGCCTCTCGGGTGCGATTGCGGGCGTTTACCGCGCCGTCAGAGGTGCAGGCGGCCGAGATGCGCCTGCGCGAGTTGGAGGCCGAAAAGGATGCCGCCGTCAAATCGGAGGACTACGCCCGCGCCGCCGCGCTGCGCGATGAGGAAAAGCATTTGCAGCAGGAGCTGGAAGAGATGAAGACCCACTGGCAGGAATCCGAAAGCCAGCGGCAGGGCGAGGTGACGGCGGAGGAAATCGCACAGATCGTCGCCCAATGGACGGGGATTCCCGCCGCGCAGCTGACGCAGGAGGAGAGTGAAAGGTTGCTGCATCTGGAAGATGAGCTGCACAACCGCATCGTTGGGCAGGAGGAGGCCGTATGCGCGGTTTCCAAGGCGATCCGTCGTGGCCGCGCCGGGCTGAAAGATCCCAAGCGCCCCACGGGGTCATTCCTTTTCCTCGGCCCCACGGGCGTGGGCAAGACGGAGCTGAGCAAGGCTCTCGCGGCCGCGATGTTCGGCGACGAAAACGCCATGGTGCGCATCGACATGTCGGAATATATGGAAAAGCACACAGTCTCGCGCCTGGTCGGTTCCCCGCCCGGCTATGTGGGCTACGATGAGGGCGGCCAATTGACCGAGCGGGTGCGGCGCAAGCCCTACTGCGTCCTGCTCTTTGACGAAATTGAGAAGGCACACCCCGACGTCTTCCACATCCTCTTGCAAATTTTGGAAGACGGACGCCTGACGGACGCGCAGGGCAGGGTGGTCGACTTCAAGAACTGCGTAATCATCATGACCTCAAACCTGGGGGCGCAGCTGATTACGAAGCAGGGCGGCGGCATCGGTTTTTCCGGCGCGGAAGAAAAAGCGGGCGTGCAGGATCAGCAAAAGATCCGCGACGCCGTGCTGGGTGAGCTGAAAAAGGCGCTGCGTCCCGAATTCCTCAACCGGGTGGACGACATCATCGTCTTCCATCAGCTCAACCGGGAGCAGATTCAGTTGATTGCCGAGCGGATGCTGGCGCAGATCGCCGGGCGGATCGGCGAACAGGGCATTACGGTGCGCTTTGAACCGAGCGTCGCCGAGCGGATGGCTGCGGCGGGCTTTGACCCGGTTTACGGCGCACGGCCCCTGCGCCGGGCGATTCAGGCACAGGTCGAGGATATGCTCAGCGAAAAACTGCTCGAAGGTGCGCTGCGCATCGGCGGTAGCTATGTTTGCGAGGCCGGGGAAGACGGTATTTGGGTCTCACCTACGGAGGAAAAAGTGGAAGAGCCGGCGACGGTATAGACGCCTCCGCCGCAATCCCTTCACTCCGTTTCAAAAAAACAATCAGCCCCGGGCAGCTTCATCGGCCGCCCGGGGCTTCGCATATGTGGTTTTAAGGGAATCGCTTACAGACCCAACAGGCTCAGGAACCAGATCACCGGCTTGAAGCTGATCCAATCCAGGATCGTGAAGCCCGTGCCGCCGCCGCCCTTGTTGTTCATCATCGCCAGACGCCAGCTTTGCAGCGTGGAAGTGAGCGGGCCGGCTGCTGCGGCGAAGTCTTGGTAGGTAACAAGCTTGGTGTCAAACGTGGTCAGATTGTCTTCATTCAGCGTGATCACGCGCGCGCCGCGCAGCTCAAGCTTGCCGTAAGAGCCGAAGCCCGTGCAGGGGGAGTTGATCAGCATGGGCGAACCCGTCCCGGTGGGGATCTCAAAGGTGTTGGTGTGGTCGTGGCCGAAGAAGATCGCCTGCACGCCGGTACCATTCATGGCGGCAAACTGGCCTTCGTTATAATTGCTGGGGCAGGGGGTTTCGTTCAATTCGCCTTTTATGCCCTCGGGCAGGGAATAGATGGTCTTGGGAACCTTGACTGGGTTGCCGTCGTCATCCACGTCATCAACCATTATCGTTTCGCTGTCAAGGTAATCCCAGATTTCCTTCACGATGATGTGCTGGAACGCAAGGCCGGGCAGAGCCTTTTCAGGCTGCGCCTTGAACCATGTGACCTGCTTGGCGCTGACGCAGTTGTAGCCGTCACCCTCTTCTTTTTCCGTTTCCGGGTTGATCTTCGTGCGATAGTCGCCGGAATCGAACATCCAAAGGGCGAATGCGTCCGTGCCTGCGGAGTTTTTGATCAGCAGGTTGTGGGTTCCCCAGTGCTTTACGCCAGCGTCTTCATCCGCGCCCGCGGAGGCATAGCCGATGTAGCAGCTATAGTCCTGGTAATGCTGGATGCTCTGCCAGCGGGTGACGCCGGAGGACTCCACGTCGTGATTGCCCAGCACTGCGGTGACGGGGATGCCGATCTCTTCAAAGACCTTCATAAAGCTGTCGATGGAACGCATGACAATCTTGCGGTCCAGGGATTGCAGGCCCGTGCCGCCGGCACCGCCGGAGATGTTGTCGCCGGTCAGGATAAAGAGGTCGGGCTTTTCGGTTTCGGCCAGCCAGCGAAGGTAATCCTTGGTCATCGTGCTGGTAACAAAGGCTTCTTGCAGGTCGGCGATCTGGATGATCTTGAACGTGCCGTCAGCATTGAACTTGAGGGCATCGGCGCCCTCGGGCTTGTTCAGCGTCTCAAGCTGCGCTGCGCTCATGGGAGTGAGGTCGTCGGCAAAACCGCCGATGGCCAGGCAGCCAAACAGGAGCACCAGGGCAAGCGAGACGCCAAGGAACCGTTTCAAGGTGTGTTTCATTGGGGTTCTCTCTCCTTTTCTTCATGCAAAAGTTCAGTTTTTTCGGCTATGTACGCCCGTCGGCGTTTGTGAGCTGACGGGGATGCATATCCCTTTATATAGCAAATATAATTTTAGCGCAAAACCGAAATAAAGTCAATCAAAATTGCAGATGAAATTGATGGTTTGTGCAGAATGCATAGTTAGGGGGCTGTTTTTTATGCAGAAGAACGAATGGACAGAGGCTGCGCGCGGTGGAACCCATCAAGCTGGCATGGCATATGATAGCATGACCGGCGAATTGGGCCTTACGTATGGTTCGCTGCCCACGGTCGGAATACAATCCGCGCCATCGAAACATCGATGGTTCATCTGCGGAATCTGTATGCATCATATCGCTAGAAATGGAAGATGATATATATGAGCGCAATCGGATGTTCTCTGCCCGGATTTGGCGGGGGCTCTCCCTTCTTTGGCAGCAACTGCTTCTGCTTCGGTTCCGGCTTCCCGGGCTATCCCGGGTTCCCCGGATTTCCCGGCTTTCCAGGTACTCCCGGCAGACCTTGTCCGCCTAACTGCTCTGGGCCCGGCGGTGGCCCCCATAACTGCTTCCCCGGCGGCTGGCCGGGTTGGCCGGGTCAACCAGGTTGGCCAGGTTGGCCGGGTTGGCCGGGTTGGCCGGGCCAGCCAGGTTGGCCAGGTTGCTCAGGTTCTCAGTTCTGCCCAAGCAACTGCAGGTGCGAATGCCGGAACCCTGATGCGCCCACCTGCCCCAGCACCTGTGCTGTAGACTGCTCGGCCGTGTTCGGCGGCATGCTGCGCGCCAACGCGATCTCCATTCCCTTTGTGGCACCCGTAACCGGCTTTTTGCTCCAGATGGACACCCCGATGGATCATCTGCAAAACGTGAGCTTCTCGCCCTCCACACTGACCATTCAGTGCAGCGGCACCTATGTCGTAACGTTCTTCGGCAACTTTGCCTACGCCTCCGGAGCCGCGGCTACGCTGAACTTCTATGTGAAGGCAAACGGGCGCAAGCTGGAAGAGACGGAAGTGATTCTGGAGCCGGAGGCCGACCAGCTGACCAGCTTCGAGCGTTCGGTGATCGTATTCCTGGCGGCCAACACCTCGCTGCAGGCCTTTATGGACGCCAACGTCGCGGGCACCCTGAATTCCCCCGAGAACGGCGTACACCTGACCGTCCGTCGCATCGGCGCATAAGAAATTTTCCTTACTGGTGGCATGGCGTCGGACGGCGTCATGCCACCTTTATTTTTCTTTTGGGGATAAGGTTGGTCTGCGAGGACACACTCAATGGGTGGAAATTTTTTCACTTTCGCCGATTGAAAAAATCAACATTGCGCTTGCATTCCCCAGGGCGCTATGCTATACTCTACATAATACTATATGAATTCATGAAAAAACACAAGGAAATGGGGCGTATGGCGCGGATGGATGGGCTGAAAAATGCGCAGGCCATCGCGGTTTTCGCGCTTTTTGACCGCCTGTTTCCTCTTTGGGGCGTGTGCGCCTTCCCGCAAGGCGTTGAAGCGCCGTCGAAGCGTTTTGGAGAACCGCCGCCCGCAGGAGCAAAAGCGGTTTTGATGGCCGCGTTTCCCTATCTGCTGCCGGAGGAGTTATACGCCGGGCGCAACATCAGCCGCTATGCCGTTGTGCGGGATTATCACGTGGCCTGCGGGGAAAGGCTCGCGGAGGCTTGCTGTACGCTTGAAGCGTTGTTTCCGGGCGAAGAGTTTGGCTGGTATTGCGACAATTCGCCTTTGCCCGAGGTAACGCTGGCGGAAGCCGCTGGTATCGGGCGCCGGGGACGGCATAATTTGTTGATTACTGAGTCCTATGGCAGTTGGGTTGTGTTGGGCGAAATCGTTTCAACCGTTTCGCTGCCGCAAAATGATCGAAACATTCTGCCCGCTCCCTGCGGGGGCTGCCGCCTTTGCGTGACCGCATGCCCTTCCGGCGCTTTGGCCGGAGGCGAATTTGACCGCAGCCGATGCCTTTCGCGGCTCAGCCAAAAGAAAGGCGAACTGACCGCAGAAGAGCAGGCGCTGCTGCGCAAGGGCGCAAGCGTCTGGGGCTGCGATATCTGTCAGGAAGCCTGCCCGCGCAATGTCGCGTCGGCACCCGCCCCGTTGCCCGAATTTTTGGTTGACCCGCTGCCCCGGCTGCGCCAGGGAGCCTCCTTGGAAGGCAGGGCTTACGCCTGGCGGGGCGCGGATGTGCTGGCTAGAAATTTACGCATCTGCGCGGGCGAAACAGAGCAAACCTTAAATTAAAAAACATACATAAATTATCGGACAGGAAGGTGTACCCAATGAAAAAAAGCAAGCAATTCCGCAGACTGACCGCCCTTTTCCTCGCGCTGATACTGTTGTTTGGCGGCGCGCTGCCCGCGATTGGCGTGTCGGCGGCGGAGTCCATCACCGTCATTCGCCCTGATAAAGCGGATGTTTCCGATGCGCTGCGGCAGCAGGCCGAGCAGAAGACGCCCTATGAATTGCCGCCCGAGGCTGAAGGCGCGGTCTATGTGCCGCTGACATTGCTGCAAAGCGGCTCGCTTGCGGCCCGCTGGCCCGAGCTTGGCGCGCAGCCGCAGGCAAGCGGCGCGGAGACGGCCTTCACCGATGCGCTGACCGCGTTCGAGCCTGGCGTCAGCCTCAAGGCCTATGGCCTGAGCCAAAATCAGGTTGTGGATCTGATGAACAACGTCATCAATACCAGGCCCGAACTATTCTATTTTGCCGGTGTCTACATGAAGATGGACGGCAATAAAGTGGATTACGCCTGGTTTATGTATAACGCCGCGATTTCGGTCGTGAAGGCGCAGGTCGCGCTGCTGAACGCAGAGGTCGATTATATCCTGAGCCTGATTCCCGCAGGGCTGACGCCTGTCGAAAAAGTGCTTTGGGTCAACGATTACATTGCGATGTACACCTATTATCCCGACCTCCCCGTATATAATGACCCTTACGATTTTAACGTATACGGCATCCTGGTTGAAGGCGAGGGCGTGTGCCAGGGGTATGCGCTGGCCAATTGTCTGCTACTGGCAAAATTGGATGTCGCCTGCGCCTTTGTGACCAGTGACCCGATGAACCACGCCTGGAACCTCATACAGATTGACGGCGCGTGGTATCATGTCGACACCACCTGGAACGACGGTGCGGCGGAATACGGCTTGCTGGACGTTCCCGGCTACGTCAACCACGACTTTCTTCTGATCAGCGACGCTGTGATGCGTGACGCCGATCATCAGCACACCGGATGGGTCGCCCCCGCCGCCGCCAACAGCAATACCTATAAAAATTTCTTTTGGACCAAGACCACCAGCGCCATCATTCCGTTTGAAGGCAAATGGTATTACTTTGAAGACAGCGACAACTGGGCGGTTTCGGGCAGCAATTACGTAAATCCCTATCCAATGCGCAACTACGATTTTGCGACCGGTACGGATTCGTCCTATATGACCCTTACCCTGAAGGTTAACCCGATTCCGGTCGACAAGCTGAGATTCCGGACCTTCCGCCGCACGCCGAGTCTTGCGGTTTCCGGCGGCAAATTTTATTTCAACGACGGCAAAAAGATATACTCCCTTACGCCGGGTTTGGAAGATATGACCGCCGTTCACACCGAAACGCTGAATGAATCGAACTACCAGAGCATCTGCGGGTTCGCCATTCAGCACGGTCAAATCAAATACGGCGTTTTTGACCTGAGCGGTGCCTATGGACGCATCTATGTCGACCAGCCCGGCCCGGTGCTCACTGCCGCGCCTACGCTGCCCGATGTGCCGGTGTTTGAAGTGAATACCGAAGGCTTCACCCTGCGCTATGGCCAGACGTTTAAGATCGTCGCCACCCCCAACGCGACCGGCTTCAAGGCCGAGAACGAGGACTTGATTTCGGTTGAAAGCGACGGCACGGTGCGCAACATCGCCTTTAACACCGACGACATCACCGGCGTCTGGGTATACGGTCCTGACGGCCAATACACCTATGTGATCGTGGAAGTTTACACCGCCTGGTGGCAGTGGTTCATCTGGATCTTCCTGTTTGGATTCATCTGGTATTAAACAACCCTTCATTAGCGGCTTTTGTGCGGGCGACCGTCTTCGGTCGCCCACAACCGCTTTAATGTGCGCGCAATAATCATGAAAGAAGGTATGTAATGTTTACAAAATTCTTTGCCTGGATGATGAGCGCGCTGACCGCGTTTGGGTTTTGGATCGTTACCGCGCAGCCCAATGACACCCCCGAGACCCGCACGCCGCCTTTCGAGGGCGAGCTTGCGCCGGATAAATACAGTATCTGGCCGACGGAGGAATTCACTGTTGCAACGGATCCGTTTCTTTGGGGCGGCGGGCTGGAATTGCTTTATTCCGCGCAAGGGCTGGTTAGCGGCGGCGGCAAAAACGAAAGCCTTCTGGTGCTGCAAAAGGGCAAGCTGGTCTATGAACACTATGCCGACGGCTGGGATGCCGAAAAGCCTCACGCCATGTATTCCGTGACAAAGTCGGTGCTTTCGGCGCTGGTGGGCATCGCCATCGGCGAGGGGAAAATCAAGGGCATCGACCAAAAGGTGATCGACTTTTACCCCGACGCGGTCATCGCCCCGGGGCAGGAAAGCAAGCGCGACATGACCGTCGGGCACCTGTTGACCATGACCTCCGGCTTGCCGGGTGATGGGAACGCAACGGTTTACCCCGACGCGTCGGTTACGGATTACTACAAATTTGCCTTTGAACTGCCGCAGGTGACGGCCCCCGGCAAACGATTTGCCTATAGCAGCTTTGCGGGCAGCGCCGCGCTGGCGGGGGTTGTTGAGCGCGCCGTGGGCAAATCCATTTTCGATTATGCAAAGGAAAAACTCTTCGACCCCATCGGCATGCAATCCGTGCAGTGGTCGAAGAATCCGGACGGCAGTCACCCCGGCGGCTATGGCATTTCCATGACCCCGCGTGATATGCTGCGCTTTGGGTATCTTTACCTGAACTATGGCCGCTGGGAAGACCGGCAGATCATTCCCGCCGGATGGATCGCCGTTACGCCGCCAAAATCCAAACTGCCCATGGCCTACGGCAACCTGTTCTGGAATTTTCCGCTTTTGCCTCTGGGTGACTCCTACGAGGCCATTGGGGTAACGGGGCAATTCATTACGATTTTGCCCGAATACGACACCGTAATTGTTCGCACAGGCAGCGCGGGGGCGCTGAACAACCTGTTTGACGGTATCTTTGGTCTATTTGGATTGTCTTGAGGTGACCGCCGCCAATCGATGCACTGTTACATGAATATAGTAACATAAAAGGAGGGCGGCGTATGCCGACCAAGATTATTGCCTTGCTTTTGAGCTTTTTGAGCTTTTTTGCCTTCTGGAAGCCCAACGCCCAGCCAAACAATATTCCCGAAACGCGTACGCAGCCTTTTGTAGGAGACCTTGCGCCGGATGCTTACGGCATTTGGCCGACGAAAGATTTTACCGAAGGTGATGCACCATTTTTGTTGCCCCAGGCCATGACGGCGCTATATGCCGCAAAAGGTAAGAAAGATGGCGGCGCACATACTGATAGCCTTTTGGTGCTGCGTAAGGGCAGACTTGTACATGAATACTACGCAGACGGTTGGGATGCGGACACGCCGCACGAAATGTATTCGGTAACGAAATCGGTGGCGGCCACTTTGATCGGCGCTGCCATTCAGGATGGATATATTGAAGGCATCAACCAAAAGGTCAGCTCTTTTTTTGAGGATGCAGTCATACCTGAGGGGCAGGAAAGCAAACTTGACATGACCATCGAACACCTGCTGACCATGACCAGCGGCATTGTCTGCGATAAAGACGCCTGGTGGGATGCGTATTTTGCAGAGGACATGGAAGACAGCGGCCTTTGGGCGTATTTACTGCCCCAGAAATACGCGCCCGGCGAAAAATACGCTTATGACAGCGTTGCTCCCACGATTCTTCTGGCGATTGTCTCTCGGGCGACCTCCCGTGATTTGCTGGAATACGCGCAGGAGACTCTGTTCAGCCCGTTGGGCATGACTTCAGTGGAGTGGCAAACGACCGCAGATGGCTTGCCCTGCGGCGGTTTTGGCATTTCGATGACGCCTCGCGATATGCTGCGCCTTGGGTATCTCTACCTGAATTGTGGTCGCTGGGAAGATAGTCAGATTCTCCCCGGGGATTTTGTGGCCCAGGCGGGGCCGCGTTCGATGGCACCCAATGCCTACGGCCACACTTTCTGGAACAACGAAATGCTGCCTTTTTTTGGCTTTTATGAGGCCGACGGCGCATACGGCCAGTTCATCAGCATCTATCCGCAGCTCGATATGGTAGTTGTGCGCACAGGAACAGAAAAGACAAATTGATGACTTATCAACCAATACTTGGGGAGGATCTTCTTTCATGGCAACCACCATCCGAATGACCACCGCACAGGCGCTGATCAAGTTCCTTGACCGGCAATACATATCGTTTGACCAAAACATCGAAAAATTCGTCGACGGCGTGGCCACGATCTTCGGCCACGGCATCGTCTTGGGCCTCGGGCAGGCGCTCGACGCCGACCCCGGCGGGCTAAAATACTATCAGGGCAAGAACGAACAGGGCATGGCGCACATGGCGGCGGGCTTTGCCAAGCAGCATAACCGGCGCAAGATCATTGCCGTGGCCTCAAGCATCGGCCCCGGCGCGGCCAATATGGTCACTGCGGCGGCCTGCGCCAGCGTCAACAACATTCCGCTGCTGCTGCTGCCGGGCGACGCGTTTTCCACCCGCCAGCCCGACCCCGTTTTGCAACAGCTGGAGCAGGAATACGACGACAGCATCACCACCAACGACGCCTTCCGACCGGTGTGCAAATACTGGGCGCGGGTCAACCGGCCCGAACAGTTGATGAGCGCGATGATCCACGCCATGCGGGTGTTGACAGACCCGGCCATCACCGGCGCGGTATGCGTCGCGTTACCACAGGATGTGCAGGGCGAAGCGTATGATTGGCCAGAAAGCTTTTTTGCCAAGCGGGTGCACAAAATCAGCCGTGCGCTCGCGCCGATGGAGGATATGGAGGAAGCCGTTGCGCTGATCCGGGCCGCGAAACGGCCGCTGATCATCTGCGGCGGTGGCGTGCGTTATAGCGAAGCGGGCGAAATCCTGGTCGAATTTTGTGAGAAATTTGACATTCCCTTTGCCGAAACCCAGGCGGGCAAGAGCGCCGCGCCCTCCGGCAACCCCTACAACCTCGGCGGCATCGGTGTGACGGGCAACAGCGCGGCCAACTCCTTGGCCCGGCAGGCGGATTTGATCATCCCCATCGGCAGCAGGCTTTCGGATTTTACGACTTCTTCCAAGTGGCTGTTTGCCGAGGACTGCAAGTTTTTGAACATCAACATCAACCGCTTTCACGCGCAAAAGCTGGATGCGGCCTATATGCTAGGCGATGCGAAGTTCTGTCTGGAGGGCCTTTACGGCTGGCTGGGCGACGAGGGCTACCGGAGCCAATGGGGCGGTGCAGTCGCGCAGGCGAAGGCAGCCTGGCAGGCCGAGATGCGCGCCTTGGCCGGTTACCGCTACGGCGAGGGCTTTCGAACCATCGTGCGGGCGCAGAACCCCGGGAGCGTTGATGACTTTATCCGCGACTTGGGCGGTACGCTGACCCAGACCGAGGCGCTCTGCGCCGTGCGGGAAAGTATCGCGCCGGACGCCATTGTGGTGGGCGCTTCGGGCAGCCTGCCCGGCGACATGCAGCGGATGTGGGAGACCGACGCCAAGGATAGCTACCACATGGAATACGGCTACAGCTGCATGGGCTATGAGATTGCGGCGACGCTGGGCTGCAAGCTGGCCGACCCCGGCAAGGAAGTTTACGCCATGGTGGGCGACGGCAGCTTTTTGATGCTCCACAGCGAGCTGGTAACCGCTGTTCAGGAGGGCGCGAAGATCAACATCGTCGTCTTTGACAACGCCGGGTTTGGCTGCATCAATAACCTGCAAATGGGCAACGGTGTAGGCAACCTAGGCACGGAATTTCGCCGCCGGGGTGCCGACGGGCAATACAGCGGCGCGATGCTGAACATCGACTACGCGGGCATCGGCGAGGCGCTGGGCGCGGCCGGGTTCCGGGCCAGCAATATGGCCGAGCTGCTTGCCGCGTTGGAGGCGAGCAAGGCCGAAACGCGCTGCACGGTGATCGACATGAAGGTGTTGCCCAAGACCATGACCGACGGCTACGGCGCGTGGTGGCACTGCGGCGTGGCGGCTGTGGCTGCAAACGATGCGGAGCAGGCGGCCTACGATAAGAAGGAAGCGGAGCTGAAAAAGGCACGGCAGTATTGACATGATAGAATTAAGGAACTTTACAAAGGAAGACTGCGTATTTTTGCAAAAACATTTTTACCCGCAATTGTCGCCGGATGAGGTTGTCGGCATGATTGACGCCTGGAACACCTGCCTGTATGAAGGTTCGTATTATGAAATGTTTGCGGTGCTTTCGCGCGGCGAAATCGTCGGCTCTGTTTCCCTGTTTGCCCATGGAGACGGCGCGGTCAGCGCGGGGCCGGAGATTCTTGCGGCGCACCGAAAGCAGGGCTGCGGCTTGCAGGCGGTGGAATCGGCGCTGGGCATCGCCCGGCAAAAGGGCTATGCAAGAGCGGTTGCGCAGGTGCGCGTAACCAATGCGGCAAGCATAGCGCTGCACAAAAAATTGGGGTTCACTATCATGGAAAAGGGCATCAACAAAAAAGGAAATGAAGTGTATCTTTTTGAAAAACAAATATGAATGATTGATACTTTATAGGTATTAAAACTGTCACCACAACGAAAGGCAACATACCATGATTCAAACCAACAACATTGGCCTGCAATTCGGCGGGCGTACGCTTTTTGACCACGTGGATCTCACTTTCAGCCGGGGCAATTGCTATGGGCTGATCGGCGCCAACGGCGCGGGAAAATCCACGTTCTTGAAGATTCTTTCCGGCGAGCTTGAGCCGAACAAGGGCGACATCTTCATCACCCCTGGCGAGCGGCTCTCCGTTTTGCAGCAGGACCATTTTGCCTTTGACGACTGCGAGACGATCCGCACCGTGCTGCTGGGCAACAAAGAACTCTGCCGCATCATGGACGAAAAAGAAGAGCTTTACGCCAAAGAGGATTTCAGCGAAGAGGATGGCATGCGCATCAGTGAGCTGGAAGAAGCCTTCGCCGAAATGGACGGCTGGAGCGCCGAAAGCGACGCGGAAATCCTGCTCAACGGCCTGGGCGTCACCAACGAATACCACGGCCTCAAAATGGCCGAAATGCCCAGCGACCTCAAGGTCAAGGTGCTGCTGGCGCAGGCGCTCTTCGGCAACCCCGATATTTTGCTGATGGACGAACCGACGAACCACTTGGACGTCGAAGCGATCCATTGGCTGGAGGAATTCCTGCTTGATTTGCCCGGCACGGTGATCGTTGTCAGCCATGACCGTCACTTCCTCAACCAGGTCTGCACCCACACGGTCGACATTGATTTTGGCAAGATCACAATGTTCATGGGTGGCTACGACTTTTGGTATAACTACACCCAGATCGCCCAGCGGCAGCAGCGGGAGCAGAACAAGAAGAACGAGCAAAAGATCAAGGAGTTGCAGGAGTTCATTCAGCGCTTCAGCGCCAACGCTTCGAAATCCAAGCAGGCGACCAGCCGTAAAAAGCTGCTGGATAACCTCAAGCCGGAGGACTTGCCGGTTTCGACCCGGCGCTTCCCCTACGTCGCTTTCCAGCCCGAGCGCGCCGTGGGCAACGAGCTGCTGACAGTGACGGATCTCTGCAAGACCATTGGCGACCGCGTGGTGTTGGATCACGTCAGTTTTACAATTCAGCCGCGCGAAAAAGTTGCGTTCATCGGCACCGACGCCCTGGCAAAGACCACGCTTTTTCGCATTTTGGCTGAGGAAATGGAGCCGGACAGCGGCAACGTCAAATGGGGCGTCACGACCAGCCGCTCCTATTTTCCCAGTGACAACGCAGCTTTTTTTGACGGTGTCGAGGATTCGCTGATCGACTGGGTGCGGCGGTACTCCGACCTGATCTTCGAGACGGACGTGCGCGGCTGGCTGGGGCGGCTGCTCTTCAGCGGCGACGAAGCCTATAAGCACGCCAAGGTGCTTTCGGGCGGCGAGCGGGTGCGCATGATGTTGATCAAAATGATGCTTTCGGGCGCAAACGCCCTGCTGTTGGATGAACCCACGAACCACCTTGACCTTGAATCCATCGCCGCGCTCAACGAGGGGCTGAGCAGGTACCCAGAGGGAGTGCTGTTTACCTCGCACGACCACCAACTCACCCAGACCATCGCGAGCCGGATCATTGACGTCACGCCCGGCTGCTTCTATGACAAGACGACGACGTACGACGAATACCTGGAAGAGCAACGGTTGCTTGTTGCCGGGAAGAAATAGCCGGGAGGGGGTCTCTTCAATGCCAAAGGTTTTGGCCATCAACGGCAGCCCCAACGCGGAGGGCAACACCGCGCATATGCTGCGTACCGTGCTTGCGCCCTGCGCCGAGGCGGGGCTTGAAACCGAATTCTTTCAGGCGGGTGGCCGGCCCGTGCGGGGCTGTGCCGCCTGCGGCGGCTGCGGCAGGCACGTCGGCCGCTGCGCCATAGACGATTGGATGAACGAGCTATACCCGAAGATGGCGGCAGCGGACGTGATGCTCTTGGGGTCGCCCACCTATTTCGCTGACCTGACGCCGGAAATCAAGGCCGTCATCGACCGAACGGGCTTTATTTCCCGCAAGGACGGCATGCGCTTTGGCCGTAAGATCGGGGCTGCGGTTTGCGCCGTGCGCCGGGCGGGCAGCATCCATGTGCTGGATTCCATCAACCACTTCTTCCTGATTAACGATATGATCGTGCCTGGCAGCAGCTACTGGAACATGGGGTTCGGGCTTGGGCCGGGGGAATTTGAGCGGGACGAAGAGGGCGTACGGACGATGCGGCGATTGGGGGAGAACATCGTCTGGCTGGCCGAGAAAACCCTTGCGTAATCGCGCGGGTTTTCACGATTGTTCAAACAAAGGAGGTGAAACATCGAAGGGTTTGACCGGAGGAGCAATTTTGAAGGACACGAAGAATGTCTTGGAGGGCAGGAAGTGAAAACTGATTCGTTTAAAAAGAAGGGGAGGCAAAGCTAAAATGGCAGAGAAGCAGACGCTGCAATACCAGGCAATACCCGTGCGCATGGAACATGGCGAAGATGGAAACTACGGTACCTATGGGTTAGCGGTAACGAAAGACGGGGAGCGTTACATAGTAAAAGATGTCACGACGGATCGGCGCGAGGCCGAGCAATTGGCGGAATTGTTTACGCGGGTGCAGCTTTCACCGCTGCATCTTTTGGATGCGCTGGAGGATATGCTTTAGTCATGAATTCGGCATCGGTTAAACAACGGAAGGAGGCACAATATGGCGGCGATCCAATCTTTTTTTGCTACGGCGCTGGCGGTGATCCAATTGGCGCTGACGATTGCCGGGGTGATCCCCCTGAGCAATGGGCCTGTTGATTATGGCGGAGACCCATATCCCTATGGTACGCAAAACATAACTGAATGGCTGACGCTGGCCAAGGACGGGGCCAGCGAATACAAGATCATTCTGCCTGCGGGGGCGAAACCCGCCGAACAGGAGGGCGCGGCCCAGCTGCAGGACTATTTCAAGCAGATCTGCGGCGTGACTTTGCCCATCGAGACCGAGAGCGGCGCAGCGGCGGCAAAGACGATTCACGTTGGCGGCACCGTTGCCGCCAAGGCGACGCTGGGCACGGCGTTGGACGCGCTGAAGCCCGAAGGGTTCATCAAAAAGGTCGTGGGCGAGACGGTCTATTTGGCCGGGAAGGACGACGCCGACACCCAGAACCGGGGAACGCTCTACGCGGCTTGCAGCTTTTTGGAAGAACAGCTGGGCGTGCGGTGGTTCCAGCCGACATTGACAGTGGTACCCGAGACCAAGCTCGTGCGCATTGACGCCAAGCTGAATAACACGCAGAACCCGGTTTTCGAATATCGTGACGACTATTGGGCCGTTGTGTTCAACGACGCCGCGTGGAAGGCGCACAACAAAGTTAACAGCCAGAACGGCGCTTCGCTCAATGGAAAATTCGGCGGCGGGGTCGCCTACGCGGACTTTTGCCACTCGATGGAGCGGCTGGTGCCGACAAATCTGTTTGAGACCCAGCCCGAGCTGTTCTCCTATCGCATTGAGGCGGGTGCCCGCACGATCGAACAGCGCTGCCTGACCAACCCGGAGGTGCTGCGCCTTTCGGTCGAGAATTCGCGCAGGATCATGCTGGAGCGCCCCGGTTCCAAGATCATGTCCATCACACAGAACGATAACCAGGGCTATTGCGAATGCGATAATTGCAACGCAGAGGCCGAGCGCCTGGGCGGGCAGTCGGGCCTGACGGTGTGGTTTGCCAATCAGGTAGCCCGTGCGCTGAAAGCCGAGTTCCCGGATGTCATTTTCGATACCTTTGCCTATACCTATACCCGCCACGCCCCCACTGTACTGGTGACGGGCGAAAACGGCAACGTGGCCGACCCCAATGTCTGTGTGCGGCTCTGCTCCATTGAATGCTGCTTTGCCCATCCGCTGGAGGAATGCGGCCACCTACGGCAGGAATCCCTCGCCGACTATGTCAGCGACATCCCCTCCACG
>JAVBOZ010000053.1:0-22040 GCA_031549985.1 Oscillospiraceae bacterium | reverse complement strand
TTTCATCAGTTCATATAATCCGCCCGCCGCCACCGGAGCAATGAGCATCATCGCGCTTTGAATGCCTGAATGGATCCCGTTGACGCGCATGAGTTTTTCTTGCGGGACAATGTCCGGCAGCATGGCGCTGACGGCCGGGGTTTGAACACCCTGCCCAAAGGATCGAATGACCGAAATGACGAAGAGCAGCCAGAAATGCTCATAGCCTATGCTAAACAGCACCGCCAATACGGCAGTGGCCGCCGCAATGGCACCGTCTGAGAGGATGATCATCTTCTTGCGGTCGAAGCGGTCCGCCCACACCCCCGCAAACAGCGAGATCAGGACCTGCGGCAAAAACCCGCAGAGGGTGGAGATTGTCAGCATCATGCCGCTTTTGGTGCTCAGGGTGATGTGCCAGCTGATAGCGAACTGCACCAACATGGAGCCAAACATCGTCACAGTTTGCCCGGCAATGAAAATGGTCGTCTGCTTTTGCCAGCGTTGCGTCATAGCGTGCGGTCTCCTTCTTAAATCCAACGCGACTTTTTTGGATATTCAATAATCTACGGTTTTTCAATGTGCCAAACGAGCCGCTAGGCGCTATTGTATCATGGAACAGACGTGATTGCAACATCAGATTCACCTTTTCGGGAATTGATATCGGAAACTGTGGGAGATTGGTGCGTTATAAAGCATCCAGTGCCAAGAACAACGACGCGCGGTTGCGGTACCGTCATGGAGCCTTCCGCGCTGTGTCATGCGCATGGAAGGCGGCATATCATATATTGTTCCTTTCTCAAAAGGATGACGACGCGCGCGCAGCTCTTTTGTTGCGCTTCATATATTAGGAGGCTTTAGAATATGAACAATTGTTCCAGAAACTGCAACGACAGCTGTATGCCCTGCTTCGTAGGGCCAAGGGGTGTAACAGGGGCGACCGGAGCCACCGGTGCCACCGGAGCCACCGGTGCCACCGGGCTAGGGGCCACCGGCCCAACCGGCGCAACAGGGCCGAGCATCACGGCTGCGCCCGGCGTTTACGTCCACTTTAACGCAAGTTTCTATGCACCCGGCAGTTCGCTCGACTTCCCGAGTCTGTACCTGGCGGGCAGCGATATTCAGCAGACGTCGCCGACGGAGTTCACTGTCTTGAACTCCGGAACCTATTGGATCGGCTACTATGTCTTTATCCTGACCAGCTCGTCGACCGAATCGTATCTTACGCTGCATATCGATGGGGCTCCCGTCAGTTCGTCAACCACAGGCGGTGCCGTGAACGGCAACACCCTCTCCGGCGATTTCGTAACGAATCTCAGCGCGGGCAATGTCCTTTCTTTGCGCAACAC
Source organism: Oscillospiraceae bacterium (assembly GCA_031549985.1). Taxonomy (GTDB): domain Bacteria; phylum Bacillota; class Clostridia; order Oscillospirales; family Acutalibacteraceae; genus WRMQ01. The sequence continues at coordinate 20,712 of JAVBOZ010000053.1, read as the reverse complement.
TGCACAAGGCGCGATCACATTGCCCAGCACGGCGAACGCAACCTCTCGTATTGTCTTTATTCGCCTGGCGTAGTCTTTCTTTCACAGTGCAACAGATGGTTAGCGCCCCCGCTTTTTCGCGGGGGCGCACTGCTTCGAAATTATAGAACAAAATCCTGTATGCAATCATACCAGTGTACATATGTCAAGCCCTGGTATTTCACGGTTTCAGCGCGTTCATCCACCGTATATCCCCGTTCAGTCAATGCCTCGGGCCGCGCAAACTCGCTGAAAAGGATTGTTCGGCCGCCTGCATCCAGGTAACGGTCATGAAAACGCCTCTCGTCTTGTTTCCCAAAGGCGCGCAGGCGCATGGTCTCATGGATTTTGCCGCAGATGTGAATCTGGAATCTTCCATCCAGCGATTCTGCGGGGCGGTGGATGAGGTCGCCAACATTTTCGGTGCCGCTTCCCCAATTGCGCAGGAAGTCGTCATCCAAAAATGTCGAAATTTTTTTTGTGCCGTCTGCCTCATGGGATTCCGCGAGCCAGCGCACATGTGTATCAGTCTTTTGCACAGCGAACCAGCGTCGGATCGTCAAATCCTCATCTGTGTACGTATCCTCCGCTTCAAAGGCCAGCCCTTCTACGCCGTGCACAATCGTTTTGCCGGTGTATCGTACATGCACCAGGTTCGCAGCCTGACTAACCTCGCGCCCGCCGATGCCCGGCAGGTCATAGATGGCCCAATCGCAGGTTTCGCCTTCCCTTGCGCGGAAAAACCAAGCGCCAAGCTCTTCACAGTCAACCGAAAACGGCGGCAGCGCACTGGCGGTGATCCGGTAGGCAGGCATTGTTTTCGCAAATTGCTTCTTCATTGTTTTCTCCCCTTTCTCATATTCTTGCCGAAAGGCTGCGCGGGCGGCGTAGAGGCGGCTCTTAACCGTGCCCAGCGGAACGCCTGCTTCCGTGGCGATTTCGCGCAGCGTGTAACCGCAAAGGTAGGTGCGCCTCAGCAAATCGCTGTGCCGCGCAGGCAGGATTTCCAGCGTTTCATCTACGAACGAATCCGCAGGTGTCGACGCATCCCAGTCTTCGGGCAGCAGCGCGGGCGCTTTCGCCATTTTGCGATAGTAATCGGCGATCTTGTGCCGGGCAATGCCGATCAGCCAAGCTTTTTGCTTTTCGATATCCGTCAACTGCGCTCGGTTTTGCCAGGAGCATAGCCAAATTTCTTGCAAAACGTCCTCGGCATCCGCTTGCCAAGGGATTTTGCAATAGACAAGGCGCTCCACCGCGCCCCGGTGGTCGTCCCATGTGTTCGCCATCCCAAAACCTCCTTTCACTCCATATGTCGCGGCGCAACAGCAAATGGTTCATGAATACTATTTTTCGTTAGAAGAGTAGCCTAAAAAGAGAACTATGTTGCATTGAGAAAAACGGCGTCCCCGCTTTGGCAGGGACGCCGCAAAAGTGTGTGGATGGTCACTTCGCCGTGATTTTCGCAACAAACGCTTCCATCTTCGGCAGAGCTTCCTCAATTTTTTCCACCAGTCTGAACTGTGAACGGCAGCGCGCCAGGTTGTCGTCCGGCAAATGGACGCGGAAATACACGTCGCCGTTGAGGTAATCGGTCAAAAAGCGCATGCCGCATTCGTAGGTCATCAGTTTCACTGAGAACGGCAGCCAGCGGATTTCCTCCGCGGTCAGCGCCGCGCCCGCTTCTTCCAGGTATCCACGGGTATATGCCTCGAAAATGGGGAAATCAAAGCCCACATTGGCGAGTATCCGTTCGTCTTCGGCGGCAGTATTGCCCAGGAACCGCAGGCTATCGCCAAAATCATAGAGCGAAAGCCCGGGCATCACCGTGTCAAGATCCACCACGCAAATAGGCTCATGGCTCTGCAAGTCAAAAAGAACATTGTTGAGCTTCGTGTCGTTGTGCGTCACCCGAAGGGGCAGCGATCCACCCTCCAGCAAGCGCAGCAGGCGCGAGGCATCCTCTTCCCGCGCGCGGGCAAAGGCGATTTCGGTTTCCACTTCGCTCCGGCGACCCGCTGTGTCGGCGGCGATGGCGGCTTCCAGGGCCTCAAAGCGCTTGCGTGTATTGTGAAAATGCGGAATGGTTTCGTGCAGCCGCTCGATGGGGAAGCCGTCAATCAACCGCTGAAAGGCTCCGAAGGCCCGCGCGGCGCGGTACGCGTCCTGCGGGGTGCCAGTCAAAAGGGAATAGGTGCCGTCCAGGTAATTGTAGCAGCGCCAGCAGCCACCGTCCGGGGCCTCGTAAAACCAAGCGCCGGCGGTGGTCGGGTAGACGGTCAGGGTAGTCTGCGCGTTGGGCGCATCCGGCTGTTCCGCCAGCTTCCGCCGCACATATTCGGTTACATGGACGATATTTTCCATCAATTCCAGCGGATTCTGAAAGACGAAGGTGTTGATCCGCTGCAGAAGATATTTGTGCTCCACGCCCTGCGCTGTCTTGGCGTTGACGACGTAGGTGTGATTGATGTGCCCTTCAAAGAGCTCCTGTGCTTCGGCGGTTTCGGTGTACTCTTCTTCTAATACGAACTGCCACAGCAGCTCGCCGATTCCGGACGCGGCGATAGCGAACACTCCCCACTGATTTCATAATATATATTGTTCTGCCAATGGCAGGCGCATCACCCGATGCGCACAAAGTCTTTCGCCGGGATCGTCAGCCCGGAGATGGTCTTTATGGGTACGTCGTTGTGGTTAACATAAATGACCGTGTCGTTGCCATACTCAGTCGCGGTGACGCCTTGGGTATCGCCCGCCAGATCCTTCAGACGAGAATGGCGCAGGATGCGCGCATCGCGCAGGTCGCCCAACGCCTTGGAGGCCTTGATGTAATAGCTGGCGGCGATGTCCTGTTGTTTGCCTGTAAAGTGCAACTGCGCATCTGAAGGCGCATCGGTTTTCGCGCAATACCAGGTGAAGGATGGACACGCGCCGTATTCGATGCTGCGCAGGAACGCCTCTTTCGGATCGTTCGCCAGGTTGAGCGGCGTGCCCGAATAATCCATACTGCCGTGCAACAGAATTTGCAGGAAGGGAATGGCCTCATAGCGGTTGGCTGTCGCCATTTTGACCTGCGTGTCAAGCGGAAGGTTGACCACAACATCGGCGGTGCGGATGATGTGGAAATACCCGGTGTCAAGCAAAATGCGCCATTGGGCCGAGAGGGGAGGCATATACCGCACCAGATATTGCGCGGCTTCCTCGCGCGTGATTCCGCCTGCGGAATAGTCAGAGTATAGCACACGGCCCAAATCGCCAACAGCAAGGCCGGTAACGTTCAGTTCGCCCAGCCGCTTGAGGACGGCTCGCACGGAGCTATCCACCTGGTTGACGCTGCGCAGTGTCACGCTTTCGTCGCCTAGCTGCAAGGGGCGGTAGTCCTGTTGTGCGCCGACGCGCAGGGGATTGCCCTCCAGATTCAGCGCCTGCAACCCCTTGCGCTTGCCGCCCAGAGGCAGCAGATTGGTCTCCAAAAAGAGGTCGAGCGTATTGGTCGCGCAGAACTGCTGCAATTCTTCCAATCCGGCGGTGCCGTTGAGCTTTGCCAGCGGAGAGAGTACTTCAGGCTCCGAACGCTTCGGGCCGCCCGAAAGCGCACCCAGATAGCGGACGTTAATATTGGCAATGCCTGCACGCCAAAGGCGGTTCAACACGTCCAGGGTTTCGTCAAAGCGCGAGAGTGCCTTGATATTCCCCTTTTCGTCCGGCGCACTGCCCAGCACGGTCAAGTTGAGCGGCAGTCCCTTTTCGGGGTGATCCACGACTTTGGTGGAGGAAAGCAGGTTGCAGCTGATCAATTCTTCCCGGCACGCCACGGCCATGGTGGAATAGGTGGCGTTATCGCCAAAGAAAAAGCGGTAGCAGAGCTTGATGCTCGGTTTTTTGGCGTTTTCACCGTAGCTCTTTGCGGCGCGAAGAATTTTCGCCCCCGCAGCCTTTCCGCTTTCGGGCAGCGTGGTCGGAGTGATCAGAAAGCGCGCGCCTACGGAACTCTGCAGAATCTCTCCGGCAATCGCCGGCTGTGCAGTGATAGTCGCAACGGCCGCGCCCCGCTCGATCACGGCTAAAAAGGCGGCCTTACCTTGGCAGGCTCCGAACGCCGCCAGATTCGCCGCCAGAGGCGCGCCGTCCGCGCCCTGGGTCGTCACCCCATCCGGGGCTTGGCTCTGCGTCAGGCCGGGATCGTTGCCGTAGACTGGGAAACGCAAAGCGTTGTCTTCTCCGGCACCGGTTGCGACGCTCCGCCGCGCGGGGTAAAGCAACGCGCCGCTGCCGTCGGGCAAAAGGAGAAAATCATCCGGTCCGGGCTGCCGTAGCGCACCGAAGCGCTCCATCAGCCCGATGCTTTCAATGAAGGCGTCAGGGTTACCTGAATGGTTCCTCCAGTCGGCCTCCACATAGAAATTGCCGTTGTGCAGCGTATAATTGATGCCAACGACGAAGGCAACATCGCTCTTGTCCGGCTCCCGTTTCGCGGCTGTCTCTCGGTTGGGAAAAAGAAAATACTGTACCCGGACGCCGTTTTCAATGCGCTGCGCCTGTGCGCGGCCGTATGCCACGGAATGGTCCTGCGTATTCAGCACGATGCGCTTGCCGTTGACGATCACGGTGATCTCGGCCGCGCAGGCGCCCGCGTTGGCGTTCGGATAACGGGCATCCTGCCCCAGAACGGACCAATTGGTGCTGAAGGCGGTGTCCGAAAATTTTTGTATGATGACGGTCTTGCTGCCTTCATCCAAATAAAGCGAAAGATAGTTGGAGCTTGCGATGGGCTTTGCACCCGCCGAGACCAACGCGGCGACACGGGGTCCGCCGCCAGACGCATCCACGCTTGGAACGGCACCGCCCTGGTCAACCGCGACGGTGGCCGGCAATTGCGCAGCGCACCCACCGAACAGAAGTGTGACGGCCAAAACAGCCGCCATCCCCCGGCAGGCAATCCTTCGCGCTGAGTCTCCGATTTTATGCTTGTTCATAATTTCTTCGTCATTCCAATCGTAAAATCGATTGTGTTGGGAGAGCCGGTTAAAATTGCACCGGCTTTCCGCTTTCGGCGCTTTCATAGGCCGCTAAAACAATGGCCAGTGCGCTCTCGCCCTGCGCTGCGCCCACTAGGGGCTCTTTTCCGTCGGCGATCGCCTGGCAGACATCGGCATAAAGCAGGCTGTGCCCGTGGCCGTAGACAGACGTCGGGTTCTCGGCAAAACGTTGCAACATCTCCGCTTCCTCGCCCGGTGCGGCGTCGGCGAAGCGCCAGCGCTCCACGACGTGCCCGGCAGTTCCGCCCAGGCGGACGCAGCCGTGCGTTCCGTTGATCAGGAGCGTCTCCTCCTGCGCGTCGGGATACATGACGGTCATGCACTCCAGCGTTGCCAGCGCGCCGTGCCGATAGCGCAGCGCGGCCACGCCGATGTCTTCGCATTCTATTTTATGCAGCAGTGTGCCTTTGAGCGCGGTCAGAGTCTCCGGGCAGCTGCCGAGCATCCAATTGAGCAGGTCGATGCCATGGATGCTCTGGTTCATCATTGCGCCGCCGTCGAGCGCACGCGTGCCGCGCCACGCGGCCTGGTTGTAATAGTCAGCCCCGCGCCACCAATGCAGGTGCAGCGTCGCGCTGAGGATTCGCCCGAAGCGACCGGCCTCAACCGCTCCGCGCAGCGCTTGCACGGCAGGGTTAAAGCGGTTTTGCAGGTTGTTGCTGACGACAACGCACTGCCGCTCCGCCGCCTCGCGGATGCGTCGTGCGTCGGGCAGGTTCATGGCGATGGGTTTTTCGATGATGACGTGGCAGCCCGCCGCGATGCAGTCGAGTGCCATTTCCGCGTGCAGGCCGCTGGGGGTGGCGATGGCGACCAGCGCGGGCCGTGCCTCGCGCAGCATTTCGCGATAGTCGGTGAAAAAGGGCACGCCTTCCAGCGCGTCGGCTGCGAAGGCAAGGTTTTCATTTTTTTGCGCGGGGTCGATGTCACAAATGCCAACGATCTCAAGTTCGTTTTGCCGGGCTGCGCGGATATGTTCCGGCGAGACCCTTCCGCAGCCAATCAAACAATAGCGCATGCAATCCTCCGCAATTAAACGATTCCCTGATTGAAATTGCTGCAGACTAGCGAATATCAGCCGCATAGACGCAACGATTTTGATTAAGGGAATCGTATTATATATTGACCATTGGTATCGCTTTTTCAGATTCCCAAAACACCAGCAGCGCCCCGTGTTCCATTGAGACCTCCCCAATGGGAGCCCCGGGCGCGGCCTGCGAAATCTCGTTACTCAGGCCAAGGGGAGCGCAGCAGGAGAGCCGCGCGCGCTCCAGGGGATATTTCATACCGCGCAGCGTGATGCCCTCGGCGTCGCCTCCGAACGCGAAGACTGAGACGGTGCCGCTGCCCCGCAGCAGGAGCGATCCGCCCGAAACCAGGGCGGCAACGGCATAACCGGGGAAGCGCAGCACAGCGAAAGCACCGTGTTCCGCCGCTTGCACAAGCAATTGGAGGTTGGCATAAGTATGGTCAGGCCGCCCGCCGCTTGCCCCGATGAGTTCGAACCTGCGATATCCCCGACTCAGGCCTTCCCAAAGGGCGAGCTCCATGTCGGATTCGCCTTTTTCCCTCGGGTAACGTTTGCAGGGGACATTTTCCGGCAAGCCGGTCTGTATGGAGTCGAAATCGCCCAGGACAAAATCCGGAGTCAATCCCCAGCGGCGGAGCGTGTCGCATCCCCCGTCTACGGCGATCATAAAATCGTCCGGATCCGGCATGATTTTTTCCGCTGTGGTAGCCGCGCCAATGAGGTAGCAGATATTCATACGATTCCTCGCCTTTCGACTAGAAACGATTCCCCGTGATTTTGAGGCGCATGTGTACACTGCCGCTCGGAAAGATAGGCGGCCCTATCATTTTAACATGTACCGGCGAGCATGTCAAGTTAAACTCAAAAACATACAGCAAAAAGTCCATGGAACGCCAACAAGTGACAGAATTATCTGTGATATATGCCCAACGACATAGGGCGAGCGCGCCGATTCGACGGACTTTTGGATGTTTTCACCAATCAGCGGCTGGCCAGATATTCCTCCAGGCAGAGACCTTGCCCCATGATTACGCTGGCCGCCTCGGCGCCGACATAGCGCCAGTGCCACGGTTCATAGGTGATCTTGGTGATATCCCGCTTATCTTTTGGGTAGCGCAGGATGAAGCCATAGTCGGCCGCGTTTTTCATCAGCCAGGCAAATTCCTTCGTGTCTTCGAAATCCACGCGGGTATCCCAGACGCCGGGACGAGTGATATCCATGGAAAGACCGGCCTCGTGTTCGCTGCAACCGGGCGGCAGGATGCTCTTGGCGGCCAGGTTGACCGCTTCGGCGTTGCTGTAGCCCTGGTTGCGGTAATAGGCGATCTTGTCCTCAAAATTGTTCTTTTGCGTGCTGCTGCGCCGGTAGCCCGAAAAGGGGATCAGCTCCGCGCCGTCCTTCAGCGCGGCGTTGTACATCCGTCTATACTCCGGCGCGACGCGCGCGTCCAATTCCCGGTTTTCTTTATAGACGCCGGGCAGACAGACGGCGGTCTTGGGCTGATAACCGGCGGGCAGGGCAAAATCCCGGTTAACCAGCAGCAGATACCACGTGGCCTCGGAATAGGCAGCGACGGCGGGATGGATGCCCTCGTAGTCGTAATTGTATTTTCCCAGCGCGCCTTTTGTTGCCGCGCTGGGTATCGCCGTGTTTGCGGAGCTCGACGGTTTTGCTGAAGTTTGCGTGGGATTGGTCGGCCCCTCGGTGGAAACCACCCACGCACTTTGCGTTTCGGTCGAATTTGCCGGATACCATGCGGAGGATGTGTCGCTCGGGAAGATCGGGGGGGCATCAACGGTGATGGTTTCGGTGTTGGTTGTGAAACCAGGATTTTCGCCGCCCGGGCCTTCCGGGCCGCTGCAGCTGGCAAGTGTCGCCAGCATAGCAATGGCTGCGGCGATCAGAACCGCCCGTTGTGTTGCTCTCATTGCGCATTCTTCCCTTCGTCTTGCCCGGCAATTTGCTGCGAAAGCTCCGCCGGAATATCATGGATTAAGAACCACTCCGTGCCGTGCGCCGCCATGAGGATTTGCATTTTCTGTTCAACCGTCTCGCCCTTGTCTCCGTCAAGCTCCACCGCGGCGGTTACCTTTACAAATTCGGTTGCGGCGTTCAAAGGAAAGCGCAGATACGGCGCCAGCTGCGCATATGATGCGGCGTCGAAGGCGATAGGCACGATCTCAAGAAGCTTTGCCTTTGCCTGAATCGTCTCGCCGTGCGCCTCTTTCCAGTCCTTGAGGCCCCGTTCCCTGTAATTTTTCAAAAGCGCGTCGTAGCTGTCGGCACCAAACTTCGTTTTCGCGAGTGCGAGCAGCGCGGCGTCTTCAGCGCAGGCGCGCTTGAGGTCATAACCCGCGCAGCGCGCGACGCCTCCCAGGTCATGTTCAGCCAGCGTCTCGAAGCTCAACAGCGCTGCGAGAGCCTGCGTCATTGCCGGTGTTTTGGGCGCAAGATACCATTTGACGCCCTGCGAAACCATGAAGAATGAGACTGTTTTCTCAACAGCGCCGTCACTGCCCTGCCAGTCGACGCGAGCCGTTACCTGGGCCGCCATTTCAATTTTGCCCCAATCGTAGCGAAAATGCGCTTTCTTTTTCCCCGGATCGCCCGCGCGCAGAAGTTCGGCAAGCATATCTCCGCTGAATTTTTCATTTTCAAGCAATTTCACATTGATCTTTGCCTCCGACTCCGGCTCCTCAACGGGCGGCGGAAACAGCGCGGTAAAGTCGCCTTCGTCGGCAAACTTGAGGCCCGAGCTGGCCAACAGGGAGTCGTAGTCATGCGAAATCAGCGCCTCGACGCCCTTTTTTGCCCGGCTATCCAGGTTGAAAGCCAGCAAATACAGAACGACGGCCAAAACCGCAAAGAGTCCTGCGGCTGTGGCAATGATCGGAACAAATAACCTGCGGTCGGGGATTCTGCGGCTGCGGCTTGCCATAAGCGCTCTCCTTTGCAAACAGATGTCGGGCATCTTATTGTTATAACTATACCATGGGAAGCGGGATTTGGCAAGCAAAATGTGCGGCGCAAGCCATGCACAAAGCCGGAACCTAGCGGTTCCGGCTTTGAGATTTGTGGGCCATTAGTCAAAGGCATGCAGGAACGCGATGCCATACGCCATGTCAAGGGAGCTCTGGAGCACATACCACTTGCCCCCCACTTTGGCCAAAGCGACCTCGAGCTTCGTGGTCTCGTCGTCGTCCTTGCCTGCCACTTCAACCCGGAAGCTGACTTCGACGATCTTCTTTACGTCGTCAGGATCAAACTTTAAGGTGTCCGCCTCGGCGGCCAAGGTGTCGTCGATCATCGCGTCCCTATCCTTGTTGGAAAGCGTGTTCGTGTCGCGGATATCCAGTTTAGTTACTTTGATGCGCTTGCCCAGATTATCTTCGGCGTAATCCGTAACATCCTGCTGATAGTCATTGACGAATTTGCGAGCGCTGCTGATGTCGTATTTGTCCTCAAAATCTTCCCCGTTTTCGTCCAACCATTTCTCGGCGTCGACGTACTCGTATTTCATCGCTTTGCTATAGTCAAAAGAGTAATAGGCCTTCAGCCATTTCTTGGCCGTCCCCTTCGCGCCGGAACCGGCCAGGGCGCAGATGAGGATGATCAGCGCGAGCAGGGCAACCGCCGCCGCGCCCACCAGAATAAGCAGTTTTTTGGAACCTGCGCCTTTGAGCTTGGAGAGCGCCGCGCCGCCTTTGTCTTTCAGCTGGTCGCCAAGGGTTTCGGCGGCTGGCTGTGCGGCTGGCTGGAATTCAGCCTGAGCCGCAGGCTGCGTTTCGGGTGGGGGCGAGGCAGGGGCGACGCCGCCGAGGGCTGTGCTGCAATTGCCGCAGAACGCTGCGCCTTCCGGTAGATCCGCTCCGCAATTTGGACAAAACATAAGTAATTCCTCCCACTGTAATTATTGTGCCGTGCATATAAAACGTTGGTGCATTCGCCAAAATCATAGAAAAAGTGCGCGCGACGAAAATATTTCTGCATGTTTTGACAAAAAGCACCGTGTAATTATATTATGCATACTTATGCGGGTGGTGTCAAGATTATTTTTGCCACTCCTTGCTTTTTCTAATTTCTGGAAAGGAAAGCCTAGTGAATCGACAGCCCGACCGCGATGACGAGGGGCATTGTCAGCACCGAGAGCAGCGAAATCGAGCCGACCACCTGGGCGGCGTAGCCGGGGTCGCGCCCATATTTCGCCGCGAAAACCACCGTATTGTTGGCGCTGGGCGCGCTGGCGGAAATCAGCAGGGCGTTAAGCAGCGCACCCCGCACATCGCAGAGCAAAAGTACCCCCATCACGATGCCCGGGAGCACAAGTAGCTTTAGCGCGTAGGTCAAAAATATCTTTTTATTTTGTAAGAAGCCGTGGAACTTCGTTCGGGAAAGGTAGGCACCAAACATCAGCATCGCCAGCGGCGTATTCATTCCGGCGACAAGGTCGAGCGGACGCGTGATGTACCCCGGCACGGGCACCTGCATCAGGAACAGCGGCAGACCCGCCACGACCGAAAGCACCCCCGCGTTCAGGATCAGGTTTTTCCAGGCGAATTTCGGTGCGGCCTCATCAGACGCTTGGGCCTCAATAACGCTGGCTTTGCGTCGAAGGCTCACCTTACCTCCGGACATCGTGAAAGCCCCGTGGGTAAAAGAAAACACCTGGTAGGTCAGGATCACGGCGGAGCAATAAAACACGCCCATTTCCCCCACCATGGCCCGCGCCAGCGGAAGAGCCATATAGCCGCAGTTGCCGTAGACCGAAGCGAAGTGGAGTATGCTCTCGTGTTCCACATCCTTGCCGCGAAAAAAAGGTTCACTCAACGCAATGCCCAGAATATGCAGCAAGACCCCGCAGCCCACAGAAATCAGCAGGCCGCGCAGGGTCTCGTCGCTGTATTTGATGCTGAGAAAAGAGCGGACGATTACGCAGGGCGTAATGATGAAAAACAGCAGATTGGAACACAGCCGTGCGGTGCTTTCGCGAAACCACTTGGCCCGTTCCGCCAGCACACCCGCGCCGACGATCAGGTAAAGTTCAACCAGTTGCATCAGCGCCAGGCGCAGGTTACTCGAAAATGACAGCATTACTTACTCCGCATTCGCTTTTTCGGTTTCAGCTTCCTGAGATTCTTCCGCAGCCGTTGACTTTTGCGGCGCGGCCACTGCCGGCGTGCGCGCGCAGACGAGGAAGCGGCTGCCCAGGCAGCAGGCGATGAAGAGCGCTACGGCGGGGTCGCACCATTCGATCAGGGCATCCTGGGGAAGAGAACCGCCGGTCTTGAAATAGAGCGCGACGCGGGGAATGAAGCAGCACAGGCAAAGCACGGCGGCGGGGATGCCCGCGGCGGGGAGCCGGAACTCCTTGCCCTCGCCCTCGATCCCGCTGAGCAACTGGGCAAAGGCCAGGAAGAAGATCATCAGGCAGATCAACATCAGCAGATCAAGCAGCAGGTCGGGCACCCGGACAAAGCTGATCGTGCGCGAAAAACGGCGGAGCACGCGGCACATTGTCCAGACCAGCGGCGCGAGCGCCAGCAGGCGGCTCGGGTCTTTCTTGCGGGCGGGGAACCAGTCAAGCAGGGCAAATTGGAGTAAGAATACCGCTCCGGCCGCACCGGCAAATGCCTGCATTACGGCGGCCAGCGTGCCTGTGCGGGTGTAATATTGCAGCATGACGCCGAAGGTGAGCTCCCGAGTAACGGGTTCCATGCCGCTGAGAAAACGCCCCTCCTTGACGGCGAGGTAAACATCAATGGCAAAGCGCAGGGCCGCGACGGCGTCGACCACCATGGCTGCCCCAAGCAGGAGCGCAGCGGTGCCTTCGAGCTTGCGGGGGCGGCGGCCGAAATCCAATACGCTGCGCTTGCGCAGGGCAAAACCGGCCAGCAGCGGCACGAGGATCAGAGCCGCCAGCCCAAGATAGAGCAAGAGGATGCTGCGGCTCTCGTTAAACCGCAGGATTTCCCAGACACCCGTCGTCGGGCTCTGCTGCCCCCAAAAGCCGGTTTTTGGATCCGTGCGCGTCAATTCCTGCCAGATGCGCAGGGGCAACAGCCCCGCCAGCGCGCAGGCGGCGAAGATGGGGAACAGGATCGCGGGTCGAGCGCGCTTTTCAGTGGACTGCCGCATGGGCATCACTCCGTTCTTCATACAAATCACAACGTCAGTTGTTCATAATTCATTCGATTACCGCTCCGCCAGCGGCACGTATTCTGCGCGGCGCGCGACGCTCTTATATGCCGGGCGCACAATCCTGCCGCCGGTCTGCAGCTCCTCCAGCCGGTGAGCGCACCAGCCCGCCGTTCGCGCCAGGGCAAAAACCGAGGTATAGAGATCCTCCGGAATGCCCAGCATCTTATATAGCAGGCCGGAATACAGGTCGATGTTGGCACAGATCGGTTTGTCGCTGCCCTTGACCCGCAGAAAGACCTCCGGCGTCAGGCGCTCCACCAGCTCAAGCAGGCGGAACAGGTCACCGTAGGCGCTGCGCTCCGAAAAATCACGGGCGTAGGCCTTCAGTGCAACCGCGCGGGGGTCCGAAACGGTATAAATCGGGTGCCCCATGCCGTAGATCAGGCCGGAGCCGTCGCCTGCTTTGCCTTGCAGCAGCAGCTTCAAAAAGTCCGCGACCTGTCCTTCGTCCGTAATATCCGCGATGCCTTCCAACATATATTGGAGCATCTGGCTGACTTTGAGGTTCGCGCCGCCGTGCTTGGGGCCCTTGAGCGAGCCAATGGCCGCCGCGAGGGCGGAATAGGTATCCGTACCGCTGGAGGTCAGCACGCGCGTGGCAAAGGTGGAGTTGTTTCCGCCGCCATGGTCGGCATGCAGGGTCAGGCAGATATCCAGCAGCGCGGCCTCTTCGCGCGTAAACGTCTTATCCGAGCGGATGGTGCGCAAAATGGTCTCCGCCGTCGAGTGCTCCGGCTTTATTTGATGGAGGTACATGCTTTTCTTGTAGTACGCCCGCCGTTTGATTTGATAGGCATAGGTCATGATGGCGGGCAGCTGGGCGACCAGCTGGATCGACTGGCGCAGCACGTTTTCGAGGCTGTTGTCGTCCGCCTGCGGATCTGTGGCGTAAAGCGAGAGCACCGAATGGGCGAGTTTGTTCATGATGTCGGGTGAAGGGCTCTTCATCAGAACGTCTTCGATGAAGCTGTCGGGCAGTTCACGGCAGTCGGCCAAAAGACTTTGGAACAGCTCCAGATCAGCCTTCCCCGGCAAGGAACCGAAGAGCAGCAACCAGGCCGTCTCCTCAAACCCGAAGCGCTGCTCAGCCGCCGCACCGTCAACCAGTTGTATGATGTCGATGCCCCTGTAATAAAGCTTACCTTCCTGCGCGACGCGTTCACCGTCCTTGATATAATAGCCGTCAACGCTGCATATTTTGGTCAGACCCGCCATTACACCCGTGCCGTCGGCGTTGCGCAGCCCACGCTTGACATCGTAGGCCGCGTAGGCGGCGGGGTCAATGGAATTGCGTTCGCGCATCTGGGCGCAAAGAACAGGAAGTCGCTCGTTTAGTAGTTGTTGCATGCTTTATCTCCGTCAGTCGGTTTTCTGATACATACGATTATACATCTGGGCTGGGGAAAAGTCAAATGAAATTTGGCGGAATGCGCAATCCGCAAATGCCATATCCTATACATACATTATAAATGGGGGTTTTAGCGTGAAAGATAAAGTTTCATGCCCTATTTGTGCCTGATTTCGTTTCACGCATGGATTTCTTCGAAATTCAGAAAGGATGATTTTTGGATGAGACAAATGAAACAGAACGTTTTTTTTGCTGTGCTGCTGCTGTTGATGATGGTCGCTCTGCCAGTGACGGCGCTCGGCTTTCAGGCGAAGACGCAGGGAGGCCCGCCGACAGCGGTTGTGATTCCGCCCTCTGGCGGCGCGGCGCCCGCAGGCAACGCGGGGGCAAAGGAAGCGCCTGAAAGCATTCCCGTTATGCGCAGCGCTACGGGGAAAATTGAGACCATCGGCCTGGAGGAATACCTACGCGGCTGCGTAGCGGCCGAAATGCCTCTGTCGTACCACATCGAAGCGCTCAAGGCGCAGGCGGTGGCCTGTTGTACTTACGCGCGCTACCGCATCGTGCAGGGCAGGGAGTCGCTGAGCGACTCCGGCGATACCGACCAGGCTTATCTTTCGCCGAAAGAGCGGCGCGAAAAGTGGGGGAATAATTATGAGACCCTCGAAAAAAAACTGGAACAGGCGGTGCGTACCGTGCTAGGGCAGCAGGTGACCTGGCAGGGGGAGCCAATATTGGCGGCGTTTCATTCCAATGGCTCCGGTCTGACAGAGGATGCCGAAGCGTATTGGGGAGGGGACTACCCTTACCTGCGCAGCGTGGCCAGCCCGGGGGACCGCCTTTGCCCCGAATACGCAAAGACGACGGTTTTTACCCCGGCGGAAATCAAAACGGCTTTCAAAGGGGAGGAGGATATCCAATGGGGGGAAGACGCGGCCAAATGGTTCGGCAAAGCCGAGAGCACCGACGCCGGGACGGTGAAGACCATTCAGGTGGGTGGCAAGACGTTCAGCGGGCAGCGCCTGCGGGAACTGTTGCACCTGCGCAGCGCCAACTTTTCTGTTACATATAAAGAAAGTGGTTTTGCCGTCCGGGTGGTTGGTTACGGCCACGGCGTGGGCATGAGCCAATATGGCGCGGACTTCATGGCGCGCCAGGGCAGCAGCTACAAAGAAATTGTGAAGCATTACTACTCAGGCTGCGAAGTGGGCTAATACGCTGGTCATTTTAACCAGATTGGACCGTATTGATTTGGTTAATACGTATAAATCACAATTCCTGTAACAAATTCCATTGACAAATTCCTTCTGGTGGAGTATATTTAATTTGAACATTGAGGGGTAGGCTCAAGGGCGTTCTGTCTCTATTTGCAGACAGAAAAGCGCCGCCCGGGGAGCCTGTCTTTCGTGAGCGTCCTTATTCTATCCCCGGAAGGGGACTTTCACATCGTGCCTTTGGCTGGCGGTTCTGCCTGC
Source organism: Oscillospiraceae bacterium (assembly GCA_031549985.1). Classification (GTDB taxonomy): domain Bacteria; phylum Bacillota; class Clostridia; order Oscillospirales; family Acutalibacteraceae; genus WRMQ01. The sequence goes on along the minus strand of JAVBOZ010000053.1, from coordinate 5,603 downwards.
CGGGGCTGAAGGGGAGGTAGGAAGCGGCGAAATCTGTTCAGGCGAGTACGCTATTCTGTGTCGAGCTTCAATAAAATGGAGGTGTAAGTACTTTGAAACAATCAAAACGCGTGTTGTCTTTCCTGCTGGCGTTTATGATGCTGGCAACCACACTGGTGTTCAGCACAAACGCAAAAGCGCCCCTGCCCACGGATGCGCTTAACGCGATCTACGACCAGACATCCAAGATCATCCTCAGCACCGATCAGTATGCGACGCTGGCCTTGGATATGGTGGACGAGATGTTGGCTGAAAGCGCCATCTATCTTGACATCGGAGAATTGGTGGGAGAGGCAGGGATACCCCTTCCTTTGAGCGGAACCGTGGATCTGCGCAGCCTTGACGCGGCTTTTTCGTCTTTGGCTACGCTGCAGGGGACCCTGTTGCAAACAGTCTATAACCTGGTGCCGATCCTTGGCCATGGCGGGTTGAACCTGGAATATGTGCAGAGGGCTGATTGCAGGCGCAGCAGTGCCGCGCACGGCACCAACGCCGATACCTATGTCCTACGGCAGATTTTCAAAATCTTCTCTGACCCCGACCGGTCCGGCAGCGAATGGAGCAACCCAAAACTGCTTGGTAAGCTGGTGTCGGCGGCGCTCACCGGAGGGACAGAACTCAATAATGCGCTGGGCAGCGTTGTCGGCCCGCTGCTGCCTACGTTGCTTGGCGGCGAGCTTGACGTGGTCAAGATGGTTAAGGAAATGGTCTGGAAGATGGGGAGCGAAGAAGAGATGCCGACCCCTGCCCCCACGCTGGACGCAATGATTCAGGGCCTGCTTCCAACCTTGCTGGGCGAAACAAAGCTTACCGTTGGCGAAAGTGAGATTGACCTGGGCGCGATCATCGGCTCAGTCAACATCGAAACCGACAGCATGTATCAGCTCGTTGATAAGATCCTGCAACCGGCGTATACCGAAGTAATCGCGCCGATGATGGATACGATGCTGCGCGAGATGCTGGCGGATGCCGCGACATCCTCCGGGTTCGGCTCTTACGTGAACTTGAACTTTGTGGTTCCCACATGGGCCGAGTTGGGCATCGGCAGTAATGACACGATCTTTAGCAAGCTCAACAACATTCTTGGGCTGTTCATTACGCGGGTCATCACCTACCCCGGGCTCACCTGGCAGAACGGCACGAATGACAAGCTGGTTCCCAACATCATCGCCGTTGGCAAGATTCTCATCAAGGATTTTGGTAACGACATCTTCCCCGGCGTGGTGTTCAAGCCCGCAAGTGAAATCGACGCGATGAGCGAGATGACCTTTGTCGCGTACCTGGCCCGGACGATTGTCAATCAGGTGATGGATTATGTTTATGTGCCGGAGAAAATCGGTGCCGAGGTCATCGACACCCTGACTGAGGTGCTGAACGTTGTGCTGATTGAGCAGGCGGGCGACACCGTCCCTGAGCGTTACAATGCTCTTACCACAGCCTATTACAACACCCCCACGAACCTGAATAATCTTGCCACTACGCTGGAGATCCTCGCCGATTATCTTGTGAAGCTGCTTTATTTTGAGGTGGACACCAACGTTTTGACCGGCATCGACCGCAGCGGCATAGCGTCCCCGAAGGCGACCGCAACGGCGGCCGGAGTCAATACATTGCGTTATGCCGATACATTTGACCAGGTGATTGGCAAGCTCGCCAACTGGGTGGTCGGCAATTACGGCGGCGTCATTAATCCGACCCTTATCGCAACGCCCGCAACGACACCCACAAACGCATGGAAGACCTTCACGAACATCTTCTTCGGTCTGATCGATTCCTCCTGGTTGGGTGGCACCGGAAACTATGGCAGAGGCACCGGGCAGCGTGGTCTGAAGGAACTGATCATTGATGATATTCTTGGCCAGCTTCTGGGTTCCGCCGATACGGCGAACCCCAACCAGATCCGCATTAGCAAGGCACTTGAGATATTCTCGAAAAACACCACCGGCACCTTGCACAACACCGTTGCGAAAGTGTTGATTAAGCTGATTCTGGATGTGCTGGATCTGGTGCTTGGCGGCGCGAGCGGCAACGTTTCCACTGCCGCGATGCGCGACCCGACCAACGGCTACAAGACCCTCGAAGACATTCTGCAGAAGAAGCAGTTCCTGGGTGACCTTGTGACCAACCTGCTGGCTCGTCTGGGCGAAGCGGGTGATCGCCTGATTCCCACGGCGTTGCCGCTGATCAGCGAGACCAAGATGGCTGCTTACCGCGCACCGGCAATCGCCTTGCCCCGCATGATCCCCTATCAGTCTTCGTATACTTTTACGGTCGAGAATGATAGCGCTGGCTTGCCTGGAATGAACTACAACCCGGAACAGCAAAAGAAGGCGGAATCGAAGTACGTTTATAGGCTGCAAAGTGCCAAGGTGAATTATTCGAAGGCGTATAGCGGCAACATGAGCATTTATAAAGATGTGACAGGTCTGAATATTGTGGACGCTGCCACCAACCAGTCGCTCAGCACTAATCCTGTAACGCTGACGGCGGGACAAAAAGCCGATCTGAAGCTGAACCTTCCTCCGGAGGTTTCAAACGGTTTGGTTACGGTTGCGCTGACATACAACGTGAGCGTACAGGGCGGCGCTACTATTTCGACACTCACAACGCACCTTTATACGTTTGTGGCGCAGTATGATATTAACCACCCGGACACCAACTTGATGCGCAAGGAAACTATTGGCGGTCAGGACGTCTGGACAGTGAACGATGACACCACCCGAAAGCCAACGGTGGTTGAGGGTATGCGCTACTTTGATATGGTTATGGGTGGCGGTACGGAGACCAAAGCCGAGCAAGGCTATTCCAACGCGATTACCTACCCGGCCTACCGTTTCTTTAACCAAAATACAACCATGGGGCAACTGGTTGACGCGCTCAGCGTGACTGTCGCACGACCGGCCGACATGGGGAAAATGGACGCGAACGGGAATCAGACGGCGCCGCCGGTGAATACGCTGGATTCCAGTGTCGGGATTGATCCGTACTATTACTACAACGGGGCCCTTCCGGACGGGGATTATCAGACAGCCTATGCGGATGACCTGCTTGGTTCCGGCGGTTTCATTTCGCAGGAATTGAAGCAATACATCACCATCATCGACCCAACCTCTGAAGAGGCCAGGGTGGCAACCAAGAACGACGGCGCTTCGGCCACATTGAAGCCCTTCGAACTGCTTGATCCAGCCCTGAAGGATACACCGGTGATCGATCTTCTGCAGGACGGTTACTATTACATCCATATTTATTTGGCCGGCGACGGCACAAAAGCGGGCAAAACCGGGAACTTTGGACCGACGATGGCCGGCGACGACGCGGAAGGCTTTAACTGCATCATTAACTTCGTCGTGGAGAACGACTATGGTTTGACTTCGCTGGTGAACAAGGCCATTGCCAGCGATGAACAGTCCGAGCAATATACAAACGCGACTGTGTTCAACACGTATATGGATAACCTTTCCAAGGCTGCGTGGCTAGTGTTTAAGCCCAAGAGCCAGAGCCTGGCGACCGACGCAGCGCAGAGCTTCCAGACCCAACTTTCAAATAACATTGAGGAGCTTAAGGCCTGCGTCAGCACAACCGGTGCGACAGACCAGCTCAAGACCCTGCTGCAAAAAGTCTACGGCCTCAAGGATAACGCCAAAATAGTAGACGGAGAGTTGGTTTACCTGGATTATTGGGATCCGAGCTACACCTACTTCGCCAAGTCCGACTTTATTCCCACCGGCTTTGAAAAGGCGCTTTCCGCGATCTCAATGGCTGAAGAGCTGATTGCCAGAAATGAGGAGGGTGAAGACCCGCCCAGCCAGATGGAGATCAAATACTGTGAAGCGCTGCTGAAAGAAACTTGCGATTCCCGCGTCGAACTGCCTTATACAAGCATGAATGATCAGTATAACAACTGGCAGCTTTTGCCGACAGCGGCATATCAGCACGCAATGGAATATCAGATGAATTGGCTGCTCAGCAACCAGCTTTTGGGCAATAGCGGCGTTACCTTTGCGCAGCTCAAGGCGGCCTTTGATGCGGCGGGCGGTTATACAGCCACCGGCGATTATACCACGACCGTTTCGGATGGAGCGGGCGGCTACATTGCTCTGGAAGGCGATCCCGTTCGTGCGCTGATGCGCGCCTATGACAACATTCAGAAGATATACAGCGACTATATTCCGCTGGGAGCGGGGGAAGATTGGACAAAGGAGTACCAAATGGGGCAATCAGATCCCAAGAGCCCGGAATTTGCATCCGACAGGGGACCTCTTGAAGTAACGGCCTTTGACATGCCTGAACTTAAGCGCATTCCGCAGAGCAGGCTGACCCGCGCTCGCGATGAACTTGTGTATGCGTATAAGCGTATCATTGGCGCTGTTGCGGACGAAGAACCCACAGGCCTGATTTGGACAGCGCTGGATACGATCTATGACAAGATTACCAAGGAGAAGATTGCCAGCGAAGGCGATAAGACACTCCAGCAACTCTTCACACAGTACACGGGCGCCTTTGTCCCCGCTTACGAAACAAACTATACGAACCTCTTTGGGCAGGCCACAACACTCTTGACGACAGTCAAGGGCAACGAGACCCAGGAAGCGGAATATGTGCAGGCCGATATCGACGGGCTTGCCGCGAAACTGACCAAGGCTAGCAAGCTGATGGTCGCCGTTGTTCCCAACCCCGGCGCCTATGTTTACAACGCGAGCGGCGTTGCTTCAGGAATCAAGGCTGACCTTGCCGCATACAACGCAGTTGCAGCCACGGCCATAGCTGCCGGCAAGAGCGTGAAAGAGTTCCTGAATACGGGCGAATATGTTCTGCAGGATACCTTGGGCGCCGCAGGCAACAAATTCTATGACGGCTACATTTATGGGTTGGATATCAGCAAGCCCACACTTCTCGGCGTCAGCGGCAAACCGGTTCCGTATAAGGTAATTAACGGGACGGCGGCTGCACCGGTCGCCAACACTGCGGGCAAGTACCTTACCGGCGCGACGCTGGTCGTTAACGATGCGGACGGCACCGAAATCTTCAGGCTCAAGTCAGTCTATTTTGGTGACACCAACGGCAACGGCACCATCCTCGAACCCTCTGAGATCAACGATCTCGGCATGGTGCTGAGTGGCCAGAAATGGAATGTCGGCACCGGTACGCAAACTGCGGGCGAATATTCCCCGGTTACCTTGGCGATGGATGTCTACACCCGCAGTACGTTGACCGCCGACGATCAAACGGCATTTAAAACTCTCGGCACCAGGTTTGTTGACCAGGCAAGCTATGTGTTGGCTCCGAATGTCAGCATTGTCAAGGTTGGTAAGCCTACACCCCCGGTTGGCTGAGCAATTTGAACTGACGTTGTGCGGGGGAGCTTTCGGCTTCCCCGCACACACCGCGCTCTAAGTTGAAAGGGTTTGAACCCAAAGCCCTTGGGAGGTATTTGTGTATGTAACAGACCTACCGCATCAAGCGTTTGCTGGTGACCCTGCTTGCCGGGGCGTTGCTTGTTTCCGTGTTATGGCTCCCCTCAGTCGCCGCGAACGAAAAGGTGATTTATACATTAGAATCAAGTG
>JAVBOZ010000155.1:0-4746 GCA_031549985.1 Oscillospiraceae bacterium | reverse complement strand
AAAATGACACCGGAAGAATCAGCAAATATAGCTGATAAATGGATATTGGAACGAATTGTATAAGTATTGGCAGAAGCGAGTACAATTTTACGAGAGTTTCAAGTCTGACACCGAAAGCGAAATATATCTTTTTTATAGTCTTTAGACATTTGTCGAAACCTGTCGTAAAATTTGTAAATTGCTTTTATGGCAGATTTTTGCTATAATTGAAACAGCCAAAGAAAGTTTGCAAGAGGATTCGCGTACGCAACAAACACGGCGTGGACCATCGCAACATGAGCCAAGAAGAAGAAGGCTTGCGCCAGGCAAAAGAGGAAAACTGAAAGGGCAACATATATGCAACAATACACCAACGCAGGCAACCTTAACGCCCGCGCGGAATTGCACCGCCGCTTCAGCACCAATCCGCAGGGATGGCAGAATTGGGTGTTTGCGCAATATGATTTTTGCGCAGGGCAGCGGCTCTTGGAGTTGGGCTGCGGCAGCGGCGCGATGTGAGGTGCCGCGTGTGGCTTGCAGGGGCTGCAGCTGGTGCTTTCGGACGCGTCGGAGGGGATGCTGGCAGCGGCAAAGCAGGTTACCGGCCATTTGGGGATCTCGGAATACCTCGTGATTGATGCACAGGCCATCCCTTTTCCGGAAAATTCTTTTGATGTTTTGATCGCCAATCACATGCTCTATCATGTGCCGCAATTGGAGCAGGCGCTGCGGGAGATCGTCCGTGTGCTGCGTCCAGGCGGGGCGCTTTATGCGACGACCCTCGGACGCTCGAATCTCATGGAGTTCTTTGGGCTGCTGCGCACGTTTGACCCGGCTATTGATTTCGGGCAGGACGCCCTGTTTGAGGCCTTCGGGCTGGAGAGCGGGGAGGAGCATTTGCGCCGGCATTTTGCGCAGGTCAGTTTGCGGCGCTATCCGGACAGCCTGCAAGTGACTGAAGCTGAACCTCTGGTGGATTATGTGCTTTCCCACCGGGGGATGGGCAATATTGCGGAAAAGCTGACGGAGGATAAAATTGCGCAACTCCGACGGTTCATCGCCGAAGCCATAGCGCGGCAGGGACATTTGGACATTACCAAGGACGCGGGGATGCTGATCGCAAGGACAACGGCTCCGAAAAGTGACCGCGCCATCCACTGTGGAATTTAAGGTGAGAATTTATGTCCAGCCAAAAAATGTTTGGTTTACAATCTGTTCATTGACTTTTTGCCCCCCATGTTATATACTTAAAACTTGGGGAATCCAAATTCCCCAAAAGACGTTTAGGCATAACAAAGGAGGAAGCACCATGGTCAAGGCTATTGTCGGCTCCAGCTGGGGCGATGAGGGCAAGGGAAAAACCACCGACATGCTCGCCGAACGCGCGGACGTCGTCGTCCGCTTTCAAGGAGGCGCGAACGCCGGTCACACCATCATCAACCACTACGGCAAATTTGCGTTGCACCTGCTGCCCTCCGGGGTGTTTCACCAGACCGTCACGAACGTCATCGCCAACGGCGTGGCGCTGGATATCGGCAAATTGAGAAACGAATACGAAGGTCTGCTTGCGCGCGGCGTCCCGGCGCCGAAGCTGCTGGTCTCGGCCCGGGCACAGATTCTGATGCCCTATCACGTGCTCTTCGACTGCTATGAAGAAGAGCGTTTGGGTGCGCGTCAATTTGGCTCGACAAAGAGCGGCATCGCGCCGTTTTATTCTGATAAATACGCCAAAACGGGCATTCAGGTCTGCGAAATCTTTGATGAGGCGGAGTTGCGCGAACGGCTGCGCAACATCTGTGAAATCAAAAACCTGATGCTTGAGCATATTTATCACAAGCCCCTGCTTGACCCCGACGCGCTGGCTGACGAGTTGCTGGCCAATAAGGCGTGGCTGGAACCCTTTGTGGGCGACGCCGACGCGTTTTTGCGTGACGCCGTGCGCGACGGCCGCGAAGTGCTGCTGGAGGGCCAGCTTGGCTCCCTGCGCGACCCCGATCTAGGTATTTATCCGATGACGACCTCCTCCTCCACGCTTGCGGGCTTTGCCGCCGTGGGCGCGGGGGGCATTCCGCCCTGGGCGATCACGGAGATCATCGCCGTGGTTAAGGCTTATTCCAGCGCCGTGGGCGCGGGTGCGTTCGTCAGCGAACTGTTCGACGAAGAGGCCGAGCAGCTGCGCAAGCATGGCGGCGACGCGGGCGAATATGGCGCGACGACCGGCCGCCCCCGCCGGGTGGGTTGGCTCGACTGCGTCGCGGCCTGTTATGGCTGCGCGGTGCAGGGCGCAACCCAGGTGGCGCTCAGCGCGCTGGATTGTCTCAGCTATTTGGACGAGATCAAGGTCTGCGTCGGCTACGAGATTGACGGCAAGGTGACGCGGGATTTCCCTGTCACGCCGCGATTGGAAAAAGCAAAACCAGTGCTCAAGACCTTCCCCGGCTTTGGGCAGGACATTCGCGGCATCCGTGACTATGCGGCGCTGCCGCAGGCCGCCAAAGATTACGTGGATTTCATTGAGCAGGAGCTTGGCGTACCGATCACGATGGTCTCCAACGGCCCCGAACGGGCGGAGACGCTTGCCAGACTTTAGATTACAGACATTTCGTATTGGACCCGAATGAGCGGCGGCATTTTTTGAATTATGAAAAAAAACGACAGCATTGAAACTGAAATCACCGGCATGACGCTGCAGGGGGCTGGCATCGCCCGCTGTGACGGCGTGCCGGTGTTCATTCCCGCCGCCTGCACCGGCGACCGGGTTCGGACGCTGATTTTGAAGACCAAGGGCAACTGCGCCTTCGGTAAGCTTCAGCAGATTCTCGAACCCAGCGAAATGCGCATTGATCCCGGCTGCCCCGCTTTTCCACGTTGTGGCGGCTGCGCTTTTCGGCATATCAGCTACGCCGCCGAACTGGAGCTGAAACAGCGGGAACTGGCCGAAACCCTGCGACGCATCGGCGGGATGCAGCTGCCCCTTCGCCCGATCGTCGCCGCGCAGAACCCCGACCGCTACCGCAACAAGGCGATGATGCCCCTTCGGCTGGAGCATGGCCGAATACAGGCCGGATTTTTTGCTCGCCACAGCCACCGGGTGATCCCCTGCGGTGATTGCCTGCTCGCGCCGGAAAGTTTCGCCGGGCTGGGGCGGGCGGTCTGCGCCTGGGCGGAAGAATCCGCCTGTACTCTCTACGATGAAGGGACCGACAGGGGCCTGTTGCGGCAAATCTATCTGAGGCAAAACCGGGATGGTTCGGGAATTCTTGTTACGCTGGTGGTCAACGGCGGCGGCATCCCCCGCGCCGATCAATTGATAGCGGCGCTGCGGCGGGAAAACGCCGCCGTCGAAGGGAAATTGCTCACCCATAATACCGCGCCGGGCAACACCATCTTGGGGCCGCGCTGCACCCTGCTCTGGGGCACGGGGCACATCACTGAAACCCTTTGCGGCCTGTGTTTCGCGCTTTCGCCGCTCTCGTTCTTTCAGGTCAACCCCGCGCAGGCGGAGCGGCTTTACACCGCTGCAGCGGAATATGCGGGCGCGGGCGAACGGGTGCTCGACCTCTATTGCGGCACGGGCACCGTTGGGCTGAGCGTGCTGGCGCTTCGGGGCGGCGGCGGAGAACTGATCGGCGTGGAAAGCGTGCCGCAGGCGGTGGAAGACGCGCGGCGCAACGCCGTCAACAACGGCTTCGCCAGCGCGCGGTTCATTTGCGCCGACGCCGCAGTGGCCGCCGCACAGTTGGCCGCCGAAGGCTGGCAGCCCGACGTGATTTTGCTTGATCCGCCGCGCAAGGGCTGCGAAGCCGCGTTGCTGCGCCGCGTCGCGGGCATGCGGCCTGGGCGGATCGTCTACATCAGCTGCGACCCGGCGACGCTGGCGCGCGATTTGGCTTTGCTGCAAACACTGGGATACGCCGCGCAGGAGGCCACGCCGGTGGATATGTTTCCCCGGACGGGGCATGTTGAGTGCGTGGTGCTGATGACGAGAATTTAATATTATACGATGAAGAAAATTTATATTCCCAATACTCCGTTTTACAGCTTGTTCCTTAATGTTATATCCTGCCATGTCATACCGCAAAAGCCCTGATTTCATGCGGTTTTCCACTAACGAGTTCGTTGTTGGATTGCATTACTTGTTATAGCGTTTTTATGGGTTCACAAAAGCTGGTGAGGGAAAAATCAAGGGAAATAACCCGCCGAAAAAGAGAACCCCGTCATTGCGAGCGAAGCGTGGCAATCCAGTCTTTTATGTGTGTTTCTGGATTGCTTCGTTCCTCGCAATGACGATAAGCTGTTGTTTTCGGCTGGTAACATGAAATTTGAGTGCTTAAAATACACTATACTAGCAAGCATCGCCTTTGGATATCCAAAGGCACTTGTTAGGGCAGCTGCGCCCCCTAAAACCCCATTGGATAAGAGCTAATAATTATATGTGATATAATAATAGGGTAAATTCGTGTTATTATTTATATAGGCTGAGAGGTATTCCTATGAAAACTAAAATTGAACAGGTTTTAGAACGGTGTCTAAATAATCGGGATATAGTGGTTTGGGGAAATCCAACACGTTTATTGTTGCGCACATTAAAGCCTTATAATACTTGTACCACTGATAATATAGATCCGAAAAAGCATTATGTGATAGCAGTAAATGAAGATGACTTGAAAGATTTTCATATGGATGAGCAAAGCAGGGTAATTAACCATGTTTATGATTGTTTTTCTTTCAGTGATTATGGGCGCTGTCTGCCTTTTGAGTGGGATT
>JAVBOZ010000032.1:0-11165 GCA_031549985.1 Oscillospiraceae bacterium | reverse complement strand
GCGGGCGCGTTTTTACCGCTGGGGCAAATCTCGGCGCTGCGCCGCAAGGCACTGGAGGCGCTGGAAGCAGGCGTCGTTGCCGCTGCGCGTGATGCAAAGAAAACAGCAGGCCATGCGCCCATGCCCGCGTCCCCCATGGCGGAATCTTCCGCGTCCGGGCGGATGCCCGCGCTTTATCTCCGATTTCAGTCGCATCAGCAATTGCCGGAGGAGCTTCCTGGGTCCGCCAAGCTCCTGCTGCCGGTTGAAACGCCGCCGGATACGCTTGCGAATTGGTCAAAACGGATGCCTGTGGCGGTGACGATCCCCGCCGCGATCTTTGGCGCGGGGCCGGAAATTCTCGCGCGATTGCGCGAAGCAGCGGCCTGCGGCATAACAGAGGCCATGGCGCATACACCGGACGGGATCGCTCTTGCGCTGGAGGCCGGTCTGATCCCGCTTGCGGGGGAGGGGATGAACCTCTGCAACGGCGCGGCTTTGCATACAGCGGCGGCTCTCGGCGTTGCGGAGGCAATGACGTCCCCGGAGTGCGTCTGCCTGCCCGAGCACAGCGCCCAGATCCGCCTTGGCGCTCTGGCCTATGGACGCCTTTCGCTGATGCTTTGCCGCGCACTGAGCGGCACTGACGAACTGACCGACCGCAAAGGCCTGCGCTTCCCAATCCGCTATCGCAACGGCTGCGCCGAGGTGCTCAACTCCCGTCCGCTTTGGCTGGCCGATCGCCTGGAACGGCTGCGCCATCTGCCGCTGGATTTTTTACTGCTCTCGTTCACGGTCGAATCCCCGGCGGAATGCGCAGAGGTATTGCGGGCCTATCGCGAGGGCGGGCCGCCGCCGGGCGTGTTCACACGCGGCGCGCTGCGCGGGCTTTGAAATGTCTTGCAATCAATCAAACAATATGATAGACTAGTACAAACAGCAGGGAGGGGGATACCTATGCAAAAAGAAGAGATTCTGGCGTTCATGAACAGCAACCCCGCGTTCAGCCTGGCGACCGTCGAGGGCGGAGCGGCCCGCGTGCGCACGATGTTCCTTTTCAAGGCGGACAAAGAAGGCATCGTCTTCCACACCGGCCCCTTCAAAGAGGTCTATCAGCAGATCATGGCGAACCCGAACGTACAGCTCTGTTTCTATAGCGCGGAGCAAAACTTGCAGGTTCGCGTTCGCGGCGCGCTGGAGCTCTGCGACAACAGGGCATTGAAAGAGGAAATTTCGAGCCATCCGAGCCGCCGGTTTATGCAGGCCTGGAAGGCCAATTGCGCCAACGAAGAGGAGTTCTTTAACATGTTCTCCGTATTCCGCCTCAGGCAAGGCGTTGCGAACGTCTGGACTTTTGCTTCCAATTTCGCACCTAAAGAGGATATCGCGCTCTGATACAAAAACCTCGCCGAAACTTCGAACAGAAAGGCTGACCAAAATATGCAAGAGACAGAGGCAGGGTTCACGGCGCCACCCGAGGAAAAACTATCCTGGGCAACTAAAATAAATTATGGCATCGGCGCGATGGGCAAATCGCTGAGTTATGGCATCGCCGGCAAAAACCACTATTTTTACCAGCATGTGCTGCATATGCACATGGGTTTTCTTTCCGTCCTCTATTTCTTCGGCCGCCTTTGGGATGGGGTCAACGATCTGCTGATGGGCACCATCATTGACAACACCCACAGCAAACACGGCAAGTTCCGCCCCTGGATCGCCCTGGGTGCGCTCACCAATGCCTTTGTGACCGTCGGCATGCTCTGGGAGCCGGGCGCACAGCTGAACCGCACGTTTCTCGCGGTTATGGTCGTGTTCTTCTATGTGTTGTGGGATATAACCTACACGATGATTGACGTGGGGTATTACGCGATGATTCCCGCGCTTTCGATGAATAGAAACGAGCGCGATCAACTGTCGATGATTCCGCGCGTCTTTTCCGGCGTGATGGGTATTGTCGGCGCGTTCCAAAATAAGATTCTGCAAACCGTAGGCGGCGGCGAGGAACCGCCAGCCATGGCAAAGGGCATCTTCTTTTATGCAGTTGTCAGCTCGGCTGTGTACCTGATTACCTCCCTTTATTCCGCAGCGGTGGTCAAGGAACCGGGTTACGACACGCCAAAGCTGAATCAGGAAAAGTTTACCCTCAAGCAAGCCGCGAACATTTTGCTCCACAACGACCAGGCGCTGATCACGGTGGGCGTGATGATCCTCTTTAACTGGGCCGCCAACCTCATGAACGGCGGAGCGGATAACTATTTTCTCTGGGTGCTGCGTGATACCACGAGCCAGGGCTTTTTCAATATCCTGATGGGCGCGGCGGGCGCGATCGGGATTTTCGCTTTCACAATATTGAACCGCGCGGTCATCCGCCGACGCGGCAAGGAATACGCCTTTGGGCGTAAACGGACATACCTTTCAACTTTCCTTGTGCCCTGCGTCGCCTATATCGCCATGGCGGCGGCGGATCGCTTCGCGCCGGGGGCACTCATCCCCTTTACTATAAGCGCATTTTTTGCCCAGATTGGCTACGGTTCCATGGGCGTGATGCAGGGCGTGATGCTGGCCGACGCCGTGGACTACGGCGAATACAACACCGGCACCCGCAACGAGGGCATCATCTTTTCGACCCTGACGATGCTCAGCAAGCTGGCCAAGGCGTTTGGCGACCTTACCGGGGCGCTCACTGCCTGGATCACAAAATTTGGCGGGCAGTATAAGAGCGTTGTCACCCCCCTGGCCATCAAGGGCATTAAGGCTTTGCTGTACCAACTTCCCCCGATTCTGCTGGTACTTGCGCTGCTGCTGTATTTGAGCAGATTCCGCTTGCACCCGGAACGCATGGACGAGATTCAGGCCGAGTTGCGCGCCCGTAAAGCCGCGCTGGCTGAGGATACGGTCGTCTAAGACCAACGAATCAATCCTAAATATTTGAAAGGACTGTTTCCAATGAACAAATCCCTTCGTCCGGCTGTGATCGCCGGCAACTGGAAGATGAACATGACCCCCGCCGCCGCCGCCGCGCTGATTGAGGAGACCAAGCCCCTGGTTGCCGGAGCCGCCTGCGATGTGGTGTTTTGCGTTCCGTTCGTCGACCTGAGCGCGGCGCTGGAGGCAGCGAAAGGCAGCAACATCAAAATCGGCGCGCAGAACTGCCACTGGGCGGCGAGCGGCGCTTTTACGGGCGAAATTTCCGCCCCCATGCTGAAAGACATCGGCGTGGAATACGTCATCGTCGGGCACAGCGAACGCCGCAGCTATTTTGGCGACACGAACGAGACCGTCGCCCAGCGCACACGCGCCGCGCTTGATGCGGGCCTGACAGTGATCCTCTGCGTCGGCGAATACCTGGAACAGCGCAAGCAAAACATCACAATGGAAGTCGTGCGCAGCCAGACGAAGATCGCGCTGGCGGGCGTAGGCGCGGAAGAACTGCGCCGGGTGATCATCGCCTATGAGCCGGTCTGGGCCATCGGCACCGGTTTGACCGCCACGGCGGAACAGGCGAACGAGGTCAACAAGGGCATCCGCGACCTGTTGGCCGAGCTTTACGGACAAGCTGTCGCCGATACGGTTGTGATTCAATACGGCGGTTCCATGAACGCGGCAAATGCGGCGGAGCTGCTGGCCCAGCCGGACGTTGACGGCGGCCTGATCGGCGGCGCATCGCTCAAGTCGGCGGATTTCGCGGCGATTGTTGCGGCAACCGCCTGATCAACCGATATAAAACCCCGACGTTACGCCAACGCCGGGGTTTTTCGTGTACAAATGCGCAAGGGGGTCACAATTATCAAAACCCTGTTTTACCGCCTTTTTGCCCTGTCGTTTTGTGTTTTTCGAATCTTCCCTCTGCAGCCGCGCAAGGTGGCGCTGCTGGCCCCGCATCGCGAACTGGGTTCGCTGGCCGCTGTGCGGGACGTTCTGGCCGCGCGCGGCGGCTGGCGCATCGTTTGCCTGCCGGTGCATGATGCCCTGCGCCATCCTCTGCGCTTGTTTACCAGCCAGGCGTTTCATCTGGCGACGGCCGGGGCTGTGCTGCTCAACGACAACTTTATGCCCATGGCGGACCTGCCTTTTTCAAGCAAGGCGAAGGTGATCCAGTTGTGGCATGCCGAAGGTGCGCTCAAGCGCTTTGGCCTGAGCCTGCCGCTGGAGCCGCGCCTGGCCGAACGGGTGCGCCGGGGTTGTCTGCGCTGCACCGCCGTAGTCTGCGCATCGGAGGCCATCGTTCCCTACTACGCCGAGGCCTTCGGCGTACCGGAGCGGCGCGTACTGCCTCTTGGTTCCCCCAGGCTGGACGCGCTGAGCGCTCCGATGGATCGCGCGGCGCTCCGCACGGCGTTTGAGGCGCGGTATCCGGAATGTCGTGGCAAACGGCTGATCCTTTATGCCCCTACCATCCGGGATGAAAACGCCGAAAACGCGGCGTTGCTCAGCCGCTTTGACTTTGCGGCTTTTGCGGCGCGTTTCGGCAGTGAGGCAACACTGTTGCTGCGGATGCACCCCAAGGTGCGCGTCAATCCGGGTGCGTTGCCCGCCTGTGTGCTGGATGTTACGGAGCATCCCGATTCACTGGCGCTGCTGCGTCTTTGCGACGCGCTGGTGACCGATTACAGCTCCCTCAGCTTGGATGCCGCGCTGCTGGATTTACCCATCTATTGCTATACCTTTGACTATGACCGGTATAATTATGCGCGCGGATTTTATAAAGAGCTGCGGGCGCTGCCGCCCGGGCCGCTTGTCGATGATTTTCCGGCGCTGCTTGACGCGCTTGATGCGCCGGATGCGGGGCGGGAACTCCGGCAGGCATTTGTGCGCTTTCATCTGGGGCAGCCGGATGGCAGGGCTGCCGAAAGGGTGGCGGATTTGGTGTCGGAGTAAACCCCACCTCTAATACGCTTCCTCGGTAAAACAATAGGCTCTTTGTCGACAACTTCGGTAAAACAATAGGCTCTTTTAGACAACCGTATTGATACAGGAGGCAACGGGAGCACACTGTGCTCCCCTACAAAAGCACGCAACGGCCAAACCGTAGGGGCGAACAGTGTTCGCCCGCAATTTCGCATCAATACCAACGTCTAAAACAGCCAAACAATAAAACGAGCGAACAAAGGCACCAGCTTACTTGCAGGGGGCCTGACGCCGCCCCTACAATGCTGATCTAACCGCCGCAGAGACGTGTGCGTGGCGCGCACCTGCGTAGGGGCGGCGTCAGGCCGCCCGCAGGCAACGAAACGATGATGTGTATCTCTCTTTTTGTCTACTCTTCTAACGAAAAATAGTATTAGCAGCGTATTGGGCACGCCAGATAATACTTCTTGCTATTGCTCCATATATTATGGTATAATGCCTTATGTCAAAAAAACACAAAAAAGGGGACAGCAAGCATGGCGAATCCGCTGCAACTGAAGACCTACACTCCGCGCGAGCGCAACATGTACATGACAGGGCTATTTGGGCAAAACATACTTTTCAATATCATGACGGTCTTTACCTCCTATTACATGCAAAGCGTGCTGCTGATTCCGATGGGCCTTGTCGGCACAGTCCTCGTAATTGCGCAGATCTGGGACGCGATCAACGACCCAATCATGGGCACGATTGTCGATAGGACGCGCAGCCGCTGGGGCAAATGCCGCCCATATCTGCTGTTCGCCCCCGTGGTTACGGGTGTCGTCACGATGCTATGCTTCCTTTCGCCAACGTTTAACCCCGGGCTTTCCACCACGGCAATGAAGAACGTGCTTGTCGTTGCCTGGGCCTGCGGGGCGTTCGTCATTTGGGATCTTGTATATACAACAGGCGATATCCCGCTCTGGGGCATTTCGGCTTTGATGACCGAAGACGAAAAACAACGCCAAAAATTACAGGCGGCGGCACGCATCGCGGCGGGCATCGGTGCGGGTGTCGCGGTGCTGGCCTTTCAACCGGTGGCACTGGCTGTTTCGGAAAAGCTGGAAGTGGCCCTGAACAAAACCCCTGCGGACGCCGAAAAGCTTGGGTTCATTCTGACAGCTTTGGGTTTTACCATTGTGGGTGTGATCACTTTCCAGCTGACCGGCATCTTTGTGCGCGAAAAAATCAAGCCCTCCGTAAAAGAGAACAAGATTTTCGAAAATTTTGGTATGATGTGGCGCAACAAGCCCTTCCGCCAGCTTCTGCTTTCCGGTGTACTCAGCGCGCCGCGCGGCCTGACTATGCTTTTGGCGCTGACGCTGGTTACCTTTTATTTTTCCAACAAAGACCCGGGCAAGGCGATGCTTTACATTGCGCTGATTGGCGGCGGGCTGTTCCTGGGCATGTTTGGCGCGTCGGCTATGGTGCCCAAGCTCCTTGACAGGTTCACCAAGAAGAATCTTTACAACGCCTCAAACCTGCTTGAAATCGCGCCGAACCTTTTCGTCTTTGTGCTATATTTGATTTCGACCAAGGTCTCCGGTGGCCTGACGACCCCCGCGCTGCTTATACCGGCCATCCTGATGTTTACCTTGAAGGGCGTCTGCATGGGCATCTTTAACACGCTGCAAACGGCGATGATTGCAGATGCGGTGGATTATGAGGACTACACCAGCCATGTGCGTCCGGACGCCGTATTCTTCTCTGGCCAGACGTTCATGGTCAAAATCGGCACAGGCATATCCAACATCATCTATGCAGTGCTGTGCGGGTTCGTCGGGTTTTCCGACAAGAATATTGAAATCCTCAACGCCCTGATCGCGGACGAAAGTGTAAAGCAGGTGCCGCGCGAGGTCATGGAAAAAGGCAACACCGAGCCGTTCTATGAGATGATCAAGAACGGCGAGGTTTATGGCAGCCTGAACCCGGATCAGGTCTATGGGTTCTTCACAATGATGTTCTTCTGCGTCTCCATCCTTCCTGCCGTTGCCAACCTGCTGGCCGTGATCCCGACCTGGAAATACGCGCTTACGCCGGAAAAATATAAGGAAGTGCTGGCTGAATTGCAGCGCCGACGCCGCGAAGCCGATGAGCTTGCGATTGAAGCGGAATAGCGACCCGCCGACTGCTGCGTTTGGCAGC
Source organism: Oscillospiraceae bacterium (assembly GCA_031549985.1). Taxonomy (GTDB): domain Bacteria; phylum Bacillota; class Clostridia; order Oscillospirales; family Acutalibacteraceae; genus WRMQ01. The sequence continues at coordinate 4,151 of JAVBOZ010000032.1, read as the reverse complement.
GCGCGCAATTCACGCATAACTCAAAAAAATAATTCTTGACAATGTCCCCGCCACCGTGGTATAATTTCCATACCTCTGGCGGGGGGTTCTTTTTTTGTGCGCGACACAGGGGTTCGCCGCCGCCGCGAGGGAGGTTAAGAATACCGCTACTGTTAAGGAGGCACACCGCTATGCGAGTCAAAATTACCCTTGCCTGCACCGAATGCAAGCAGCGCAACTACAACACGAAGAAGGACAAGAAGAATACGCCGGAACGGTTGGAGCTGAAAAAGTATTGCAGGTTTTGCAGAAAGCACACCGCTCACCGCGAGACGAAGTAAGGAGGAAAAACGATGAGTAAGAAGGAAAAAGATTCCTCCCAGGACAAGAAGACCGCCGCCAGCAACGACGCGAAGGCAAAGATCAAACGCGCCGAAAAGGCCGGCGAAAAGCAGAGCGGCAAGAAAGACAAGAAGCCTGCGGGCGAAGCTTTTAAGTCGGGGTTCGATAAGTTCAAGAAGTTCTGGAAGGATTTCCGGGGCGAGCTGAAAAAGATCGTTTGGCCGAACGGGCGTACCGTGCTGAAAAATACGGGCATCGTTCTGATGACCGTATTGATCATCGGCGCCATGATCTGGATATTGGACTTTGGCCTGAGCAACGGCATGCAGGGACTGCGCAGCTTGGCTGAGAATACAAAGCCGAGCCAGAGCGCCAGTCAGACGGTGACGCCCGTGCAAAGTACGTTGCCCGCGAACGTGCCCGAAACAACCGCACCCGCCGCCGCTACGACTACGGCACCCGTCACTGCCTTAGAGTAAGGAGAACTTGCTATGGAACGCGACGCGCGCTGGTACGTCATCCACACCTATTCCGGTTACGAAAACAAGGTGGCGGCCAATATTGAAAAGATCGTTGAAAACCGGGGCATGCAAGACCAGATCTTCGGCGTGAACATCCCGACTGAAACGGTTGTGGAGATCACCGAGGGTGGCAAGCGCAAAGAAGTGGAGCGCAAGCTCTACCCTGGCTATGTGTTTGTCAAAATAGCCGTTGAGATGGATCAGGACGACATGCCGAAAATCAGCGATGAATCCTGGTTTGTTGTCCGCAACATTCGCGGCGTCACCGGCTTTGTCGGCCCGGATAACCGCCCCGCTCCCCTGGACGAGGATAAGGTGATCGAGATGGGCGTCGACAGCCGCCGCGTGGAAGTCAGCTACGGCGTGGGCGACATGGTCAACATTGTTCACCCTTCTTTCGAAGGTTTCACCGGGCGGGTTGAATCCATCAATCCCGAGCAAAACACCGTCAAGATCGCCATAACGGCGCTTTTCGGCAAGGAGACCATCACCGAACTTGCGATGGAGTGGGTCGAACCCCTTGAGTAGACCCAACTACAGACAAACTCGCGATTAATAAAGTTTTTTTCATTCCCAAAAAAAGAAACTGCAATGCGCCCGAGGCGCGTGGGAGGCGAAGCCAAAGCGCTTTGCCGCCAGCTACCACATTTATATTTGGAGGTTACAAGCAATGGCACAGAAAGTTGTCGGCTTTGTCAAGTTGCAGATCCCCGCAGGCAAAGCTACCCCCGCCCCCCCTGTCGGCCCGGCGTTGGGCCAGCACGGCGTCAACATCATGGCGTTTACCAAAGATTTCAACGAACGCACCAAGGCGGACATTGGCCTGATCATCCCGGTGGTGATCACGGTCTATGCCGACCGCACCTTTTCCTTTATCACAAAGACTCCCCCTGCCGCCGTCCTGATCAAAAAGGCCTGCGGGATCGAATCTGGCTCCGGCGTCCCCAACAAGACGAAGGTCGCCACGATCACCATGGCGCAGGTGCGCCAGATCGCCGAACAGAAGATGCCTGATCTTAACGCCGCCAGCGTCGAAGCCGCCGCCAGAATGGTCGCGGGCACGGCGCGGAGCATGGGCGTTACGGTTACGGAATAAGGGAAGGGGGTTGCTTAATAATGAAACACGGAAAGAAATATATGGAGGCCGCGAAGCTGGTGGATCGCGCCAAGCTTTACGATCCCGACGAAGCGCTGGCCACTGCCATCCAGACAGCAAAGGCGAAGTTTGACGAGACCGTCGAGGTGCATGTGCGCCTGGGCGTCGATTCCCGGCACGCTGATCAGCAGGTGCGCGGCGCGGTGGTTCTCCCCAACGGCACGGGCCGCTCGGTGCGCGTAGCCGTCTTCGCCAAGGGCGACGACGCCAAGGCTGCCCAAGAGGCGGGCGCGGAAGTTGTCGGCGCGGAAGACCTGGTTGCCCGCATTCAGGGCGAGGGATTCATGGATTTTGACGTCGCCATTGCCACTCCTAACATGATGGGCCTGGTCGGCCGTCTTGGCAAGGTGCTCGGCCCGCGCGGCCTGATGCCCAGCCCCAAGGCGGGCACCGTCACCCCCAACGTGGCGCAGGCCGTCCTCGAGGCCAAGGCAGGCAAGATCGAATACCGCCTGGATAAGACCAACATCATCCACTGCCCCATCGGCAAGGCCTCTTTCGGCGTCGAGAAGCTGCAGGAAAACCTCAGCACGCTGCTGGACGCCATCATCAAGGCGAAGCCCGCCGCCGCCAAAGGGCAGTATATCCGCTCCTGCGTCGTCGCGGCCACGATGGGCCCGGGCATCCGCATCAACCCCGGCAAGGTTGGCTGAGCACTGCCAGCAAGTCTATAGTACACACAGCCCCTAGCCTTTTCCGATTTGGAACGGGTTTGGGGCTTTTTAGTTAAACAAGGACGGCGGCGCGTATTCCAAAAATAACCAGCGAGTGGCGGCTGTTGTTCCGGCCTCAAAAAAACGGGAACTACGTGAATGATCATTGCATCATCAAAGACCACGGCGCAGGTGGAATCTTTTCGGCATCACAAGCCATGAGGGCATGGTTGTTCAGATCGGCTCGCTTTGGTTTATGTACGCGACCGGTGTGAAGGATGGCTGTGGCTGTATTTCGGTGCTGACATCCGATAATTTGGTTGACTGGCAGTTTGCGGGGTATGCGCTGACCTCGACAGATGAAGCGCCGATGAACCCGCCCTGGGGTGCGTTCGAATCGCCGTTTGTGCTTGAATACGAAGGCATGTTCTATCTTTTCACGACGCATACGAATTGTTCGCGCGCGAGTTACCATAATACCCTGGTGTTTTGCTCTTCCGATCCCCTTCGCTTCGGTGAATACACAGGGGCAAACCACGACGAGCTTGTGGTGGCAACGCTGCCGGTGCATGCGGGTGAAATCGTTGCGGATGGAGATCGGAACTATATTACCACTTGTGGATGGAACAACTGCGGCGTTTCGATTGAGGGCGGAGTCGCGATCGCCGATTTGCGTTTTGAATAAGCTGATCTGACCGCAAGTTGCGCTTCCGCAAAAAAAGGTTGACAAAGCGGCTTTACTCCGGTATAATAATAAGGTAATAGGAGCGCAGGTTCCTTGCAGCAAGAGGGGAGGGAATTAGATGAGCCAGGTTACGGTTAAGCAGAACGAGTCGCTGGATAGTGCTCTCCGCCGGTTTAAGAAACAGACCTCCCGCGACGGAGTCATTCAAGAGGTGCGTAAAAGAGAGCATTACGAGAAGCCATCCGTCCGGAAGAAGAAGAAATCGGAAGCCGCACGTAAGCGCAAGTTCAAATAACTCAGCCACTTGGCAGGCACAGGTTTTTACCGTGCCTGCCATTTTATTTTTGCCCTATAGCTAAAAAAGACGTCATTTTACACCTATGCTATTGCAAAATGAAAGAAATTGTGTCTGCTTTGTAAAATTTTTAGCTCATATTTCTTTTTTGATATTTACAGGGGTAGCTTAACCATGTATAATACACATTGGATACTGCCCTAATGCCATGGGGCGCATTATCTCAACTTGTCAAAGGAAGGCAGGAGTTTGTATGAGAACGGAAGCAGACGCGATCAGGGCGACCGGCAAGTTTGCCCGCAGAGGCCTTGGCTTTTTGCTGGCGTTGCTGATGCTCGTCTCCGCGCTCGCCGTGCCAGGTTTGGCCGGCATTCGGGCGGAGACGGACGTCAAGGCTGGGTCAGGTTCCGAAGCGCGGTTTTATGCGCCGGAAACCGTCTATTTGAGGGCGAGGGGAACCGCTTCGCAGTACTTCGTTGATTCGAAGGCGGACGGGACGCTCAACCGCGACCGCGCGAGA
>JAVBOZ010000091.1:0-3058 GCA_031549985.1 Oscillospiraceae bacterium | reverse complement strand
TGCATAATACCCTGCCCTTTGCTTATGTGCTGCACATCCATCCGCCCAAGGTCAACGGCATGACCTGTGGCAAAGACGGCGCGGCGATGTGCGCGCGTCTGTTTCCAACCGATGCGCTCTGGATTCCACAAATCATGCCAGGCTATACGCTTGCAAGGGATGTGCAGGCTCGCGTTGAAGCATACCAAGCGGCGAACGGCGCGGCGGCGCACTACTTGTTTTTGGAAAATCACGGCGTGTTCATTGGCGGGCAGACGCTCGCGGAGATCGACGACGCCGTTGCCCACATGAACGCAACGCTGGATACGGTGATCACGGCCGCGCCAGACTTCACGGCAAGCGCCTTTGACCCGCGAATGGCAGTCAGCTTTGCGCCCGCCGTCCGGGCGTTGGCGGCGGGGGGCGGGGTCTGCGTGTTCCAAAGGAACGCGGAAATTGCAAGGGCAACGGCCAACGGTGCGGCCTTCGCACAGATCAGCCCTGTCTTTACGCCGGATCACATGGTCTATTGCCAAGACGAAACCGTCTTCATCAATAGCTCTGATTTGGAAGGCGCATACTCAGAGCTGGCAGAGAAGACGGCGGCATATGAGCAACAAAACGGTCGGCTACCTAAAATTGTTGGGCTGCGGGACACAGGCTTTTACGCCTGCGGCAAAAGCAAAAAAGAGGCGGACATTGCTGCCGAAATTTTTCTTGACGCCTTGAAGATTCATCTCTACGCCCAAAGCTTCGGCGGCGCGAAGCCGATGCGTGATGAGCTGGTCTACGAGATCAATCACTGGGAGGTCGAACGCTACCGCAAAAGCGTTAGCCTCAGCGGCGGCAGCGCACAGCGGTTGGCGGGCAAAATCGCCCTGATCACCGGCGGTGCGCAGGGCTTCGGCCTTGGCATCGCGCAGGAAATGGCCGCGCAGGGTGCCTATGTGGGCGTCGCGGACATGAACGACGAAGGAGCCCAAAAAGCTGCCCAAGGCATCAATGCGCAATTCGGGAAAGCGTGCGCACTGCCCCTGCAAGCGGACGTAACCAACGAGGCGCAGGTCAAAGCGATGCTCGACGCCGTAGTGCTGGCCTATGGCGGGCTGGATATCCTGATCAATAACGCGGGGATCGTTCGCTCCGGCGGGCTGGAAGAGATGGATGCGGCAACCTTCACATTGGTCACGCAGGTAAATTACACTGCCTATTTTCTTTGCGCGAAACACGCGTCGGCGATGATGAAAATACAGAACCGCTTCCTGCCCGGCTGGACGGATATCATTCAGATCAACTCAAAATCCGGACTGAAGGGCAGTGAGCGCAATTTCGCCTATGCGGGCAGCAAGTTTGGCGGCATCGGACTGACCGAAAGTTTTGCGCTGGAATTGGCAAAATATCGCGTCAAGGTCAACAGCATCTGCCCCGGAAACTTTTTGGACGGACCGCTCTGGTGCGACCCTGAAGACGGCTTGTTCGTGCAATACCTGCGGGCGGGCAAGGTACCCGGCGCAAAGACGACGCAGGACGTCAAGCGGGCCTATGAGGCAAAGGTGCCCATGGGCCGGGGCTGCACGGTGACCGACGTTGCCCGGGCGGTATATTACGTGGTGGAGCAGCAGTACGAGACCGGCCAGGCGATCCCAGTGACGGGCGGTCAGACTATGCTGCACTGATGGAGGAGTTTCGATGGCACAGGCAATCGCGGCCCTGGAAGCAAAGATCAATCATCCCGAAAAAAGCGAGCGGCTGGCAGCCCTGCGGGCATTGACGGAGCTGGAGAAGCGTGGCGCACTGCCCGCGCCCCAGGCGGGCGGGTATGTCAACAACCATATCCATACGACTTACTCCTTCTCCCCTTATTCGCCCTGCGCAGCAGCCTATACCGCGCGCAAGGCGGGCCTGACGACTGCCGGAATCATGGATCACGACTCGGTGGGCGGATGCCCTGAGTTCATTGAAGCGGGACGTATACTGTGCATGCCCGTCACCTGCGGCTTTGAGCTGCGGGTGAACATGCGCGGTACGCCTTTTGACGGGAAGACGCTGAACAATCCGGATCAGGCCTCCGTGGCATATGTAGCGGCACATGGGATTCCGCACCAGAAGCTGGGGGAATGCGAGGCGTTTCTTGCGCCCTGCCGTCAGCAGCGAAACCTTCGAAACCGCCGGATGACCGAGAATTTGAATGCGATTTTGAAGGATTCGCGGTTGGCCCTCGACTTTGAACGAGATATTTTGCCTCTGTCACAATTTCAGGATGGAGGCAGCGTAACCGAGCGGCATATTCTATGTGGGCTTTCGCGCAAAATCATCGATGCCTATGGGCGGGGCGCGGGTACGCTTGCGTTTTTGCAAGAGGAACTGGCGCTGCCTGTGCCGGAAAAAGTGCTGGGGTATTTGATGGACGCAGAAAATCCGCATTACCTCTATGACGTGCTTGGAGTGCTTAAGAGCGCACTTGTGTCCCGGTTTTACGTTGACGCGACCGATGAATGCCCGGATGTAAATGCCTTTCTCGAATTCACGCAAAGCATTGGCGCGATTTCGGCCTACGCCTATTTGGGCGACGTGACCGATTCGGTAACCGGCGACAAGAAGGCGCAAAAATTTGAGGACGACTATCTTGATGAACTGTTTGCCTGGCTGAAACAATGCGGGTTCCGCGCCGTCACTTATATGCCTTCCCGCAACACCATGGCCCAGTTGGAGCGCGTGATGGCGCTGTGTGCCCGGCACGAACTGTTCCAGATCAGCGGCGAGGACATCAACACCTCCCGCCAATCCTTCATCTGCCCCGCGCTGGCCAAGCCTGCGTTCCGGCATTTAAACACCGCGACCTGGGTGTTGATCGGGCACGAACTGGCGGCCAGCCGACGCGTAGAAGATGGCATGTTCTCCGCTGAGACGGCGCGGGCATATTCTGCGCTTGGCAGCCGAATCCCGGTGTTTGAGGCGATTGGCAAGACCAGCGCTTTGGTCGTCGGGTGCACTGCCCCGGAGCTGGACGCATAAACAAGACCCCAGTCGAAAAAAGAAGAATTCCCTGAAAACCGCTATATAGGGCTTTCAGGGGATT